>NZ_CP018888.1:966211-1288281 GCF_001936335.1 Amylolactobacillus amylophilus DSM 20533 = JCM 1125
ATTACATCCATGGTCACGACGCCTGGATTGGTGGAGCAGCATATCAGGTTGCCGCCACAACCGAACTGCAGCGTGTTTCGGACAAGGTCCGTGGTGCACTGGGTATAGATAAAGAGGAGTTAGACAACGAATTAACTAGACAGAATAGCCTGAATACGTTGGTTGATTGGAATGACTTGAATGCATTCACAAACTATATTATATATGATAAAGATAGTGATACGATGCCGTGGCAGGGTTATTAAGAATTCTAACTAAAAGAGAAACCATCTCCCGAACATGCTACAAAATGGGAGATGGTTCTTCTTTGTGCTTTGTTGTTGAGTGCAGGAGAACCCAAAAGTTAATCGATTAAGGTCACTTGATTACTACTTTAGTAACGTTATTGCTTCCTCACCGAATAGACAATACCAATAATAATTTCCAGCAACATTAGGATAGCCCAGGAAGAAAAGTCAAAAATACCGATTATTCCCCAAACAAAATTTTTGGCGGTAAGAAAGTATAAGATAAAACTCACAGCAAAAACAACAAGTTGAAGTCGATTAAATAATGTTAGTGTTAGATGTTCGACCATCTTTTCGTTATCTCCATAATTATGTGTTGGACTAGTAGGCGTACTATCTTTGTCTGTGGTAGAAAGATAAGCAACAGTTCCGATAACTATTGCACTAATGAGGTCAGAAGAGAATTGCCAATAGTCATGTTTAATCAATTGAACAAGGGCAAGCAAAGCTAAAGTCAGTGAGAGCAATGCTAAAATTCCCTTGAGAACTGTTTTATTATTCAAAATATTTTCTCTTTTCTTTTTTTTAATTTTGATCAACGTTGACTGACTAAAATGTAGCGCAAATCGAATAAATTGACTAGAAACTAGTGGTTGCGCAACTACAAAAACAAGACTATACTCAGTGGCAATCGCTGTCTATCAGCTATTGTCAAATTACTAAATTATTAGTGGGGATCATCAATGCGCGAGCTGATATATTAAGAGATGCGCGAATACAGGCCGGCCTTTCACAGCAACAAGTGGCAGAGAAGTTGAATATTTCGCGCCAATCTATTTCAAAATGGGAAAACAATTTATCTTATCCGGACGTGGAACGTATTGGTCAGCTGTGTGAACTTTATTCACTCTCTGCTGCAGAGTTGCTCGGTATAGCGCCTGATGAAGCGGGGTTGAATTTTGACGACAACCGCAATACTGATGATATTCAACCGCGAAATATTGTACTTTTAATTATTTCCGTCATTATTCCGTTTCTGGGTTTTATACTGGCACTAAAGTACCTTGCTTCAGCGTTCAGATGGGAAAGAACAAGTAAGGTCAATCTATTGATCTACTGGAGTGTGCTAGTAATTAACCTGTTTTTGAGTATCATACTCATCGCTGACATCCTCACGATTCTCACAAGTATCAGGACTCACATCCAATAAAAAATACGACAACCGTCATCTCGGCTGTCGTATTTCTCTTGGTGATTAATTATTCAAATGTATAATGTACTTGTTAGCCAATAACTTCAACCGTTGCTGATAAGATACCAGCGGATGGAATTGAGCTATTTGGCATTGCTACATCTAACTGACGTGGGTTTGAATATGCAAAGGTACCGGTATCATTGACGGTTCTGTATAATACTTGACCATTTGACATCGAAATCTTCAAACGAGTTCCTTTAGGGAAAACCGAGAGGTTTGCGGCAACGCCACCATAACCCATATTTGACCCCAGGACTGCTGGATCGTAGAAACTAATCTTGAATGTTCCCTTGTTCACACCCGAAACGTTTGTGGTTGCGGCTTGGGTTGATGCTGCCTTTTGTGCAGCAGCTTTCTTTGCGGCAGCAGCTTTCTTTGCGGCAGCAGCTTTAGCCTCTGCTTGGGCCTTGGCCTTCGCAGCGGCTTCCGCTTTAGCCTTTGCAGCAGCGGCAGCTTCGTCATTAAGACGCTTTTGTTCTGCCTTAACAGCAACGAGTTTCTCTGCGCGAGCTTCTGCATTCTTGTTAGCTTCAAATTTCTGACTGATCAGTGTTGGTTTAATAGTATCTTCAACCAATTCTTGACTTACAACAGCTTCGTCAGTAGGTGCTGCGAAGACTGATTGTAGGTTGATGCTTGCAGCGAAGACTGCTATAGTGGCTGCAATGCTGATGAAGTATTTGTTCTTTAATAAAATAATATCTCTCCTTAAATTGAAAAAGTTTTATTGAACAAAAATCATTATAGTGGAGAGTATATTGCAGACAAATAATCAGTTAGTTACAAAACGCATGTGGTACGTCACGATTGTTACATTGCTGTAATATCGGAAATATCAAATTAATAGAGAACACATGTTTTAAAATGGGGGATAATCATGAGAAGAGAACGGCTGTATCCAATTGTGCTGGGAATGATCAGCGCTATCATTTCATTTATAGCAGTGGTTGCTATAATTACCAGAAACTTTCAGTTGAACATCAAATGGGTGATTTTACTCGGAATTATCGTCGCTGCCGTTTTTTACAGTCTGTCATATTTCAGAGTGAAGGCTTCGATAGCAATCAAACGAATTGCGCAAGAGCATCATCTGACGGCGGAAGCTTTGGCAGAAATTACGGGGTTGCCAGAAACCGACTTTCCTATCTATAATAGTAAGTTACAATTAATCGCCCCCAAACGGCATTGGCCGCATATTTTAAATGCGCTGCACGAGTACGAACGCACGCATAAGCAGGAGAACAAACTATGAGTTTACTAACTGTTGAGCATCTGTCTCACAGCTTTATTGACAAAGAATTATATAAGGATACTGGTTTCTTCTTTAATAAGGAAGACCACATGGGTGTTACCGGCCAGAATGGCGTCGGTAAGAGTACACTAATCAATATCCTGATTGGCAAAATCGATGCAGATGAGGGTAAGATTTCCTGGCAAAAGAACGTGGATGTCGGTTACTTGGACCAATATGCTAAATTAACGCCCGGTGTTTCCATCAAGGAATACCTCCGAACAGCCTTTGATGACCTCTTTCAAAAGGAGCAGGAAATGGGTCGCCTCTATGCGGATTACGCTGAGACTTTCGATGACAAAGACATGGAGCGTGCCGGTAAGATTCAAACTCTGCTCGAGGAATCTGGATTTTACGACCTGGATACGAAGATTGAGCAGGTGGCAACGGGACTAGGGCTTGATGCCATCGGTTATGATCATGACGTGAGTCAGCTTTCCGGTGGTCAACGTTCGAAGATTATTCTGGCGAAGCTGTTGCTGCAGAATCCGCAGGTTTTGGTGCTCGACGAGCCGACCAACTACTTGGATGTGAACCACATCGAATGGTTAACCAACTACCTGAATAATTTCGAAGGCGCGTTCATCGTTGTCAGCCATGACTACGACTTTCTGGAACGGATTACGAACTCCATTATTGATGTGGAATTCGGTAAAATTACGAAGTACAAGGGTAACCTAAAGCAAGCCTTGAAACAAAAGGAAGCTAACCGTGAGACATATTTGAAGGCCTTCGAGAACCAACAGGCCAAGATTGAGAAAACCGAGGCTTACATCAGAAAGTTCAAGGCGGGAACGCGGTCGAAGAGTGCTCAGAGTCGGGTTAAACAGTTGAACCGTATGGAGCGACTGGACCCGCCGAAGATTAACAAGGCGGCAACATTTAGCTTCCCATACACTGAGACTGTTAGTCGAATTTTACTTCAAACACAGGACTTGGTGATTGGTTACGACAAGGCACTGGTAGAGGAAGCATTCAACTTCTCGGTCGGTAACGGCGAGAAAGTGGCGATCACTGGATTCAATGGAATAGGTAAATCCACGCTGTTGAAGACGTTGTTGGGTGAATTGAAGCCCATTTATGGCGGCTATGATATCAATAGAACGACGAGAATTGCCTACTTCAAGCAAGATTTAAAGTGGGATAATGGCAACATGACCCCGTTCCAGTTCATGCAACAGAACTTCGAGGATGAGAAGCAAAAGGAGCTGCGCACTGTTTTGGCGCGGACCGGATTAACCAGTCAACAGGCAATGTCGCCGCTCAAGACACTTTCTGGTGGGGAACAGATGAAGGTGAAGCTGGCGAAGTTGATGCTCGAACCAAGTAATCTCTTATTCTTGGATGAGCCGACGAATCATTTGGATGTGGCAACGAAGGATGCACTACGCCGTGCGATTATCGATTATGAGGGTGGCGTGATTGTGGTTTCCCATGAGAAGGATTTCTTTGAGGGAGATTGGGTTGACAAGATTATTGATATTGAAGAGATGAAATAATAACAAGTAGCGACAAAAGTTGCGATCCAAAGCGGGTAAACCACTAGCATCTAGCGTGGTTTGGCAAGGAGGAATGGAATGATTCCGTAGGCAAATAAGCTAGGGTGAGTGGCTTGCTTTGGGAGCACAGTTAAAAAAGTAGCGACAAAAGGCGGTCAGCTTCTGAGTACTTACGAAGACACAGAAGCATGAAATGCTGAATGTGACAAGTAAGACGGAAGAAGTTGCCTTTGGGAGCACAGTTAAAAAAGTAGCGACAAAAGGCGGTCAGCTTCTGAATACTTGAGAAGTTGACCTATAACAACATAGATAATAGGAACTATTACGATGGAAGATAGATATGTTGATGCGGTGTTAGACGCCTGTCTAACCGCAGGGAAAATCATGATTGAAAGTGGCTCCGAAATGTACCGGGTTGAGGATACCATGCGCCGGATTGGTAGTAATGCTGGCCTGAGCCTGACGGACCTCCGTGTTTTTACCACGCCGACAGGCTTGTTCATGGGTGTCGACAAGATGGATAACGTGCAAATTGAACAGGTCGAGGATCGCTCAATTAACATGGAGAAAGTAAGTCGCGTGAATGATTTATCGCGGCGTTTTGCTGAACACAAGATCACTTTGGCAGAGTTACGGCTGAAACTTGAGGATGTCGACTGTAATACGCCCCAGTTCCCGCTCTGGCTCCAGACTATCGGTACCGGCTTCGTTAGTTCGACGCTGATGGTGCTCTTCATGAATGACTATGATTGGCTTGACCTGCCATTTGCGGCACTCATTGGTATGATCGGCTTCCTCACGTATCATTTCGTGAAAAAATACGCGCACATTCGCTTTTTGGCCGAAATGCTGGCATCTTTGGTGTTGGCGTTTTTGGCAATTAGCCTACAGCAGATTAATTCGAGCTTCGACGCAAATGCCATTATTATTGGCGGAGTAATGATCCTTGTTCCGGGCCTCGCGCTAACTAATTCGTTGCGGGACCTGTTTGCTGGGCACTTGATTTCTGGCATTGGCCGTGGTGTTGAGGCAGTCTTAACTGCCGTAGCTATCGGCGGCGGTGTGGCGCTCGTCATCCGCTTCATGGGGGTGTAGGATGCCATACTGGTTAGAGATAGTAATTAATTTAAGTTTTAGTTTCCTCGCCACTTTGGGTTTCGCAATCACCATCAACTTGCCGCGACCCGCATTGATTGCGTCGGGTTGTTCCGGTGCGCTTGGCTGGATGACCTATTGGTTCCTGATGCAACTGGGTGCTGGGCGTGTCATTAGCAACCTGTTCGGTGCAATGTTAATCGGGATTATTGGAATTTTCTTTGCCCGCTGGAAGAAGATGCCCATCATTCTCTTCAACATTCCGGGTATCGTGCCACTGGTGCCCGGAGTACCGGCATACATGGCAGTCAGAGCGATGGCTTTGGGCCAACTTGATGAGGCACTAAGTTTTTTACTGCGCGTGGCGATAATCTGTGGCGCGATTGCGATTGGCTTTATGTTGGCGCAACTTGTAAGCGAGATTATTAGTAGTATGACGAGGAGATTACGCAAACAACGAGAATTGTAAATTAATTTGAAGCAAACAAAATGACCACAATTGAATTAGATCCATTCGTGGCAACTAGAGTCATTGCTTTTAGTATAGTACTACTGATGTTGTTCCTTTTTAGTAAAACTACGGCGATTAACCCAAGGTACGCAATTTGTTGTATCAAAGAAGATATTATTAACAAACAAATGTAGAGACCGATGAGACCCCATGTTCTCTGCTTTTTAGCTTTATTCATTACTTTTTTCCTCAACTTTATTAATAAAAAACTAAACCAACCTATACTTAGGAGCTAGCCTATAATACAACACAAGTAAAGGTGTGATGGTTGTGAACAAAAGCCTTGCTAGATAACGGAAATTAGTCTAATATACTAAGATGCGACGGGTCGAGAAGGCCACACATTTTGTGGCACTTGATTTAAGGGACACCTGAGTTTAATCTCAAGCGCGGGAAGTGCTGGCGTTAGGTGAGTCGGTTGTGGAGCCAAAAGCCTACAGAAAATTTATTTTCTGCCCGTGGTAGAAGCCAATCATTCAGTTGATTGGCTTCTTTTTTTACGTCCAATTTAGTAGTATGAGTGATAAAAATGCGGTAAAGAAGTAAACTGACATTTTTTTGATACAACAGATGAAAGCACTTATGTTGAACGCAAAATCTAAGTGCTTTTTTTGCGTAACTCTTTTGTCAATTGGAAGCGAAGTCTGCTAAACTGAAAGTAGTATTTCATTCCTAATTTCAAAGGAGAAGAGCAGTGGATAAACCCTTAGCAAAGTACATTGATCACACGATTTTAAAGCCAGAAGCAACAAAAGATGAGGTCATGCAAGTAATCAACGAGGCCAAACAATACGGCTTCGCATCAGTTTGCGTCAACCCATACTGGGTTGAATTGGCAGCCACAGAATTGAAGGAAACAGACGTCAACGTCTGCACTGTGGTTGGCTTCCCACTTGGTGCCACCTCCACTTTCGCCAAAGTGAGTGAAACGTCCGAGGCGCTAAAAGATGGTGCAGTTGAGATTGACATGGTGCAAAATATTGGTACCCTGTTATCAGGGGATGAACAAACGGTGCGCGAAGATATCAAAGCGGTGGCGCTAGCAACCCACGCTGGCAATGCCATCTTAAAGGTGATCCTCGAGAATGCATTCCTCACGGACGAACAAATCAAGCGGGCCTGCGAGCTAGCCGTGGAGGCTGGTGCTGACTTCGTTAAGACTTCCACCGGTTTCGCCAAAAGTGGGGCTAAAGCTGCTGACGTGCGGTTGATGCGTGAGACTGTGGGCGACAAGCTCGGGGTTAAGGCGGCAGGCGGTATCCATACGAAAGCGGAAGCTCTCGCAATGATTGAGGCAGGTGCCAGCCGGATTGGTGCCAGTGCAAGTATTGCGATTGTGACGGAATAGAGGTGAGATTATGGCAAAGTTTAAACGTATTTTCGGAATTGTCATTGACTCTGTCGGTATCGGTGCTGCACCAGATGCTGCTAAATACGACGATATGGGGGCCGATACGCTCGGGCACATCGGCCAGCAGTATGATGGCGACTTTAGCCTCCCGAACTTGGCAAAGCTTGGTTTATCAAACATTCGAGAAGAAGCGCCGATTGAGCGTGTACCGGTGGCTAAGCCAGCCCGAGGCTATTTCGGTAAAATGTCTGAGATTTCTGCCGGTAAGGACAGCATGGATGGCCACTGGGAGATGATGGGTTTACCCGTGCTCGAGCCACTCGGTTTCTTCCCGAACGGGTTCGACGAGAACCTAATCAAGAAATTAGAGGACTTCAGTGGGCGGCATATTGTTGCTAACAAGCCGTATTCTGGTACCGAGGTCATCAAGGATTATGGTGAGCACCAGTTGCGAACCGGCGATTTAATTGTCTACACAAGTGGTGACTCAGTCCTGCAGATTGCAGCCAATACCGCTGTGATTCCGCTGGCGGAATTGTACAAGATTTGCGATTATGCGCGCTCCATTACGACGGAGCAGCCTTACCGTATTGGTCGGATTATCGCGCGGCCGTTTGTGGGCACCAACAAGGATAACTTCAAACGTACAAGCGACAGACACGACTATGCCCTCATGCCCACTGCAAAGACAGATTTGGTCCGGTTACAAGCGGCCGGCTTCGACGTGCTTGGCATTGGCAAAATCAACGATATTTTCAGCGGTCAGGGCATCACCGAAGGATGGCATACCACGAGTAACATGGATGGCATGGATCACGTGCTCGAGTTAACCAAGCGCGACTTTACCGGCTTCTGTTTCACCAACCTGGTCGATTTCGATGCGATGTATGGTCACAGAAGAAACGTCAATGGTTACGGGGATGCGCTCATGGCCTTTGATCAACGGTTGGGCGAGGTGCTCGAACAGTTGCGCGATGACGACCTCCTATTCGTCACGGCGGATCACGGTAACGACCCTGGATTTAAGGGGACCGACCATACTCGAGAATTTGTGCCGCTGCTCTTCTTTAGCAAGAGCTTGCCGGGTAATCAATCCTTGGGCGTGAGAAATACTTTTGCTGATTTGGGTCAGACAGTTCTGGCCAATTTCGAAATTGACGGTGGCGAATACGGCACTAGTTTCTTAGATAAGTTAAATTAAAGATGATTGCTGGAGGTAGATGATGAGTACACATATTGAAGCAAAACCAGGCGAGATTGCCGAGACGGTCCTGATGCCGGGCGACCCATTACGGGCAAAGTTCATTGCAGAAACATATTTTGAAAATCCGGTCCGTTATAACACCGTGCGCAACGCGTTCGGCTACACCGGGACATATCATGGGCAGCGCGTATCTGTCCAAGCGAGCGGGATGGGTATTCCCTCAATCAGTATTTATGCCACAGAATTGATGCGCGATTATGGCGTGCAGAACTTGATTCGTGTCGGCACTGCTGGTGCCGTTAGCCAGGATGTGCATGTGCGAGATATCGTGATTGGCCAGGCGGCAAGCACCGACTCGGGGATTATTCAATCGACGTTTGGTGCGGGCATCTATTATGCGCCAATTGCTGACTATAACTTGCTTAGCGCCGCTGTTTCGACCGCGCAGGAGAAGCAGCTGAAATTCCACGTGGGAAACGTCTTTGCTGAAGACCGCTTTTATAATGACGAGATTGATAATGAGAAGCTTGCCGATTACGGCATCATGGCTGTTGAGATGGAGATGGCTGCTCTCTACATGCTGGCGGCCAAGTACAAGCGGCACGCACTTGGAATCCTCACGATTAGCGACCATATTTTGACGGGTGAGGCGACGACGGCACAGGAGCGCCAGACCGGCTTCGGCCAAATGATTGAACTGGCGCTTGATAGTGTGCTGCAAACTTTATAGGATTTGACGTAAGCTGTGGAAACACGGCTTTTTTTATTGCGAAAAGACGAGCACAAAAGGTCGCATGTTGGTGAAAACTCCCATATATTAGAATTGTAATCGCTTACCAAAACGTTATTTAATAATCAAGCAAATAGCTTGATTGGGCACAGTCCCAGATCGAGGGGCGAATTCTGGCTTATGTGGCAGTCGGTGACGAAGAAGACATTCTCGGCGTACTCAAGACAGCACGCAAATACCATCTGCCGGTGGGCAGGAGAGCTTGGCAATTGCGGAGGATGTACTCGCGCGAAACGGGGCATTCGGCGTGGCAACAACGACGGATTCGGTGCAGGCTGCCGCTTTACTAAAGATCCGCCAGGATATGTTACCGGCGGTGTTCGCTAAGGGTAACCACATCATGGAAGACATGGCGGTGCCGCTGTCGCAACTCGCTGTGATGGTGGATTACATCGACCAAGTGGCAGCGGATTTAGACTCGGATATATATACGGCAGGGCATGCCGGTGATGGTAACGTTCATCCAAGCATGATTTGGCAAGATACTGTTGAGCCACCTGAAAAGGTGATTGAGGCGAGTCGGCTGATGTTCAAGAAGACGCTGGAATTGGGTGGTACGATCTCCGCTGAGCATGCTGTTGGGATGATTAAGAATCAGTGGAACAACGAGGAATTGGGCTTTGATGTTGACCAGTTGCAACACCAGATAAAGAATCTGCTCGATCCGCTAGGTATCTTGAATCCAAAACGCAAAATTAACTAGGGTCATAGTTGAGTTAAGTGAGGTCGGATGAGGTTTTTCAGCTGTGTTACATAAAGCGGCCTTAATTGACTGAATTAATGGCAACAAGACGGTCTTCAAGGGTATTGATGCAAGTTATTACTGCGAGGACGACCCGAAATTCAGAACGAGTAAGATATAAGGTCCAACGACAGCAGCCGTTGGATTTTTTTGTGTACTTGAATTTGTTTGTTTTACTACTTTAGATTATAATAATGTAAAGTAGTAAAACTCGCATTCGAAAGGAGGAAAAATATGTTTTTAGGGCGTGAAAAGGAACTAGCTGCCCTTGAGCAGATGTATGCCAGAAGAGAATTCCAAATGGCTGTTGTCTATGGCAGACGTAGAATTGGTAAAACAGCGCTGCTCAATGAATTTATTAAGGGCAAGAATGCACTTTATTTACCGGCAGAAGAGGTAAATGACTTACTAAATTTACAAAAGTTCTCCCGCTTAGTGGGAGAAAAACTAGGAATTGCCAACTTTCCCACAGTTTCAAATTGGAATGATTTGTTCAGTATCATTAAAGAACAACTCGGGATGCAACATGTGGTGATTATAATAGATGAGTATCCCTATGCTGCCAATGCAAATAAGTCCTTAAACTCTATTTTGCAGCATGTGATTGATTATGAATTCAAAGATACTAATATCTTCCTGATTCTCTGTGGTTCATCCATGAGTTTTATGGAGAATCAGGTGTTGGGTGAAAAAAGCCCCCTTTTTGGCCGACGAACTGGTCAATTGAAAATTGGGCCGTTGGACTATTATGATGCTGCACTGTTCTATCCTGATGTTTCTGCTGTTGATAAGATAAAGTACTACGCTTGTGTTGGAGGTACCCCATACTATCTATCGTTAATTGATCCGAATTTGAGTTTTGACGATAATATTAAGGCACTCTACTTTGGGATTAATGGGTATCTGTTCAATGAAGGTACTCTATTGATGAAGCAGGAGTTTAGGGAGCCTGCCAATTACAATGCTGTACTGCAAGCTATCGCCAGTGGGGCGAATACGTTGAACAAAATCGTTGGTTTTACGCAACTTGAAAGCAATATAATTTCGCGTTATCTTCTTGTACTGCAGGAGTTAAATTTTATTGATCGTGTAATTCCGTTCGGCGCTAATCCTTTAAAAGGCAAGACTAGTCAGTATCAGATTACTGAAAACTTTATTGCGTTTTGGTATCGTTATGTGTTTTCCTTCCGCTCGGAGATAGAGCGTGGTAGCGGGCAGATATTCTTTGAATTAGCGCGTGAAAATCTATCTGATTTTATTGGCCCAATTTTTGAAGAAGTTACCCGTCAGTACCTGAGACGCTTAAACAACAGGAAGAAATTACCTTTTGTCGCTAAGTCATTTGGTAAATGGTGGGGTAAGGATCGACAAGGCAATGTCCAAGAAGTGGACGTGGTCTTAGAATCTATTACAGGTAACGAATTGTTGATCGGTGAATGTAAATGGCGTAATTCGTTGAAGATTGGTCAGATAATTACTTTATTGGAGCGGCGGGCCAAATATTTTCACAATTACACAACTTATCAGTACCTCTTCACTAAATACCCGATTAATGTCGATCCAGAAATCAATCTAAAAAATATCTCAATCGCCGACTTTTTCAAGGATTAGGTTTAACAGGGAATTTGTTCTAACTTTTTTATTTGCAAGCTCACTAATAATCCGTTATTGTTTGAAGAGGTAAAACAAACGAAAACTGTAAAATTTCAGTTAATTAGTAAATAAATCGAGGATGTTAAACTTGAAAATAAGTGCACTTCAAATCATGGATAATATTGAAAATGGCCAATTTGAAACAATGGCTGAGACAAGGGAAGACAAGCAGTTAGAGCAAGCCGACTATGACGCACAAGCTGGCAAAATGGTGGATTTCATTGTTGATGCACTAAACAGTGGTCGCCTCGCCCAGGCCCAATTCGCGGTGACCGGTGCCGAGCCGATCACGTTCAGTCTGGAGACGAATATCATCAATCTTCCTTTTGCTAACTGGAAGAAGATCAACAACTTTTTCACCGACGAGGAGACACCAGAGGTAAACGTCTATTTCGAGATGGCTGCAGACGCGATTAACGTGTCTAAGTTTCGCATTGACGAGCTAAGCTCAGGTGATGAGTTCGTCGAGCAGGCGGCACAGATTAAGACCGATTTGGCCAAGCTGATGCCAGAAAAGGTGGCTTTCGTGAAAGAAAACGCCAAGGTGTTGGCACAACAGGCCAAGGAGTACGAAGAAGCACGTAAGGTTCTTGAAGCCAACAAGAAAGCTGAGGCCAAGGCGAAAAAGAAGAAGACCACCAAGAAGGCGACAACCAGGAAGAAGACGACCAAGAAAGCCGCTACTAAGAAAACCGCTGCGAAGAAAACAGTGAAAGAGACGAAATAATGGTAACACAAGTAATTCTGATGATTATTGCAGGCCTCCTTGCGGGCACACTTGGCTCGATTCTCGGCATCGGTGGCGGGATGATTATTACCCCGTTCTTGACCATGGTGTTGGGTATCGATATTAAATACGCGATTGGCGCAAGCATCATTGCGGTGATTGCAACCAGTTCTGGTGCCAGTGTTGCCTACCTGAAGGATGACATGCTTAATTTGCGGGTCGCGATGTTTCTGGAGCTTGCGACCACTGTCGGCGCAATTATTGGGGCACTGATGACGGGTGTATTGCCAACGGGTATCCTCTATGTGCTATTTGGCGCGCTACTGTTGTTCTCAAGCTACAACATGATTAAGAAGCTGCTGGGTCGTCAGAAGGATCAGGTGCAACTAAACAATGATGCATTATCGGTGAAACTCAATCTTGGTGGTTCGTATTATGATCAGGTTGAGCAGAAGCAGGTTGATTATGGTGTCAAAAACGTGCCTGGTGGCTTTGCGATGATGGGGGCCGCTGGTTTCGCAAGTGGTCTGCTCGGCATCGGGAGCGGGGCATTCAAGGTCATTGCCATGGATTCAATCATGAAGATGCCTTTGAAGCCTTCTAGTGCCACCAGTAACTTGATGATGGGCGTCACCGCAGCCGCTAGTGCCACGGTGTATTTCTTCAATGGCTCGATTAATCCGGCAATTGCTGTACCAATCGCAGTTGGCGTCCTGGTGGGTGCGACAATCGGTGCGCGGATTATGGTGCATTTGAAGCCTAAGATGATTAGGATGATCTTCATTCCGATTCTGGTCTTCATGGGTGCACAGATGGCTCTGAAGGGTTTGGGGGTGCATTTCTAAATGAACGATGAACAAAATAAGAAAGAGATGCTCGAGATTGAGCTATCGATTGGGAAGGCGCTCCGCGTTGGGGTGGTACTGGCCACAACGGTGATGGTTATCGGCGTCATCTTGCTGTTGATTAATGGTGGTGCTACAGGGTACGCTGCCAATCACGTACCGATTCGTCCCAGTGAAATTTTCGCGGGGATTGGCACACTTAAGCCGTTTGCGGTCATGATGCTCGGATTATTTCTTCTGATTATGACCCCTGTGTTGCGTGTCATTGTCTCGATTTATGCGTTCGTGGTCGAACACGATTATCTTTACGTTGTAATCACCACGATTGTGCTAGTTATTCTGATTATTTCGATGTTGATTGGTTACTTTACAGCTTAATAGATACAAAAAAACACTAATCATTTAGATTAGTGTCGAAAAATTCCTACGAAATCACTCTACGTCAGCGGCATACCACTCGCTGGCGTCTTTTCGTCTATCTGTAGTGTAACATGGCTATCAGGAAATTAATAGTAATACAGCGACTTTAAGAAAAAGTATCTATATTTGTAAGTTTTAAGTGTAAAAATAACGCTATTTCTTAAATGGTGCTACCATGATCAATAAAGGGGTTTGCAAAACTAAGGAGTGAATTGTGACGTTGATAAATAAAAAATCCTCGTTACAGCTAGTTTTACAGAATGAGAAGGTTCATTTTAAATTGCATAAGTCTGGTAAGACTTGGCTAACTATTGGCATAGCAATTTTTTGCCTCGGATTATGATTTGGCGGCAGTAGTGTTAGTGCAGCAACCACGGCTGGTGGGTCGGTAGATAGCGCAAATCAAGTAGATGTTCCAAGTGCTGCCGGGGAAACGGCTGGCGAAGCCCAGAGTGACGAATCGATTACGCAAAAAGATGATGACTCATCAACGGATGTGCATGTTGTGGATCAACCGACCGCTAACGCCGCTACATTAGATCAATCGGTGGTTGATTTAGAGGCGCAAGCTAATGCGGTTGCTGCAACGCACGGTGGTTGGTCGGGAAATACGCATTACGGTAGCCAGATGTATGCATTTAAAGATGGCTATACTGGTTTTCCTGCTTATAAAAATCCAGTTCTGCCAGGGAACTATGCGAGTGCTGCCTATTCACCCATTCAATTAATGGATGCTGATTTAAGCAATGTTCCGGTTGATCAAGAGATTACCTATGTTCAATTGGGCAATCTCTACAGTCTCAATGCGGCGGGCCAGCCGCAGGAGAATGCCTTCCAGAATAATATGCAGTCTGCTGATTTAATTCTCCCGATTAAGGTGGTTCAACATGGGGATCCGACTACAGGATATCAGCCGCTTCTCTTTGATTTTGTCGATCAACCGGCGGATATTGTGTTAGAGGGTGTACGCGGTGCTACCGTCTATGACACAACTGGCACCGTAGTAAAGCCTGATGCAAATGGGGTAACTACGGTTAAACCCGGCTATATCATTCTGCCTAATGATAAAGGTAAAGATGTTGGTGTAGTTTATACTAAAAAAATACAAGACACCCCGGTATTCCAAGAGTCGGTGCTGCACAATGATGGTCTACCTGATAAGAAAACCCAAGTTAATGTCATCAGAACCATCGTTTACCAAGGTGCGGGAGTTAAGACACCAAGTAAGACTGTGCAGACAGTGATTTTCAAAGCCGTGACAAATACTTTGACTGGAGAAACTAACTGGACACCACGAGGTCAGTGATGATAGAAATCTAGCAACCAGCAATGACGCGGTTCTGGCTGGTCAACAGGTCCTCCCACAAACAAGTGAGCACCGACGGTACAACTGGTTCGGTTAGGCTGTGTAGCGCTTCTGGCTGGTCTGGGTCTGACTACGTTCGTGAGAAAAACCAAAAAGATTTAGTGCTTTGACACAGCACGGCAAAATTTAATAAGCTAAATTGGCGATAGTTATTAATCTGGCAAATATGAAAAAGCTTCACTTGTTATACATTCAAGTGAAGCCCTTTTTGTGTCAACAATGCCGACGGTGTGAAATCAATGTGTGGTCGGAACTATCGTAGATGAGGGCTAATTAGTCAGCTAGAATGAATGTTTTACCCCAAAAATAGAAACAATATTTCAAATAAAGCGTTTTCTATAATAATATTGAAATATTATTTCATTGAATGTATACTTCAGGTGTAAGTTAGTTTATCAAGGAGGAAGTAAAATGGATATTTCTTGGTTTGCAATCATTTTTCTTAGTTTATATGTAGCACTAGGACAAATTGATGCGTTATCACTAAAGTTTGGCTTGTTTTCGCCAGTTTTTGCGGGAGCAGTTACTGGATTTTTGCTGGGAGATTTAAAAACCGGGTTGTTAATTGGAGGAACGTTACAACTAACAACACTTGGAGTTGCAACCTATGGTGGTGCCACTGTTCCAGATTTTCTATCGGGATCAGTAATGGGGACTGCATATGCAATTATGGCATCTAAAGGGGTTGGTTACGGAATTGGATTGGCTATTCCAATCGGTTTGTTACTGACGCAAATGGATATTCTCGCTCGTATGTCGAATACATTCTTTCAGCGTATGGCGATGAGGCATGTTGCGACAGGTAATTATAAAGGTGTGGAAAGGGCGAATCTTCTGGGTATGGTTCCCTGGTCCCTTTCGAGATTTATTCCAGTATTTATTGGTTTGGTATTTGGATCCGCAGTTGTAAAAGCGATTAATGCTTGGATTCCAGTTTGGTTTATGAATGGTTTGAAAGCTGCTGGGATGATTCTTCCAGCCATGGGTATCGCTATTTTGATGAGATATTTACCATTAAAGCGTTATTATCCATATTTCATCTTCGGATTTGCTATTATGGCATACTTTAGTAAGTCAATTACTTTACTAGGTGTCTCACTATTTGCCTTTGCATTAGCTGCTGTACATGTTTTAAACGCAAATAAAAATCAAAATAATGAAAATATAAATTCTGCTGCAGATTCCGCTTCGGGACGAGTTGATGACGAGGAGGTTGAGATTGATGACTGAGAAAAACAATAATGTTGAATTTAATCACATCACTAAAAAGGATAAAAAGAGTATCTTTATAAGATCATACTTGGGCTTACAACTTGGTTGGAACTATGAAAGAATGCAGGGACTTGGTTATGCATACTCAGTTATGCCGGCCCTGAAAAGATTGTATAAAGATGATCCAGATAAAATGAAACAGGCTTTGACTCTCGAAACTGGGTTCTTTAATACGACGCCACAAATGGCACATTTAATAATCGGTGCAGATGTAGCACTCCAAGATCAGCTCGGTATGAATGATCAAAGTGAGAAAGCAATCGCTGGTTTAAAAACTGGTTTGATGGGTCCATTTGCAGGTGTGGGTGATACTATATTTGTAGCAATCTATAATGCAATTATATTCTCGATTACAGCATATATGGCAATGTCCAATCAACCATTGGGATTACTAATACCAATTATAGGGTGTGCTGTTATCGCATATGTAAGATGGAGATTATTTGGCTTCGGGCTTGAACAAGGTCAAAAATTGGCTTCTGCATTTGGAAATAGAATGGCAATCTTTACAGAAGGTGCTTCTATACTGGGGTTAACCGTTGTTGGTGCAATGATTCCCGCAGTTATCAATTATTCTGTCGATATTACATATAAAGTTGGTAAAGTTACTATGTCTGTTCAGGAAATGCTAGATAAAATTTTACCAGCATTAATTCCTCTCTCCATTGCACTCTTCTCCTATTGGATTTTGGGTCGCAAGAGAATGAATTCCACGAGACTAATATTTGTACTGATATTACTTGGGATGTTATTAGGAAATTTACAGGCAATTGCGACCTGGATTGGCAGTATTGCATAATAAGTTTTTGAAAGAGGGTATTTAAATGGCTATAGTAGCAGCACGTGTAGATGAGCGTATGATTCATGGACAGGTTGCGATGGTGTGGACGAACACGGTAAATGCTGATCGTATTCTGGTTGTTAATGATGAAGTAGTTAAAGATGAAATGCAGATTCAGGGATTGAAACTTGCTAGGCCTGCCGGAATTAAGTTAGGTATTGCATCAATTGCTCGCTCTGTAGAGAATCTTAAATCAGATAAGTATGCAAACGAAAATGTTTTTGTAATTACTCGAAATATTCCGGATATGGCAGCTCTAATTGACGGCGGTGTTAATATTCCTGTCTTTAATGTTGGTAATATTTCGGCAAAAGATGGATCAAGACAAATTAAGAAATCCGTTAGTGTTACGCCAAAAGATGAAGAGATTATCCATAGATTAACTAGCCAAGGAATTAAGATAACAGCTCAAATGATTCCAAATGAACCCAATGCATCAATTGAATCTTTTTTAGGATAGGGTGATTTGGTGGATTTATATTCTAGAGTTATTAAAGAGTATCCCAACTTAAAAGGTGTAAACAGACGTATTGCTGAGTATATTATTGATAATCCGCTCGAATTTACAAGAAAAACCGCAAAGGAAATCAGTGTAATAACTAAAACATCAGCTGCTTCAATTGTAAGATTTGTTCGCTATTTCAACTTTAATGGACTTCAGGATTTTAAGATTAGTCTAGTTCAAGATTTTAACAGCATAAACAATCAGTCTGAAGTTCTGGATACAATAATTGAAAGAACGGATAGTTATGCTGAAATCAGTCATAAACTTTCCGGTTTTATCATTGATAATGCAAAAGAAACTCATAATTTAGTTGATGTAAGAATACTGGCGAAAATTGTAAATGTAATAAAGAATGCAGAAACAATATACCTTGAAGGATTAAGCGCTTCGGGATTAGCTGCCAATGATTTGTATTACAAACTAATTCGTTCTAACCGTAAGGCTATCTTTGATAAAGACAGTCATACTGCAATTGAACGTTCGTATTTTATGACTAAAAAAGATGTTGTAATAATATTTTCGTACAGTGGATTAACTGAAGAGATGATTATTATTGCTAAACAAGCACAATTAAATCATACGCCTGTAATTTTGATTACTAGAAAATCACCCTCACCATTGATGAAATTAGCAGATTATGTTTTTCCTATCCCCGCCAATGAATCTTTATTGAGAATTGGTGCTGTATCATCTCTATTTTCTGAAATATATGCATCAAGCTTGATATTTTTGAGCTTGGTTAATAGTGAAATACCTCAGTTGGAAAAAAACTATCATGATACTTCAAAATTAACTAAGAAATTAAAACATCAGAATCGAGGAATAAATGATGGACATTAAGGACTTAATAACTGAGCAAAGAAACCCAAACTCGATGCATATCGATACGATGGAAACAATCGAATTGGTTAGATTAATTAATCGCGAAGATAGCAAAGTATCAAGTGCAATTGAGAGGAAGGTTCAATCAATATCAAGTGCTATTGACCAGGCTAGTAGTCGTTATAACAAAGGAGGTAGGCTAATCTATTGTGGTGCAGGAACATCAGGAAGGTTAGGAGTCCTTGATGCAGCAGAACTAGTTCCAACATATGGTATTAAGCCAGAAAGAGCTGTGGGACTTATTGCGGGTGGTCTCAAAGCCATGTTTAAATCTGTGGAAGGGGCTGAAGATTCAAACGATTTAGCTGAAAGTGATTTAAAAAATATTGAGCTGACTGATCAAGATACTGTAATCTCTATAGCGGCTAGCGGTAGAACACCTTATGCAATTGGTGCAATAAATTATGCAAATAGTGTTGGTGCTCTTAGTGTAGCTGTCACCTGTGCAGAAAATAGTACTATGGGTAAACTTGCAAAAATAGCAATTGAAGTTGAAGTTGGACCAGAAGTGATTACAGGTTCAACCAGAATGAAGGCTGGTACTGCACAAAAAATGGTGTTAAATATTATTTCAACTGGCGTAATGGTCAAATCTGGTAAGGTATTTCAAAACTTAATGATTGATGTTCAACCAAGTAACAATAAACTAGTGGACAGAGCCACTAGAATTATTTCGGCAGCAACTGGTAAAAGTATTGAAGAAGCTTCAGAACTATTAAAAAGAGCAAATAATCATGTGAATGTCGCTATCGTAATGGGTAAAACTGATTTAGATTTGGAATCTGCAAAAGATTTACTTAAACAGAATGATGGAATAGTTGGTAAGGTGATTTTAAATTGGAAAAAGAATTAACCAAAAAATCAGAAAAAATAACCAAACTAATAGAAAGCACCGTAGATGATGACATCATTTATGGTGCTTCATTTAGTTTGGTTGGTGACAATATAAATGAGCAACATTACATTGGTTATCAAGGTGTTAATCAAGAAAAAACTGAGTTAAAACCAGGCATGTTGTACGATATAGCATCTCTGACTAAGGTTGTAGGTACAACTACAAGAATTTTACAATTAATTGATGAACACAAAATACATTTGACAGATAAAATAGGGATGTATATCTCTGATTTTAGACATCCTGAGATAACTATTTATCAGCTCCTAACTCACACTTCAGGTTTACCTGCCGATTTTGATAATGTACATTCTTTGACTAAGGAGCAGTTAATTACAAAAATAATTAATGTTGATTTTTTGCCAGACAAAGACAATGTATACTCGGATTTTAACTACATATTACTTGGTTGGTTAATCGATAAGTTAGACGGCAATTTAGCTGAAAGTTTAGAAAGAAATATTTTTTTACCCCTGGGGATGCAAAATACTGGATATAATCCAAGAATAAATAGTTATGAGGATGTTGTCCCAACTGAAGTTCAACAAGACCGGGGAGGGCTGATTCGTGGAGAAGTGCACGATTACAAAGCTTATTTATTAGAGGGGATTAGTGGTCATGCCGGCTTGTTCTCTACGCTCCAAGACTTGACGACTTTTGCAAATAATATTGTTAATACCTCAGGTGAATCTGAGAATATTATTTCACGTGACATGATTAATGAAATAAAGCAGACAAATATAGGAGGAAGAACTATTGGTTGGCAACGTTGGGGAGATAAGTATGAATATTATTGGCATACTGGGTTTACCGGTACCTCAATTGCATTAAATATGGAAAATCGTACGGCATTTGTGTGCCTAACGAACAGGGTGTATCCTTCTAGGAAAAATAATGGTTGGACATCCAAGCGCAAAGAGGCGCTAGAATATTTCTTTGGGGAAGAAAACGAAAATGATACAAAATAAAATTGAGAGCATATCGTATGAAAGGGTGGAAATACCTTTGGAGGTCCCCTTTGTAACAGCTAGACATCGTGTTGATTCAATAAATGCAATTGAAGTTAAAGTACGTTTAAGTAGTGGTCTTGTTGGGGTTGGTTCAGCTACACCTAATGAGGTCGTCACAGGTGATAGTATGGAAAGTATCATCCATACTATAAGTACCAAGATAAATCCTTCAATAGTGGGAAGTACAATTGATAACTGGGAAAATTTGTTGAGGTCAGTACGTACAAGTGTCTTTGGGCAGACGCCAGCAAAGGCCGCTGTCGAGATGGCGCTATATGATTTGAGGTCTCAATTATTTAACACCTCGTTAACTACTATGTTGGGCGGAGCGAAGACATTTATTACAACTGATTTTACCGTTGGACTTTCAGCGCCTGTTAAAATGATAAAGCGAATAGAAGCCAAGGTTGCAGAAGGATTTCATTCAATAAAAATAAAATTAGGTGAGTCAGATTACAATGAAGATCTTGAGTTGTTGCGGATGTTAAGTTCAAAAGCTTGGAATGGAATTTCATTTAGAATTGATGCTAACCAAGCGTGGACAGTACAACAGACAAAAGAGTTGATAGATTTTCTGAAACAGAGCAGTTTGGAAATATCTTTCATTGAGCAACCTTTGAGGGCAGATGATCTGCAGGGGATGCGGAATTTGGTGGCGTATTCGGATATTCCGATCATGGCAGATGAAAGTGTCCATTCAGTAAATGATGCATTGAAGGTTTTGACTAGTGGAGCTGCTGATTTAATCAATATAAAATTGATGAAGACGGGGGGAATATCTGAAGCCGAAAGGATCAATCAGTTGTGTGAGTTATTCAATGTCCCAGTTATGGTGGGATGTATGATTGAATCTGAGGTTGGTATATCTGCTGCGGTCTCATTTGCGTGTGCACATGATAATGTAAAGTATACTGATTTAGATTCAATATTCATGATTCGTTATAGTTATTCCGGAAATAGAATCATACGAATTAAAGAGGATAAGATATATCCCTTTATAAGAAGGGGCGGTGATTAATTGAATACTTTCAATGATATAGAGGAGCAAATTTTATTTATTACAAATCAATTTTCTGGTCATGTCAGTGTTGATATAGAAAGTGATTCTGAACTTAGCATTGAAGTTAACACCAAAAAAATGATGCGTTCAGCAAGCTTGATTAAATTACCGATAGCAGCATATATTGATTCTGTAATATCCGAAAACTCGGCGTTATTGGACGAGGAAATCTTCATTTCAAATGATAACATGGTTGGTGGAGCGGGTGTGATTAGATTTTTATCACCAAAATGTTGGAAGATATCTGACTTGCTTTTTTTGATGATTGAGCAATCTGATAACACCGCAACAAATTGTTTACTTAATTATTTTGGGTTGAGTAACATTCAGAAGTGGATATCAGATAACTATTCAGGAATATCTTTGAATAGAAAAATGATGCAATATAATGGTGTGAAAGATAATTTCACGAATGTGGCGGACATTTTAGGTATACTCAAACAATTTAAGAGCAGATCTACACCAGTTAACTCTATTGTGATGAGAGCTATGAGACATCAAGTGAATCGATCAAAGCTTGTGGCAGTTATTCAGCCTCATATTGAAACTTATAATAAGAGCGGTGAAAATGAAGGTGTTGAGAATGATGCTGCAATATTTGTTCAAAAAGACAAATGGGTTATTGTGGTTGTGCAAACTGAGTATTATGAACAATCAGAGTCAATAAAGTTAATTCGAACAATTGGAAACGAAGTTAGTAAATATTTTTTGTGAAAAATTTAAAATTTAGTGTAGCACCTGAATAATTCATAGATCTAAATTCAAGCTTTTTTTTTGAAGAAATTGCCCATTTTTGAATTAGGCAGATACTTCCTTCCAAAATAATGTGTTTTCGAACAGGATGCCTACGGAAGAAGGTCATAATAAAAAAATTTGTCTATTTAAGGGCAGACGAATCCCTTGAAAAAAATCGGTTTAAAAATTTGTGCGATAACTAGTCTAAATCCATTGTTTGGATCGCCGCAGGCGTTCAAAAACCTTATAAAATTCAGTTTGATACACATGATAGCTTGACAGTTTGAGATAGACCTGTCTCCCAGTTTGAACAAGTTTACCGGCTACTTTAAGCAATGTCAGCCGGATGGAATGGATCGTCATGCCCTGGTTCACTTTATCAAAACCAATGGTTTTTAAAAAATTGACGAGGTTGTATGCAAGGACACTGATCATCATTCTGACATGATTTTCTAAGAAACGCGGGCTATCTGTTTTATCGAAGTAAAAGCCACCTTTCGCTTCTTTGATGAAATTTTCCATTGTTCCACGCTTGCCGTAAAGAGAAAATATGACTTCAGGCGAGACGTTGTCGGATAGATTAGTCACAATAAACGCATGATGAAAAAGCAATTCTCCTCCTTCACGGACGGAACGTATACAGACACGACGGGGTTTCGACCAGGATTGTGCTTGATAAGGTAGTGAAAAATACTGCACTTCTCGCTCTTCCCATTCTTGATTGTCCCCGTAAAGAACAGAGTGTTCAGCTAACTGACTTAACCTCCGATTGCTCTTTAATCGGATAACGTACTGGCTTTCAGTTGCTTCACAAGACTCATACACCTCTGGTGTGGCGAAGCCGCTGTCCCCCCGAACCAATATCTCGGTATGAGGTAACGTGCTCTTGTATTGGTATAACAGCGGGGCGATAAAAGCTTTTACCCCTTTAGATGTGTACTGATTGCCTGAACGCAGTTCAGCTTTTAAGAAATCTCCGGTCAGTCCGTCAAAGGCAACTAATGGGTGATAGCCGTAGGTTTGATAATGGGCATTATAATCTGTTTGTTCTTGGCGTCCAAAGGTATCCGAATGTGTGGAATCGACATCAATGATTAACTCGGTATCATTGCGAATCAAACGCGCTTTATTAATCAGCGACTGATTTAATGCTTGGAGTTGATCGATGTTCTCCTCGGTGAAACGATCCAGAAACCGTGAGATTGACGATTGTGAGGCCAACTGCTTTTTACCGAGTACAGCTTGAAAGACTGGATCCTGTCTTAATAGATTAGCTGATGAGTCTGCCGAGTAACCAGCAATTAACTGCATAATAAGCTGTTCCAATATCGCTAAGTTATGATGGGTAAAATAAGCCCGATGATCTGTGATATGGAGCCATTGTTTAGCTAATTGTGAAAAGCCGAAGGTATTCATCAATTCTTTAACCAGGACTAACCCCGAATCACTTGATAGACGACCACCAGTATGTGAAATAGTGATATTTGAATTGAATTTAACTTGATTTTCGTGTAATCTAGTCATGAGAAGAACTCCTTTCTTATGGTTGGTTTCGTCACCTTTACCATAGCAGAATGGGGTTCTTTTTTCATCACTTAAGGGGTGAAAATAAAAAAGTAATTATCAGACTGCCGTTAGGCAGTTTCAGACGGTTTCAATTAAAAAGTATGAATTATTCAGGGTAGCAATATAGATTCATGATAAATCGAAACCGGGTCTATTCTTTTTAGTGTTGGTAGATATAAATCTACTAGCACTTTTCTTTTACAAAAAAATAGGACATCAAATGTCCTAAGTGCTATCCTATAAGCGTCAAAACCTTTAGAAAGCAGGAACATCTGATGACCCAACTAGATTGTATGTCAATCGCAAATATAAAATGATCAATAATGGCAAATTAGAAATGGGATATACTCCTAGTTAGTTGGACACGGAAACAATTAAAATTCCGGTCTCACGAACTAGGAGTATTTATTTTGGCTAAACATTATAGTGTTGAGGAAAAGATTGAGATATTGTCCTTCTTAGATAAAGGCTGGGGTATAACTGAGGTTGCCCAATACCATTCTTTATCTACAAGTACCGTCAAACGTTGGAGAAATCAGTATCAGCTTAAAGGTATTGGTGGGCTTAAACCAATTTATCCATATCCGGAAACCCCAGAGAATCAACATGCAGCTGATTTATACAATGCATTCTTGAACTATTTCTTGCTTGATGGGACATTCCTTGGTTACTATTCAGATGAAACAAGAAAGTTAATTAATGAGATTCTAGATGCCAATGATGCTCAGCTTAAGATAGAGCCTGGTGATATGGATGAACTAGCTCAAGCAGCCACCCAGAATGATTATTTCGGCTTAAACTACTACCAATCGCAATTCATTAAAGCTTATGATGGTGATAATGAGAGCTCATTCAATGGTACCGGTGAAAAGGGAACTAGTGCCTTTAAATTTAAGGGTGTTGGTGAGCTAGTTAAGAAGCCGGGAGTTGAGCAGACTGATTGGGACTGGAATATTTATCCCGAAGGTCTATATGATATTTTAAAGATTGTTTCTGAAAGATATCCGAACTCAAAAACTATCTATATTACTGAAAATGGGCTTGGATTTAAGGATCGTTATGAGGGTCCGGATCAAGTGATTGAAGACGATGAGCGAATTGATTATATTGATCAGCATCTGGATGCAATATTGAAGGCCCGTAAAGAGGGTGTCAATGTCCAAGGCTACTTTGTTTGGTCGCTTCAGGATCAATTCTCTTGGGCAAATGGATATAATAAACGTTATGGACTCTTCTATGTTGATTTCGAGACGCAGAAGAGGGAAATTAAGAAGAGTGCACAGTGGTTTAAGGAACTTTCAAACACCATTCCGCAATAATGTGTTTTTCGTGAATTTAAATTTAGTAACTTACTATTCCTCCAAGTAGTAAACTAACAAATTTGTATTAACTAAATAAAAGTAGGGTATCCATTTGGGATAGCCTACTTTTTGTCTGCGGTGAGTTAATTTTAGTGTGTTATGCATGACTTAATATTTACTCGTAATGATTGACATTGTGATAGCAATTGTGTGGATCTACGAGAAGATCAAAAAACACTAATCATTTAGATTAGTGTCAAAACAACTCCCACGAAATCACTCTACGTCAGCGAAAATCATCTGCTGGCGTTTTTATTTGCTGTTTTTCGCCTCGGTTAACTCAACAGATTTTTAGGGGTCTTTAAGGTACAAATTTTCAAAAAAGAATAGAATATATACCAAACGGTGTTATGACTAAAGGATTAGAATGATTATCGGGGGGTAGTAAAAGTGAGTTCAAGTCAAATTGAACAGGCAGCGGTTAATGCAGTATTATCAGAGATTGAGGCTACTGATTATTTGTTGTCCTATATATCATCAGGAGATAAAGAACCTAGTTGGGATGGCCATATTTACCTTTATAATAATCCGGATCATAAGAAAGAACACATTCTTGGGAGAGCACCCGTACAAGTTAAAGGCCGCTCAGTTGCTAACTTGACTAAGGGGAATAAGAAAAGTTTTCAGGTTGATAAAGCTGATTTAGAAAATTATAAGATGAGTTACGGTGTAATATATCTTCTTGTTGAAATTTATGGTTTGAAAAAGAAACAAATTTTTTATAGGAATTTGCTGCCCCTTGATCTAGATGAAATGCTATCAAAAAATGTTAAGGGAAAGTTATCTATTAAGTTTGACAAGCTGAGTGGAAATCTAGAAAATATAGTTTATCAATTCTTAAAGCATTCAAAGAAGCAAGCTTCATGGAATACTCTAGAGGAGTCAAAGTCAGAAAGCCTGACTATTTTTGGTAATTGGGATTCAGGTAAGACAATTTATGAAAATTGGAAGCAAATTCTTGAAGAGAAAAATTATGTTTATGGATCGGCTTCCGGAATTAAGGACTTACCAATTAAACGAGGTTATATTTTACCTGATTTTCTTGAAGATGGAGAAATTTCAAGTATTGGTACTGAGGCAGCCTTAGATGAACTAACAATTGTTTACCATCAATTGAATTCTAATGGTCAAGTTATAAGTGACTATAGGTCCTTCCTAACTAGAAGATTCGAATCAAGTATGGGGAAAGGAGAAAAATTCTTATTAGGTGTTGAGCAATTGTACTTAGTTGATGATTTGAAGGAAGTTCAGACTTACGATAAAAACGGGGACACATCTATAATAGTGATAGACGATGGAATGACGTTAAAAGTTACTAAAAACAAGTTGAATATAGCAATTGCACCAGGACCTGTTTCACCCGCGAGAATTTTTCTTAAGGAGTTGTCTGAGCTGCTCAGTAACTGTAAAATTATGAAAATCATAATCAAGATCCATCGAGTATTACCAGACAAGGAGCAAGGTAACCTTATGCTTGATTTTCTGACTCAAGAATTAGACTTAGCACTGAAATAAGTTGGACGGTGTCAAACGAGAGTAAAAATGTTCAATATGGAAGATACTGACGAATCCCGACAGAAGTTTTTGAATATGTAATCCAAATCGATGTATGAAGTAGAATCATTTCTAAATTGACGATATTGATAAATGTCTGAATATAAGAGTCTTTAAAATGATAAACATAGAATTTGTTTTTTGTATTTCCATTCTCTGACGTGTTGTTTATGAAACTGGAGATCATTTTTATTATGTGAAACAGCAGAAACTGATAATGTCAACTAATAAAAATATATTTAACCAAGACTAAATGTTGCAGAATAGTTTTGGCGGAATAGATAAACATTCGTAGCATAAGATATAATGCAGTGAAAAACAAATTTTATTTTCGATATATACCACACGTGATAAAATGAAAGCGATACGAATTGATTTACAATTTATAGAAATAAGATTATGAGGGCAATGTGTATAGAATTCCGAAAAAAGTAATAGATAAGGACTTAAACAAATGAAGCAAAAGACTTGTCTGGTCGTACTTACGAATACTTTATAGAATAATTTGCAGCCTATAAAGGAAAAGGTGGTGGGGGGAATTCTATACGCTAACATCTATCGAAAAACTGATTGTTGCGATACTGAAACCATTTAAAGGACGAGTATATGATAGAATGACAATCACTATGATACAAATACAAACTGCCGATAAACGGCTTAAACTGGGAGTTCTTGAGCGAGTGGCTTGAGGGCTATTTTTTGTTTTGAGTATGAAATCCATCAGACGTTGGCAGCAAGATACAAGCAAGGGGGTCGCTTTTCAAAAATAAGGGTGTCGGTATTTCTGGTGGAGGGGGTCGACCCCCTTAGAGCTAGAAAACCGAAACCCCTATTTTGGTTCTCAGACACAATTTGTGATAGTGCGACACCCCTTAAAACACTTGACTTTATAGGCTTTTAGAGTGATGTATGTGTCTAGCCAAAGATAAAGGAGGACACGAAAATGGACACCCCTACGAAATAAAAAGTCATTGATTTACGCAACGAAGGTGTCGGCTACAAACGTATCGCCGACCAACTTGGCGTGTCAATCAACTCTGTCAAATCATTCTGCCGTTCAAATGGCTGACAGGCAACCGCACTAACTGGAGTGCCAAACAAGCACTTGAGGCTGCAGAGGTGACCCAAATCAAGAAATCTGAAATGGACTACCGACTATCAAAGATGATGGTCGATTATTTGCATTCATCTGGTGTGATAGGCAAACGTGAACACAAGGCAGCCATCAATCGCTTGTTGAAGGTCTATGAGCCCATCATTGGCACGTTGGAGGCAGAACATGGCAAATAAGGAAATCATCAAAATAGAGCCAACGCTCTACCCCAAAATCAAATCAGCAACCAAGAAACATGGGAAATTAATGGTTGCAGCCTATGCACGAGTGTCGACAGAAAAGGACAATCAGACTCACAGCCTCATTGCCCAGAAAGAACATTAAACTAAGGTCATTCAAGCCAATGAGGACTGGGAGTTTGCTGGACTGTTCGTGGATGAGGGGATTAGTGGGACATCCTTCAAAAAGCGTGTTGCTTTTCAAGAGATGATTGAGAAGGCAAAGTCGGGTGAGGTAGAGTACATCATCACCAAGTCCATCAGTCGCTTTGCTCGGAACACGGTGGACACGCTCACAACCATTCGGATGCTGAAATCCATCGGTGTTGGGGTTTGGTTTTAAAAGGAGGGCATCGACACGCTTGATTCCAAAGGCGAATTTGTTATCACGCTGATGTCTAGCCTTGCTCAAGAGGAAAGCCGTAGCATTTCTGAGAACTGTACGTGGGGCGTGAGAAAGCAATTCGCCAAGGGAGTGGCACGAATGCCCTTCTCAAGTGTTCTGGGCTTTAAGCGGGGTCTGAATGGTGAGTTCTTAGTGGATGTGAAAGAAGCTAAGGTTATCAAAGCCATGTTTGCGATGGCGGTCATCGGGATGACAACGGCTGAGATTAAGAAGAAATTGAATGACCTGGGCATTACCACGGCTTATGGCAACAAGTGGGAAACGACATCGACCATTAAGGATATGTTTACGAACGAGAAGTATATCGGGGATGCCTTGCTCCAGAAAACGTTCACGGCTGACTTCCTGACCAAGCAGAAAAAGAAGAACGAAGGTGAGTTGCCTCAATATTATGTGGAGGACCATCACGAGGCGATTGTTTCAAAAGAGGTCTTTGATCATGTTGGAAAGAAACTACAGAGCCAGACCATTCGGAGAGCATCCGTCCCACTCTCGGGTAAGATATTCTGTGGCGTTTGTGGTGAGCGTTTTGGTCCACGACCATGGCACGCATACAAGGGGAGTCCTCATAAGGAGACCGTATGGCAATGTAAGAAACGGACGGCTTGTGGCGTGCCACACATCTATGATGAACAGTTGGGCTTACTACTGGATGAGGTGGTTCGTCAAGTATTTAAGGAGAGGGTTGACTTGGCTGAATAATTATCGGTAATTCTCGAAATGGACATGACACCATATCTTATGGATTTCCATCTTGTCGAGAGAGCAGCTGTTGCGATAATTGTTAAGAAAGACAAAGAGCTAGATTTTACTTTTATGGATGGAAGTAAGGTAAGATTGACCGTGGGTGTTTGGACACCAAATATGGAGAATGGGGTGATGGGAATTGCCAGATAAATCTGAAGAAGAAAAGCCACGAATTAAACAGATTGTTGAAAAATACAGGAAGAGCATTTCTCGGCTTTCAGAAGAAGGTTCACCTGAAGAAATTGTTGCAGTGTTTAAGCATGCTGCTGATTATTCGAACTACCTCCAAAGAAAGATAGTTGGGCTGGAAGAATAGTTTTTTCTTAGTTTGACGTTTTGAATGCGCCAGAAAAAGAAGTTAAGAAAGATGGCGCGATTTTTACCGCGCCATCGTTTTTTTATGCTATAATGATGTCTAAGATGATTAAAGTAGATTAGATAGCTTTTGAATTCTTGACTCCTGAAGTTCGGGGTAAAAGTTCACTCTTCCTATCAAATCAACGACTTTACAGTAATCATCAAAGAATGAGGTTTTATTTAAAGGTAGCTCTAGAGTGTTCCAACTTTCATAAGCGAGTTTTTGGAACTCTGAATTTGAGTTATTGAGAATATATCTTATTTCTGGACCTAGGCTATGGAAAGTACCAACACTTTGAGGAAACTCGACATTATTTTTTTCCCATTTTCCACCAGCAGAAAAAAAGTCTCTAAATGAGCTACTGTAGTAGAAATGGTTTGTGATAATGAATTCGTGAGCACGAGCGTAGTTTGCTTTCTTAGATGTGATTAAATCCTGTGGGAACAACACGAGCACTTCCGCTTTTACTTGATTTTGAATGTTTTGAGGTAATAGGTTTAGCGAAGTTGGCTTGATTGATTCGGAAGAAGAATCTTGTGGAACAAACCATTTTGTGCCTGTTGTGTGTTCTTTAAGGTAATTTTGCAAGAAGGCAACTTTCTCCATCTCGGTTTTATCACGAAGTTGGTAGTATTCTTGAGCATCCTTAAACACGCTCTCATTTGTGTCCATATTGATTTTAAATCGTGGACTATGTGTAACGTTGATTGCAGAAGTAACTTTCCAATAGTAGTCAAATCTAACTAGGAGATGGTCTTTTCCTGGCTCTTTACTGCCAAATAGCAAGAAGATATCCTGGTAATCTTCGTCAGTGATGCTCTCAAATACAGAGTTGCCGTTAGTATCCCAGGAACCATTACTCCGACTTTTCAATTCGAGACCGAAGCAGTCACCATTTACGATGAGATCCATGTCAGGAAAGTGGTGACCTAAGTGGACTTTATAATCAAAAATAGTAGTGTCTGATATTTCGGTTTTAATTGTTTCGGCGATTTCTGGTACAAGGTCTTCAAAACCATTTTGATTCCCTCTACTGATAAGATATTTCTTATTGATGGGATTCAAGTCTTCGATTTTAGATTTAAACAGGTTTAGTACATCAAATATGTTCATTTCGTTACCTCCATTAGGAAAGGATTAATATTATGCCAAATAATTACTTTAACCTTAATTATAATACGGTTGACACAAGAAAAATAGAGGTTGATGAGACAACCAAACCACTGAATGTTGTTAGCTTATTCTCTGGAGCTGGAGGTATGGATTTGGGTTTCCGAGGAGGCTTTGAGTATCTCGGAGAAGAATATGACAAGAATCCATTTAACATTGTTTTTGCTAATGATATTTTTCAACAGGCGGCGGATGTCTATGAAGCAAACTTTGGACATGAAGTTGAGCGTCGAAGCATTGCTGATTTAGATATGAAAAAGGATATGCCCGATGTTGATGTAGATATTGTATTAGGAGGGTTTCCCTGCCAAACATTTTCATATTCAGGGAAAAGGGCAGGCTTAAGTGATGAGAGAGGTCAACTCTATCTTCAAATGATCAGGGTAATCGACCATTATAAGCCAAAGATGTTTATTGCTGAAAATGTAGACGGAATTAGAAATTCTAGAAAAAATATAGAAGGGGAAGATGTTGATAAGTCAGCACTGAGCGTCATTCTTGATGATTTTGAAAAGCACGGATATGATGTTCAGTATCGAGTGTTAACAGCGGCCGACTATGGTGTTCCACAAATGAGAAGACGTGTTATTATCATGGGGATTCGCAAAGACTTGGGAAGTGTAGATAATGAATTCTACCCACAACAAATATTTGATGAAACTGGCGAATTAACTGGTCGACCTTGGAGAACTTCAAAAGACGGAATTGATGATTTGTGGGATAAGGTAAATAATCCCAATATTCCTAACCATACACTTAAAGATATTTCCAGAGCAAAATTCTATCCTGGTAAGAAGATGCAAGGTAATAATAGAATAGCTGAAAATCGCCCAGCACCAACTATTCGGGCCGAACATCATGGAAATATTGAAGCACATTATCGTACAACAGTAGAAGATGCAACAGATATGAGCGGTTGGCGCAGACTAAGTGTTCGAGAATGTGCTCGTTTGCAGTCATTCCCTGATTCATTTAATTTTGTTACAAGTGCATCTTCAGCATACAAAGCTGTAGGTAACGCAGTTCCTCCAGTAATGGCTTGGCACATTGCACGTAGCGTATTCTTCACTTTAAAACAGTTGGAACAAATCGAATTTGAAAAAAAATAATGAGCAAGAACTTGTTGCAGTAAAATAGTAATAACCTGAAAAGCCATCAAACCTGATACAAAAAGGTTTGATGGCTTTTTCTATTCATTTCCCATCATCATGGCATAGTGCTGATCTTGTTCCATGATTTCGAAGATTTCTTTAAATGCTCGTAGGCAAGTTTGTGCATCCATTGCTTCATCGATAAAGTGCCCATCAACGATGGTGTTCTTTGTGGCTGCTAGATATGACAACATTGATTGAATCAGATAGTATCGTTCGTCAACCGCATCATTGCCATCAGCATCCACAATTTGGAATTTGTGTTTATTCTCAACCAAAATCTTATCCCGAATGGAGTTTCCATCGTAACAGCACATCTGGATGAAGTAATGGTCCAGTATCTGGTGGATGACGTGTGTGACTGAGACAGATGAAACATTTTGCAATTTGCTCAAATCCCTCAATTCAGCCCACAAGGCGTGGTAGCCATTTTGAACAGGGTCAACATTGTAAGCTTTTGATTTTCCTTGCAGGTCAGTTTCTTCTCGATAGTAGAGTTTGACGTGAGAATTATTGTCAACTTTACTGATAAGGAAGAAGGATACGGAATCCCAGTATCTTGTCATGTTGCTAGTGACTTCATTGTGGAAGTAGGTATTATGGGTCAAGATAAAAATCTGTTTGATGTAATTGTCTTGAGATATGCTGTTCTGCCTGTTAAGGCTACCATTATTCCGGCAAATATCTACCATACCACGAACCAGAGCGCTGACGATGAATAATGCACCACTGTCCATACTTGAAACCGGGTCATCAATCACGACAATTTTATCTTCCCTTGTGCCATCATCCTTCTGGCTACCATGAACTAACTGGTAGAAGTAGAGGAAGGAAATGAAATTTCGCTCGCCTTCGCTAAGGTTTTCAGCGACTTGTCCATTATGGCGGACAACCTCATAAACGTTTGTGACGCCTTCTTTTGGTCGGATTGAGAAGCCTTGAAAGCCAGAATCACGGAGCAAGGCATTCATGCTATCTACTGCATCAGTCGTGTTAATACTTTGCTTGTTGAGTTCAGCAAGTTTTGCTTTGACTTTGTTCCCTTGAGCAACGATTCCAGTTAATTCCTCGTTGAAAGAATTAATCTCTGCATCAAATGTTGCCATGTTCTCATGGTAGGCATCGACCTGTGGCTTGAGAGTGGCATAAATCAATTCCCAAATTTTTATGGTGCACTCTTTTTTCTTGGCAGTCTTCCCAGCAACAATCTCATTGTTATTCTTGATTTGTTGGTTGGAGCTTGTTATCAGACCGTTAATTTCATCAATGATTGAATCAGTATCAGTTAAAGTGACGGTCGAGCTAGGCTCTTTAATCTTGTCATTAATTTTGATGAGATTGTCATTGGCTAAGGATTTAAGAAGTTCTAGCTTGTCCTTATATTCAGTAAGGTCTAGTTTCGAATAACTCGTTAAAGCATTTGAATCCAAAATACCAATCATTGTTGAAAGACCATGTTGATATTGAGTCTTGAAATTCTTCACGGCATTCAAGTCAGATTGGTACTGGTCATCAAATATGGATGAGATTTGTTCTTCAAAATCATCTGGAAGTGCTTGCTGGCAATACGGGCATTGACCATCAGTGCTCTTAAAGTGCTCATGTCCGTGTCGAACCCAGTCGTTTGTTTGATATCTCTTCACAAATTCAGCAAAAGTAGAGTTACTGCTACTGACAATTGATTTTTCAAGTAAAGGTGATGTGGCGGCCAACATTGAAAAGACCAAACGTTGCTGCCGTTATGCAGTTGACAATAATTGTATGCCAATTGCTCCGCACCTGATGTACCCGCAGTTTGTGGACGAAGCCACTGAGCGTCAATTGGCTATTCATATGGACTTAGTCCTCCTTGGCAAATGCGAGGAGGTCTGGGTCATTGGTAATAAGCTCTCCAAGGGCATGGCGATTGAGTTGGAACAAGCTAAGTGGTGGGGCAAGCATATCCGTTACTTTGACGATGACGATGAGATGAAGGAGGTTTCCCATGATTAATTTCACGCTTTATACGGCTAAATCAGTCGGAAACTCCAAGACCAGTGTGTTCCCTAATAAGTACGTGGTCTCCGACAAGGCGAGTTTCCAACAAGCCGTCCAGTTCGACCACGTCATGTAAATTATCAACATAAAAATTCGGCTATCATCTTATTAATATCATGTATAATCAAAGATATTAAATATAAAGGAGAAACATCGTGAAGCAAACCAATAAAGAGCAAGAAGAGGTATCGTTAGAACCACCAACACTCAATAATAAGAAAGGTTTCCATGATGACTTTCTCGATAACTACTACGCCGAGTATTCTCGCTGTTACATCATCAAGGGAAATGTTGTTCCTAAAAAACGTTCAGACTGGTGGAAACATGACCAAGTTACAACAACCGAATCAGTTACGAAAGAAAGATCGTACGACTGGCCTGAGTAACTTAAATATAAGTTCAGCGGACCAAGTTTAACGTTTCTAAACTATTTACATCGAGATCACTTTAGTGGCCACCTGTCGTACCTCACCACCATTTAGTTATCGATTTAGGAAATACCAAAACACTCACGACCTGCCGCACTCCCTTGACTACTAGCTAGTTGAAGATTTTAACTCAACTTATTCTGCTCAATCCAATTAATAAAAGTCGTGGTTGCTGGATTGATGGCTTTTCCTTTAGTAACCACACCATAGCCAATCTCGCTACTTTCCCTAATTGGCAGAGCACTAACTAGCTCATCCTTTTGCGGAAATCCTGCTAGTTTAATGAACGGTAGGATACAGATACCAAGGGCGGTCTTCGCCATCGCCAATTCTTCTAAATAATTGTTTGCATAATAAATCGTGGAGTTTGAACAAAGCTCCGCGATTTTTTGTTGCAATTCTTTTTGTTGCGGTGAGCATTGACTCTCGAGCAGGAAGATCAGATTGTGATAATCAAGGCTTCTGATGGAAAGCTCTGTTCTAATCGCCAGAGGTTCGTTATTAGCAATAATTGCCGCAAATTTGCCTTCAGCAAATAGATGGAAGTAGGCGTTCGTAGCAACATCATCGGCAGTCTGAATAGCTGCATCAATAACTTTATTTGCAAGCGCATGTTCCAGTTCATCGTGGGTGAAGTACCGAATTGAGATTTTAATTTCGGGGTACAGTCGGTTGAAGTCCCTAATCACCCATGGCATCACCGTATTATCTAATGGTGTGCCAAGCATTCCAAGGACCAAATTGGTTTTCTCAGCTGTATCTAAATTCTTCACCGTCTGCAGCATATCCTCGAAATTAATGAGTAGTTTGATGCTTGAACCGTAGAATGATTGCCCCGGTCGTGTTAGGACAACGCGGTGTGTATCGCGTGTGAATAATTTAATACCGAGTTCGTTCTCGAGTGAGTTAACCGACTGCGAGACTGCCGACTGTGATAAGTGCATGTCTTTGGCCGTTCTGCTGAAGTTGAGCGTTTCTGCTGTGTGGATAAATATCTTTAACTGTTCCAGATTCATACTCTACCTGCCTGTAATAAGTTTATCTGATAAGCAATGCTGATTTCAGTTTACCACGAACCTGTGAAAATAGTAACATGAACAATGTAAGCGATATCAGGAGGTGGAATGATGCAAATTTCAGCAATAAAAGATTTCGTTTGGCATGGTGTATTCGATGTCATTGTAATTGGCTTTGGTGGAGCTGGCGCAACTTCCGCCAGATTTGCTGCCGATCAAGGCAGTAAAGTCCTTCTCTTAGATGTAGCGCCTGCAGGACATGAGGGTGGTAACACACGATACTGTGGGCAGTTGATTGGTGGTACAAAGGACGCAGCCAATTTTCAATGCTATTACGAACACTTAGCTGCACCTTTTAAACTCGATCAGGAATTAATCACGACTTTTACCAAAGGTGTTAGTGAGATGGAGAACTACCTAAGTCGTTACCTCTCCGTTACACCGTTTAGTTTCCAGGCACATCGGAACCATGAGACAGTTCAATCGGTTGCCGCAGACTTCCCGGATTATCCTGAATACCCCGGCGCCGACGCCTATGACCTCTTCACGGTTCATGCAGGTAGAACAATTGAAGATGGCGCCTTTTGGACACAGCTACGTGCCAAAGTGTTGGAGCGACTCGACCGGATTACGATTTGGTATTCATCCCGTGCTATCCACTTGATGCAAGATGAGACAGGTGCAGTTGCGGGTGTTCAGGTTGAGCGCAGTGGTCGCCGCCTTAATTTATTTGCGCGGCAGGGTGTCGTCTTGACAGCTGGTGGGTTTGAGAATGATCAGACCAAGATTCAAGATAACTTAGGTATCCCACAAATTGTTCCAATGGGAACTCTCTATAATCGTGGAGATAGTATTCGACTGAGCCAGGAAGTGGGTGCCGATCAATGGCATAACACTATCTATAATTCCGGTGGTATTTATCATGGACTGACTTATGCGGTATCCGGAGGTGAACGGGGAAGGTTGACTTATACCTGGCCCGAGTTGTATACAGGCAGTGTCTTCGTAATTGGTGCCGATGGAACAAGATACTTTAACGAGGCAGAGCATTCGCGTGCTGGATACCTCTTCCGTCATGGTGCAGGACGCCATCCCACACAAACTACCCACTCATGGATTATCTTTGATGAGCACCAATTGGCAAAAATAAATACAGTTGATGATGAACAACTACACGATGCATTGAGTAGTGCTAAGGTAGCTGAGTCTGCCGCAAAGCTCGCAGAACAGCTGGGAATTGATCCGATAACATTGAGTCAGACAATCCGGGAGTTCAATGAACAGGCCACACTTGGTCATGATTATGCCTATGGTCGGTCGAACGATACAATGGCACCACTTTCTGGGCAACTTCATGCAGTTAAATTACAACCAGCAATTCTGAACACCCAGGGTGGTCCAAGAAGAAATGAACAGGCTCAGATTCTTAATAGCCATAATCAACCAATTCCACGCCTATATGGCGCAGGAGAAGCAGGCTCTATCACAGTAAACCAGTATCAAGCTGGTCAGGATTTAGCCGAACTGCTGATTTTTGGCAAAATTGCCGGTGATAATGTCGCCCAACTATCAAGGAGAGAAATCAATGAGCCAGTACGGGATGCTGGTGGCCTACTAGAAAGCGATGAGGTTGAGAAACAGTATGAGACGGGGCCGAATCAATACTTAGGAGTAAGTACCAACGGTATGGGCAATAAATTGGTGGTACGCGTCACGGTTGAACCGGTATCAAGCAGAATTATGGACGTCGAGGTTCTTGAGCAGTCGGAAACTGAAAATATTGGTCAATCAGCCTTGCAGATATTACCCAAGGAGGTCGTTGCCAAGAATAGCGCGGACGTTGACGGTGTGACTGGAGCAAGTACAACAGTGACAGCCTTCAAGGAGGCCGTTGGGGCAGCATTAGAACAGGTAGTTCAAAAGACAGAAAAGGAGAATTGAAAAATGACTGAATATCGAGCAACATCAAAAGGTTTTCATAATGAAATTACTGCAGTTGTAAATGTTGAAGACGGAAAACTTACATCGGTTCGGGCTGAAAATGTGTCAGATAGGACAATTGGTGCGGTTGGAATCGAAACGTGGTTGAACAAAGCTAACGCGGAAGGCTCTGTTGAAGTAGATGCGATTTCTGGTGCAAGTATCTCAACCGGTGCATTGCGTAGTGCTGCTCAGGCTGCTTTTGCCAGTGCAACTGGGCAAGAGACCGATGCGGTGAGTGGTGCCAGCCAGCAACAAGTTGGTACAAAAACCGGGCGTCCGGCTCCCGCTAACTATCCGTTGCTGAAGAGTAGAGTTTATAGTAAAGATGTTAACTATATCGGTTCATATGATGTGATTGTGGTTGGTTCTGGAGGTGCGGGACTAGCTGCCGCAGCGACCGCTGCAGAGAATAACGCGCAAGTGTTAGTCATTGAGAAAGCGGGAATTGCTGGTGGGACCACAAATTACTCCGGTGGTGTCCTGCAGGCCGCAGGTACTAAATGGCAGAAGGAGTTCACGAAGGACGAATCCGATACTCCCGAACGACACGAAGCTGAATACATGAAGACGGGTGAAGGCAGGCTATACCGTGACCTTGTACATGATTTCACACAAAATGCGCCAGCAAATATGGAATGGCTAGCTAAGATGGGTGTGCAATGGACTGGCGTTTATGGTCACACAACAATTCCATATGCGACTGAAGATTTTGCCGAGAGAATTCATATCTCGGATAATGGTGGTGGCGCAGGTGATGGCATTATGCTGACGCAGCATCTACTTAAGTATGCCCTAAGTTTAGGTGCACAAATTCGCTATAATACTGCTGTTATTGGTTTAATTGAAGCAGATGAGCATAATCATGCTGTCACGGGAGTTGTGGTTTCAGATGGTCGAAACTTGGAGTATCTTGAGGCTAGACGAGGCGTTGTACTCGCCACTGCCTCGGTTGATCAAAACGTTGAGCTTGCTAAAGATTTAAGTCCTCAGCACTATGCTGATGTCAGTGCGCATCGTTGTTGGAGTGTGAAAACCGATCGCGGTGACGGAATCGTTCTTGGCATGAAGTTAGGTGCTGCTGTAACTGGCTTCGGTGGAACTATCGACTTCGATGCACGCACTGGTAACGGGACAAATAATCAGATACCGACGATTCCTTCAATCTTCGTCAACGGGAATGGCCTTCGATTTGTTAATGAAGAAGCTACTTATGCTTACGTTTTCCGTGAGATTTTTAACGAAGAGAAGAAATTGAATAAGCCGACTTACCAAATATTCGGTCGCAATGCGTTGGAGGAACCCGCTAGCCCGTTTAAGAGCGATACGATTGATGCGGATATCGAAAAAGGTCTAGTTGTTCAAGCTGAGAGTGTTGAAGATTTGGCTGAAAAGATTGGTATTCCTGCTACGAATCTAAAACGTAGTATTGATAACTGGAATGAAAATGTGGCGAACGGTCGTGATGGAGAATATCAACGTACCGTTGGTTTGGCGTCTATTTCTGGCCCATACTATGCCTACCGCAATACACCGGGCAACCTCGGCGCAATTGGTGGATTGAAGATTAATGTGAACTGTAATGTACTAGATTTATTTAACCAGCCAATCACAGGACTGTATGCTGCTGGCCTCAATGCGGGTGGTTGGATAGGTTCATATTACCCCGGCTCAGGCACGGCTATTGGCGGTATTATTCATCAAGGTCGAAGAGCGGCTAAATCCATCCTTGGTCTAAACTAAGTTAAAGAAACTGGCAAAATTTGTCAGTTTTTTTTGTTTTCCCACTAATCCAACACTTCCTCTCATCCCAACGACCAAACAACTCTTTATTCGTAATCTGTATTTGCCTCATGATAATAACCAACAGCAAAATATTGAATATTTAAAGTGGAATAAGTTGATGCCAATTACTTCGGCTTCATTGAAGTATACATTTGACATTGATAATATCGACAAGCCGAGTGCAAGCAGTGAGATTGGGATGCTGATTGAAGAAGAGTATTTCTATCGGTTTGGTCTTGAAACGAGCAATCGGGTAAGTGAGATTTATTATTCAAAATGTCTGCATTCAGTGATCCTCGGTGATGGCGATTCTATTGGTAAGCTAGATTGGGCAAAACCGCTCTTTGCTTATGCCAATAAACATCATTTGCGGCCTACCGGTAAGTTACTCACATCGTTAATTTTTGTTAACATTGATCAAGTTACGGGTAAGACAGTTTGTTGTGATGAGGTTTGGTTGCCGTTAAAATAAGTTAATAGTTAAGTTGGTTCTAAGACACTAAATGAATGTTTTAGAACCGTTTTTGTAGGTATATATTTACAAAATTTTATATGCAAATATAACGTTCAAAAAAACGCTTGCAAATTAATGGGGAAGAAGTATACTGAATTCATAAAGAAATTAGGGGGTGTTTTATTGAACTGTGATAATTTAGATCCAAAAGTCGCCGCTTTGTGGGCAAAAAAAGGAACGTCTTCAACTGGTGAACCCGTGTGGCTCCCCCTGCTTGCTCATCTCATCGATACTGCCAATGTCATCAACGCACTCTATAATCATTGTCTTAGTGATGGGCAACGTGCATTACTTGTATCTGACGGTCAGGATGAGGAATCCGTACGGCAGACAATCCAATTCATCGGTTTTATACATGACTTAGGAAAGGCTACCGCCGTTTTTGAGCGAAAACAATCATACGACCACAATGCTGAATTAGACCAAGCTGTATTGGAGCATTTAATCAGAGCTGGTTTTACTGGACTAGATACTGCGGTAATTGCTCATAAGAACGAATCACCTCATGCACGTGCTGGCGAAGCGCTATTAGAAAAATTTGGCGTATCCAGCACTATTGGCGCAATTATTGGCGGTCATCACGGGAAACCTGAAAAAGGACCACCTAAAAATGACATTTGTGATTTCACAGCTAATTATTTTCAAGATGATGGCAATAAATTGATTCAACAAAAGTGGCAAGATGTTCAGAAAGAGATCTTGGAGTTTGGTTTGAATTATGTTGGACTGAATAGTGTGCAGGAATTGGCTGATTTTTCGCAGAAGCAATCCGTTATCGTTGAGGGACTGCTTATTATGGCTGACTGGTTGGCCTCAAGTGAGTATTTGGAAAATAATCGCTCTGACCATCCACTATTTCCGCTAATCGCTGTGGATGAAACTATTGCCAATATCGACTTTGATACTCGATTCAAGAATGCTTGGTTAGCCTGGACCACAACTGATGAACCAATCTTACAACAGATAAAAACGAGCAATGATCCATATTTTGATTTTTGGCACTTCCATGCTCGTAAATTCCAGACTCTTGTTACGGAAGCAATTGATAAAGCTGTTGATCCGAGTCTTGTAATTATCGAGGCACCGATGGGAGCTGGGAAAACAGAAATTTCTCTGGTTGCTGCACAACAGTTGGCATTTCGTCAAGGCGAAATGGGCTTATATTATGGATTACCTACCCAAGCTACGTCCAATGCGATGTTTGAGCGAATAAAGGATTGGCTTGACCAGCAGAGTAAAAAAAGCGGTCTGAAAAATTCAATTAAGTTAATGCATGGGCGAGCTGAGTTTAATGAATCATATCGTGCACTACCTAATGCGACCGGTGTTGATAATCAATCTGGAGCGGTGGTTAATAGTTGGTTCAGCGGAAAGAAGTCAATTCTTGATGAATATGTTGTTGGAACAATTGATAACCTGCTTCTTTTTGCACTCAAGCAAAAGCACCTTGCACTGCGTCACCTGGGTATGAGCAGAAAGGTGGTGGTAATTGATGAAGTCCATGCTTATGATACCTACATGAATGTTTACCTTGACAGAGCACTTGAGTGGCTTGGTGCCTATCACGTCCCTGTTGTGATGCTTTCTGCTACGCTACCCGCAGCAAGAAGAAGAGACTTGGTTTTGAAGTATTACAAAGGAAGATTTGGTGCCAAAAAATATCTTGAGGAGAAAGAAGCTACCAATAGCTGGCAAAAAAATATTGCTTATCCCTTGGTCACGTTGCTTGATGGTGATAGAGTTCAACAATTTAGCGAAACGCCTACACCGGAACAGCGAAAGCAAGTTGAAGTTGAGTTGATGAGTGATGAGCTGGCAGATTTAGTATCCTCCGTTCTTGAAAAGACAGCGGATGGCGGAGTTGTGGGTGTGATTGTCAATACCGTTGCAAGAGCACAAGCAATAGGATATGAACTAGATGGTAAGGCCCCAACTTTGGTTCTCCATTCAGCATTTGTTGCGACCGAACGGACAAAAATTGAAAATGAACTGCTGGAAAAGATTGGCAAAAATGGTCAAAGACCTGAAAAGCTCGTAATCATTGGGACTCAGGTGCTGGAGCAGTCTTTGGACATAGACTTTGACATTCTGTACACCGACTTGGCGCCAATGGATCTAATTCTTCAACGCGTTGGCCGCCTACAGAGACATCAAAATAAACGTCCTAAACAACTAAGCACACCACAATTAGTTGTGATGGATGGAAGCTTTAGTCACTTAGGAGAATTTAATGAGGGATCTGAGGCTATCTATGGACGATATCTATTAATGAAAACAAGGTATTATCTGCCACAGGTCCTTAATATACCTGCGGATATTCCGCGGTTAACACAGCTAGTTTACGATGAAGTGGATGATGCATTGAATGGGGAGATTGATGGCCTACAGGAAGCTAAGAAAAAAGAGGCTCAGGTGTCAGCCGAATTAGAAAAAAAGGCCGGGGTATATCCAATTGATCCACCTAGTTATGTTAGAAATAAATCTATTCACGGCTGGCTTGATAATCCTAAAGCTATCTTTGATGATGAAATGGCTAGCCGGTCGGTGAGAAATATCGTGCAAGATTCAATTGAAGTTTTAGTTCTCAAGAAAGATAGTGAGGGTCAAATTTTCTTGTTGGATGGGACAAAGATTGTGAATGAAAACTTGCATATCCAAGCCAAAGCTATTGCCATGCAGATTCTTCGTCTCACGGTTTCTTCATATAAAATAATTGATACTATCAAAATTTTAGAGAAATTCACGAGAAGCCAGTTTCCTGATTGGGCGGATAATAAATGGCTACGTGGAGCATTAGCTATTGTTTTAGATGAACAAAACGAAGTCGAAGTGGGGGGGGTTAGGTATCGTTATTCAACAAAGTTTGGCTTAACAAAGGAGAGAATAAATGGATAGGAAATCATATAATCTTTTAACCGAGCCATGGATTAAGGTGTTAGCAAAAGATTCAGGCGACACGGTTAGTGTCTCGTTGATTGATGTATTACAAAACGCACGTCAGTACGAGAGGCTCGCTGGTGAAATGCGGGTACAAGATTTTGCCATCATGCGAATTTTACTTGCTATATTGACAACAGTGTATTCGCGGTTTGATGCACAAGGAGAGGGCTACAACTGGCTTGACTACGATTCGAATGGTTATCAAGTTACTAGGGTGAAAATCTTTGAGGACGATCAACGTCAAGAACTACTTGATTCCTGGAACCAGACGTTTACCAGCGGTAGTTTTAGCCGAAAAGTATTTGATTATCTGAATGAATACAGTAATCGTTTTGACTTCTTGGGCGAACATCCTTTTATGCAGGTAACACATGATGAATATAATAGTCTTGTTTCTGCTGACAAGAAGATAGAAAAAGGTAGTGGACAAGTTTTAATTAAACAAATCAATCGTTCTATTTCCGAAAGTGGTAATACATCATTCGTCTTCTCCCCAAAAAGTAATGATGAAAAGGATAAAATCGATTTGCCAGAGTTGGTTAGATGGGTGATTACTTATCAAGGCTTAACGGGAGTGACAGACAAAACGAAGGTCCAGTCTAAGGAAAAATATTCAATCAGCCCTGGCTGGCTGTTTCAAATCAGTCCGGTTTTTATTCGCGGATCAGACTTATTTCAAACTCTTATGCTTAATTTGCTTTTGTTTAACCCAAACCACCAAGGTGAATTTAATTTACAAAAACCGATTTGGGAAGAAACGAATTTACTCAGTTACGCAGAGTTGCGCTTATCAAATATTTTTCCAAATGATATTGCTGGACTATATACTTCTCTTTCGCGAATGCTACACATTAGTTGGAAAGATGAAGGTCCACAAATCTTTAGTGCTGGACTACCTAAGCTTGATATCGAACAAAATCCATTTGAGCCAATGACGACCTGGAAGAAAAACAAGGATAAGAAAAGGAACATCGATTTTGTGCCAGCAGTCAAGAGTAAGTGGTCAATCAGCAAGGCTATGTGGAGAGATTTTGGTCAATATGTTGGAACTGACTACAGCGGAAATGAGGTAGAGCCGGGTATAATTGCTTGGTTACGACAATTAAAAAATAACGGTTATATCGATGATTCGTTTCACGTCAATGTTAGTTCGGTTTCGTTTATTAATGACGGAAACGCAACTTCACAATTACCGGTGGAAGAGATTCATGGAGAATTATCTCTTTATGCGGATGTTTTGTTCGATGATGATATTGCTGGAAGGTGGACTGTACGCATCGAAAAAATAGTTGAACAGATTGAAAATGTCGGCAAAATGTACTATGGATTTTTGTCCAATATTAATGGACTCGAGGGCGGCAAGGGACAAGCTTCAGACCATGAAATGGGTCAATTCTACGATCTTCTGAACCAACCCTTTGAAAGTTGGTTGAACAATATTCATGCTGATGATAATCGAGATATGAAAGAACTAGAGTGGCGCAAAACACTCTGGGAGCTTGTCCAAAACTTGGCAAAATCACAAATGGATTCTGCTACATCAAAGGTTATCAGAGGAAAAGTGGAAGATCAGGTTCAAACAAATATTTTTACTATATACAACTCTTTTATGCGAAGAGTATGGAATTCGTTAGAATTGGAGGTGTTTAAGAATGCCAAATAAGATTAGAAATAAAGCAGATAGGATTATCACGGCAATTCAAGCCGACGCAAAACCAGACAAGGGGGCGCTTGCGGCGCTCAGGACGTCAAAATCAATTACTGATCCTGGAGCTACAGTTGTCTGGCCTTACATTCTTGCAAACCTTGACGAACAAGATTTGAGCAGAACAGGCACGCCTACACGAGAAGAAATAGCTGTTTATACCGCGATTCGTCTCTATGCTATTTACCAACAAGGTGTAGAACAGTTACTCTATACTCCTTATTACAAACGTAATGATGGGGACAAAACACTAACGTTGTTTCAGGCAATGGCAGGAATTCAGAATGCTGGAGATGATTCTACAGCTTTGAGACGGCAAATTACTCAGGTCCTAGCTACGACGAATTTTGAAACAACAATCAATTCTTTGACACGACTTGTAGGTGTGTTGAAGGGTAAAAAAACGGGTGCTGTTGTAGATTTTGCACAATTAGCGGAAGATATATTTTGGTATCAAACAGGCTATAAATCTGCAAATAAAGTCCGTTTGCAGTGGGGGCAAGATTTTTATCGTAGTTTTGATCAGCTAGAAAAGATGACAAATCAGGAGGAAAATAACAATGCAAAATAAGAATCTTTATATCGATATTCACGTGCTACAAAGCGTACCTGCAGCAAACATTAACCGTGACGACGCAGGATCGCCAAAGACAGTTTATTATGGTGGAACATTACGATCACGAGTATCTTCTCAGAGTTGGAAGAACGCGATGCGAGCAGATTTTAATCTAAATCCGTTAAGCGATAACCTGGGAATTAGATCAAAAAAGGTTCTGGCAAGACTAGCTAAGTTACTTGTGGATCAAAAAGCGGATATTTCGTTAGAAGATGCTCAAAAAATGGCCGAAAAGGCATTGGACACCATTGGAGTTAAAAAATCAACTGACACACTTTTGTTCATTAGCCAGTGGCAGTTGAACAACTTGGTCAAACTGATCTTGAGTGAAGAGGGATTAGAGCAATTTGACAAGAAGGAATTGAAGAAAGCCTTCATGGAAAATAATTCATTGGATTTGGCTCTTTTTGGGAGAATGGTTGCAACAAACCCAGAATTAAATGTCGAAGGTGCATCTCAGGTAGCCCATGCCTTTTCGACACACGAAATAGTACCGGAGTTTGATTTTTATACTGGTAGAGACGATCTGCAGGAAGAAAACAACGCCGGAGCTGGTATGATGGGGACAATTGAGTATAATTCTTCGACTCTTTATCGCTATGCTAATGTAAACGTCAGAGAACTGAGTGAAAATCTTCAAGGAGAACAACTTACGGAGAGTATTGAAAAATTCGTGCAGAGCTTCATATTGTCGATGCCAACCGGTAAACAAAATAGTTATGCCAATAAAACTCTTCCTAATTACGTGTTGGTCACTATTCGTGATGATACACCTGTTAATCTTGCCTCAGCATTTGAAGAACCTGTTAAATCAAAATCTGGTTATCTGACTCAATCAATTAAAAAATTGGAGCAAGAGTTTACTGAGACTGAAGCTTTTGTGGATAAACCAGTTAAAACCCTTGTGTTAACGACAAAGGAATCTTCAATTTCGCAAAGAACTAATAGTTTAAATGAGTTATTGAATCAAGTAGCTCAAACGATTGTAGAGGTAGGTAGCTATGAAGACAGTAACAATTAGGTTGGCTGGTCTTTTACAATCATATGGTAGTGAAGCAAATTTCAATTACAGAACGACACTCGGTTATCCGTCTAAAAGTGCGGTAATTGGAATGATTGCAGCTGCTTTTGGCTATGAGCGCGATAATCCGGCTATTAATAGATTAAATAATCTGGCTTTTGCCGTTAGAATAGATCAGCCAGGACGAGCATTACAGGACTTTCAGATGGTTCATATGCAAAAAGGTAAGCAAATTCAATCAAAAATAACTTATCGAGACTATCTACAAGATGCTGTTTTCGTGGTGGCTATTGGTAGTGAAGATTCTGAATTGATTGAAAAAATCCAATATTCGTTGAGACATCCAAGATTCTCGTTATTTCTTGGCCGACGGGCGAACGTTCCTGGTGGTATGTTGCAAACCAAAGTGTATGAAGATACAACACCAATTAATATACTTGATAGTCTTCAATGGCAGGCTGCCAAGTGGTTTCAAAAAAAGCAAAAAAAGCAAGATAAAGTTCAAGTTGATATCGTCGCTGATGCGAACCTTTTACCGGATCAAAGATACTATCTTCAAAAGGATAAAGTTGTTTCTTTTTCTCAAAAGAGTCGCCAATTTGAGTTTCGGAGAATTGCGGAGAAGTCGATTGAGTTGATAAATCCTCAATTTGAGAAGCTGGGTTGGGATACGGAACACGACATCATGAATTTTTTATAGTAGGAGGTGAAATAGATGTATTTATCAAGGGTACAAGTTGATACGAATAACCGCAGAAAACTAAAAACTTTAACACACCTTGGCGCTTACCACAATTGGGTTGAACAAGCTTTTCCAAATGAGGTGGCAAATGGTGAGCGAGGAAGACATCTATGGCGAATTGATCGTCTTAAAGGTGATGAATATCTCCTTGTATTGAGCGAAGAAAAGCCTGATTTAAATTTGTTGGAATGCTTTGGTAAAAAGGGAACTGCAGAGAGTAAAAATTATGATTCATTCCTTAACAGCATCGTTAATGGACAATCTGCGTATTTTCGTTTAACTGCTAATCCGACAATTTCAATTCCTAAACCGGGACAACCTAGAGGTACAGTATACCCTATTTTAGCTAATGCTAAACAGAGAGCCTGGCTTATCAAAAAATCAGATTCAAATGGTTTTAAACTAAATGATGATCCTTTGGGAGATTACGCATTTGATGTTGTTGAACGTGAATTTTCAAATCTTTATCACGGTCACAATAATAAAGTACGGATCAGTCGTGTAACCTTTGAAGGCCTACTAACAGTCACGGATGCAGAAAAGTTTAAGCTAGCGTTAACAAAGGGTATTGGGCGTGAGAAAGCTTACGGTATGGGATTGTTGACAATTATTCCGGAGGCATAAACATGGTCGAAATCGGTCGTAAGAAGCCAAATGTTAGTGAACTTAGTAGAATTAGTGATCGTGTAAGTTTTTTATATCTCGAACATGTGAAAATTAACCGAAGAGATAATGCAATTCTAGTTACTGATGAACAAGCAACAGTCTTAGTTCCTGCAGCAATCATCAGCGTTCTGCTTTTGGGGCCAGGAGTTGACGTTACTCATAGGGCTATGGAGCTGATTGGAGATTTGGGAGCCAGTGTTGTCTGGGTTGGTGAGCGTGGTGTTCGGCAATACGCGCATGGAAGAGCGCTCTCACATTCAACTGTTTTGCTGCAAGAACAGGCACGGTTAGTCTCTAATAGTAAGATGAGGGTTTCTGTTGCACGAAAGATGTACCAACTCCGCTTTCCAAATGAAGATGTATCTAAACTGACCATGCAGGAACTGCGCGGAAAAGAAGGTGCAAGAGTTCGCAAAATATATGCAAATTCATCCAAGACGACTGGTGTAGCTTGGGATAAAAGACAATATAATCCCGATGATTTTACATCTGGAACTCCGATAAATCAGGCTTTGACTGCAGCAAATGTTGCGCTCTACGGGTTAAGCTACAGCGTCGTGGCGGCCTTGGGATTGTCACCTGGATTGGGATTTGTGCATACTGGCAATGATTTATCATTTATCTATGATTTTGCGGATTTATATAAAGGAGAGTATTCCATTCCAATTGCTTTCAATGTAGTTAAGAATCTTCAACCAGATGATGATATCGGGCGCATCACTAGGTTGGCAATGAGGGATGCGTTTGTTGATGGTAAACTAATGGTGAGGATGGTAAAAGACCTTAAGTACTTGTTTAACACCAAGGAGATAGAGAGGATTGAGTCTGATGTTCTTAACCTTTGGGACGACAAGGAAGGTTTACAGAAGTTTGGTGTGGCTTACGATTTGAGAACGGAGGATTAGTTGATGATTGTTATTACGTTAACGAGCGTTCCTCCGGCCTTGCGTGGTGAGTTATCTAAGTGGTGTCAAGAAATCCAGGTAGGAATTTTTGTTGGCAATCCTAGTGCGAGAATTCGTGATTTATTGTGGGACAAAATAGTAGATAATGTAGGACAGGGACGAGCGACAATGGCATTTAATGCACGCAATGAATTTGGTTATCAATTCCGAACTACCAATCGCTACTATGAAGTTAGAGATTATGATGGGATTCCATTACTTGTCAAGGTTAAAGATGCTACCCCTCTTATCAAAGTGGGCTATAGTGATGCCGCAAAATTTAGGCGTGCAGCAAAGTTTTCAAAGCAAAAACAACGTAGTGAGCCACCAGACGTTTCGTTTGTGGCAATTGATATTGAGACAACTGGTCTAGAACCTGATACTGATAAGATTATTGCTATTGGTATGGTCAAGATTAATCACGGTGTTGCTGACAATCCAAAACAAATTCTAATTAAAATTGACGAGCCACTCTCAGATGAAATAATTAAATTAACTGGATATACAAACAAATGGTTGGAGACTGAAGGAGTTGATATTGTTAGCGCATTAAGTAGATTTGTAGATACTGTTGAAAATTTACCAATTATCGGATTCAATGTAAACTTCGATATCAATTTTATCAACAAAAATTTGATTGAAAATGGTATGTTGAAAGTAGAAAATGAAATTACTGATTTGAGAACAGTGGTGAAGAAAAATGAACTGTTTTTGAATAATTATCGGTTAGAGACAGTTCTGGCAAAATATGGTATTGAAAATATTAACCCACATCATGCGGAATCAGATGCGCTGGCAACGGCAAAGCTTGCGGATCAACTCATAAAAAATAGTTTACTATATTTTTAGAATGTTGATTTATAAGGGATCTTTTAGTGTTTTCCCCGCACAGGCGGGGGTGATCCTATTGCAAAGACCGCTACTGAAGCGCGGCCGGTGTTTTCCCCGCACAGGCGGGGGTGATCCTGTTGTAAAAGCTAACGCCGTTAATAGGTTAGAGTTTTCCCCGCACAGGCGGGGGTGATCCCGGCGCCGGCTACTATGTATACTTTGAACCGTTGTTTTCCCCGCACAGGCGGGGGTGATCCCGGTAGACCAAGTTATTATTTTGGTGAAAAAGGGTTTTCCCCGCACAGGCGGGGGTGATCCCGCGGTAGGCCGTGCTAGGTATGACAACGGCGCGTTTTCCCCGCACAGGCGGGGGTGATCCTCTCATAGTGCCCGTTTTTCTTATATATTGCTTGTTTTCCCCGCACAGGCGGGGGTGATCCTCTCCACCACTCGCTTAAACTTCGTCTCATCACGTTTTCCCCGCACAGGCGGGGGTGATCCCACTAAAAGCAGTCCCGGTACCATAAGATATTGGTTTTCCCCGCACAGGCGGGGGTGATCCTTGTATTATATAAATATAGAAGAGAGCAGGAGAGTTTTCCCCGCACAGGCGGGGGTGATCCCCATTCCTCCAAAACGAAAAATGGTCGGAGTTCGTTTTCCCCGCACAGGCGGGGGTGATCCTACATGGTTTTCACAAACTCATACATTGTTCTCGTTTTCCCCGCACAGGCGGGGGTGATCCTATGTTACGCCATCATCAATATCATCAGGGAACGTTTTCCCCGCACAGGCGGGGGTGATCCTAGTAAGGGCATCGTCAGAGCTCGCAAAGATGGGTTTTCCCCGCACAGGCGGGGGTGATCCTCTTTTTAGCCAATTGCACTTGCGTAATGCGTTGTTTTCCCCGCACAGGCGGGGGTGATCCTCAACATTAACCTTAATCTTTGTCATTTAAAGCGTTTTCCCCGCACAGGCGGGGGTGATCCCACTCAGGAGTACCTAATAAAACAGATTAGTCCGTTTTCCCCGCACAGGCGGGGGTGATCCTTATCCACGGGCGTTGCGTTGTCATCAGGATTAGTTTTCCCCGCACAGGCGGGGGTGATCCCAGGCTTGTTATTTAAGGGGGTTGGTTGGCTATGTTTTCCCCGCACAGGCGGGGGTGATCCTACTGATTTGTCTTGTGGCGTTATCAGCGTTGCGTTTTCCCCGCACAGGCGGGGGTGATCCTTTATCAAAGAGGTACCCACAAAGAGAGGATGAGTTTTCCCCGCACAGGCGGGGGTGATCCTTAAAAAGGCAAACCTCAATCTGGAGGTTAAAAGTTTTCCCCGCACAGGCGGGGGTGATCCTAATTTCTGTCAAACAATTTATATTAGTTGTTGGTTTTCCCCGCACAGGCGGGGGTGATCCTTCATGAGGGTGTAGACCGTTCGACAGTCAATGGTTTTCCCCGCACAGGCGGGGGTGATCCTCATTTCATCTTGGCAGGCTCTGCAGGCTTGATGTTTTCCCCGCACAGGCGGGGGTGATCCTTGTCTTCCCCCCTTGGCGTAATTTTGAAGTTTGTTTTCCCCGCACAGGCGGGGGTGATCCTGCCGCATCGACATCTACCTTGTTTTGCGTAATGTTTTCCCCGCACAGGCGGGGGTGATCCCACTAGTGGTTCTTGTAATGGTAGCTTGACCGAGTTTTCCCCGCACAGGCGGGGGTGATCCTAAATAATTTCCTCTACTCTATCAGACGTCTGTGTTTTCCCCGCACAGGCGGGGGTGATCCCCATCGCTTCCTATTATACTTTTAACACCATCGGTTTTCCCCGCACAGGCGGGGGTGATCCTGATACATTGAACCCGTCTGATTTAATGAAACAGTTTTCCCCGCACAGGCGGGGGTGATCCCATGGTCGTTTTAACGGCGGACGCCGTTATCGAGTTTTCCCCGCACAGGCGGGGGTGATCCTAATTCCTTTAAATCGTTATAGCCCGTGTAGTCGTTTTCCCCGCACAGGCGGGGGTGATCCTTGCTAATCCATGGCATATCAATACCGACAATTGTTTTCCCCGCACAGGCGGGGGTGATCCCTAGTATCTAAACCATAGTAGTTTAGTGTTTTCGTTTTCCCCGCACAGGCGGGGGTGATCCTAGATATTGTAAGAGAGATAGAGAGAGGGAGAAGTTTTCCCCGCACAGGCGGGGGTGATCCCGTAGCTTAAAACCTGCTGAATAGTGCCAGACCGTTTTCCCCGCACAGGCGGGGGTGATCCTCAAGTTAAAAGCTGATGGTTCAAAGGTGGATAGTTTTCCCCGCACAGGCGGGGGTGATCCTCCGCGCAATGATTTAACAGGTGCAGAGGTTAAGTTTTCCCCGCACAGGCGGGGGTGATCCTCATACGGGCCGGCGTGTGTGTAGTCGCGCGGGGTTTTCCCCGCACAGGCGGGGGTGATCCTCATGATAATTCAAAAGTTTTTGAAATGTTTACGTTTTCCCCGCACAGGCGGGGGTGATCCCTCCAACTAAAAATTGGATTATCGGAGTTAAAAGTTTTCCCCGCACAGGCGGGGGTGATCCTCAGGGGTCTAGCAGCAAAGCCACGGCTCAGTAGTTTTCCCCGCACAGGCGGGGGTGATCCTCGCCAGAGCATTTCTAATTTTCGTGTTGGCAGGTTTTCCCCGCACAGGCGGGGGTGATCCCAGCAAGCAAGGCTATTATCGACTATGCGTTTAGTTTTCCCCGCACAGGCGGGGGTGATCCTTACAACCGCTTTTACGGCATTTATGCATAATCGTTTTCCCCGCACAGGCGGGGGTGATCCTAAGTGTTCGATAAATTTACCTAGATTTTCAAAGTTTTCCCCGCACAGGCGGGGGTGATCCTTGTGCTAGGCTGGTTGCAGATATTTGTAAGCGGTTTTCCCCGCACAGGCGGGGGTGATCCTACCGCCCACTTGATGATGTGATATGCCTTGTCGTTTTCCCCGCACAGGCGGGGGTGATCCTCCACTCAACACCACCAATTCTGCCTTGCACGAGTTTTCCCCGCACAGGCGGGGGTGATCCTATTCATTATCTTGCCATGTGTAATATGCATCAGTTTTCCCCGCACAGGCGGGGGTGATCCTAGCACAGTATAAATAATTAGGAGGTCATTCAAGTTTTCCCCGCACAGGCGGGGGTGACTGATCAAGTTGAGTGATAAATTTGCGGTTTTCAATGTTTTCCCCGTACAGGCGGGGGTGATCCTTGGTGCCGGAATATTTCAAATCTGATTTTTTAGTTCCCTGTATATACGGGGTGATTCATACACCGATAGCTTATATCAGTCAGCAATTACAACTTATGAACGTTCTAAGCATGAAGTTCAGTCCTGGCAAGTTTAATTAGTCAAAGAAATATTTGCGATTATACTTTAATATACAGTCATTATGCATATTAGGGTATTTGTTCTCACTAGGAAATGTGTATTAATGCTATAATACTAGGGTGGTTTTCCCCGCATACGCGGGTGTGATCCTGTTATGTTTGCTAATTTAATACATATCCAGGTTGTATTCCCCGCATTTGCGGGTTTTTTTGTTTTCCCACTAATCCAACACTTCCCCCAATTCCAACGACCAAACAAAAAAACACTAATCTAACCGATTAGTGCCCCAAAGTCCTCAAAATATTTAGCAAGGTGAAAATTTTAACAACGTGACGTTAAGCCGCTTTCGTCGCTGACACAAGAAGCATCATTGGTCGGCGCAACTCATCGCGCATCCCCGGAACAGTATCCAGCAACTCCGCGCCCGGCTCCGGCTCGACAATTCCCGTAATCGTAAAGCCCGTTTGCAACAGTGTATTCAGGTATGTCGTCAGTGTCTTGTGATATTTCACCACGGATTCCCCTAAAAACACGGCGTTACGCTTACCATCGGTGAAGTAATGATCGACCGGCCAATATTTTGGCTTACCATCTTCATCATAGATCCAGTCCTGCGTGCCAAACGCTGTGAACACGGGATGCTCTACGGAAAAGATAAGCTGGCCGCCAACTGTGAGGCAGTGACTAATCCTCTCACAGATGGCACGAAAGTCCGGCGTGTAGTGAAAGGCCAGAGAACTCATGACCACATCGAAACTGTTAGGGGCGAAGTCAATATCTTCCATCGCAATCTGCTGGTAGTGCACATTGTCAAACGTGTTTTTCTCATTCACCACCGCCAGCATCTTACTCGAAATATCAGTCCCAAGTACAGTTTCTGCGCCATTCTCGGCGGCGTACATGCAGTGCCAGCCGAAGCCACAACCTATGTCTAGCACCCGCTTGCCGTGGAAATCAGGCAGGAGTTTCTTTAGTTCGTGCCATTCCCCCGCCGCAGAGAGACCCGCGACCGACCGCGGGAAGTGACTGTACTTCTCAAAGAATTGCTCGTTATCGTAAATGTTCTCTTTCATGATTACTCTCCATTATTATTTCTCGTTGACATCTTCGAAAAGCTGGGCCAGTGCTTGCTGCATATCGGCCTGCCAATTGACTTACCAAACTGGAGGTAAGCGGCGGCCGTATTGCTGGTAGGCAGGGTCAGCTCCAAGACCATAATCGTGATGATGATGGCCATTACTGCGTCACTGAAGAAATCCATCCGTTCTTTTAACTTTTCCACAATTAATGTCCTTCAGAGATTATTTTCGATTACTAGATTATAGCACTGTGATGCAATTGTGCGTTTTTTCCCGGAAAATTAAGCCATGAAGCTAGCGGAGGAAAGTGGTAATCTAAGGTCATTCGAATAAGGAGAGGGCAAGTGAATGATTATTAGACCAGTGAAACCTGAAGATGTGCGTGCGATTACCAAACTGAATTATGACGAACTGCATTACGATTACACGGTGGAGCATACGGCACAGATGCTTGAAGAAGTCCTGGCGCGGCCATGGCTCAAGATTAATGTTGCCGAGGTTGATGGCCAGTTTGCAGGCTATATTCAACTGGCTGAATACATCAGCCTAATTAACGAGAAGTTGGTCAACGTGATGGAGCTGGCGGTTGTCCACGAGTTTCAAGGGCAGGGTGTTGGGAGCCAGTTAGTCAAGACGGCAGAGGAGTGGTCGCATGAGCTGGGATTCGCCGGCGTGCGGCTCAATTCCGGTGCTGAGAGAACATCCGCCCACGAGTTCTATGAGCATAACGGCTTCACTAAAGTGAAGTATCAGGCCAAGTTTGAGAAGAAGTTTTAACAGCAAAATACCAGCCCCGAATAGTGAGGGCGGGTATTTGTTTTGGCTAGTTTTCCAGGCTGCAATATTTGTGCTTGACAGTAAAGTTATAACTGATGTTATAATCTGCCTACGAGGTGAGGATAATGGCAAAGAGAAATCAATTGAAAGTACGTAAAGTTGGTAACAGCCTAGGTGCGATTATTCCAAAGAATTGGGAAGTTTCAGAAGGCGATATACTACACTATGAAGTCTCACAAAATAAAATAATTATTGATCGTTATGAATCTGATTTGGAACACGATAGACGGGTGATTGACGAGGGTTTCAAAGATTTTGAAAAGGGATTAATTGTTGACAATGAGAGATTAAAAAAAGAATTTGGTAAGTATGGCTGGAAATAGAGGAATGGAAGAGGAAAAACTCGAACTTGTGATGACTGATGGATTCTTGACGTCCCTCCAAAGCTTAGTTCAAGATTGGGAAGAAGTTGGCCTGACAGAGGAAAAAATTAGTGAGTACGTAGTACTAATTCAAAGTTCTTTGGAATCATTGAAATGTTTTCCGAGACGATTTGCTGATGTTTCTGGGACCTTTGGCTTTTCCATGGAAACACGAAGGATTCAAATTGGGCGATTGTATGCAATTTTCTATCGAATAGATCAAGAAAAGGAATATCTTCTAATTGGTCCTATTTATCACCAAAGGCAGTTACGCCAGAAGTTTTAGCAACAAAATACCACCTCCGAATGGTGAGGGGTGGTATTTGTTTGGTTAGCGGATTTTGCTGGCAGCTTCTTTATCGATAGTTAAGGCGAAGTATCAGCGAGAAGAAGTTTTTATTAACAAGTAGGTAAAGAAAAGAACGCCTAGGATTTAATCCCCAGGCGCTCTTTTAGTGCGGCGGTTAGTACTGCTGAAAAGTTGATTCCCTGCTTCTCTGCTTCTCGAGCTAGGTCTGCTGGTATTGTAGTATTCTTTTTGACCAGCGGAACGTGTACTTCTTTCTTTGCTTGTTCAAGGTCTGTTGTGATGTATGAAACCGTAGCATTTGAATGTTGAGCTTGAATATCCTTGATATCTGTAGCGGCTGGCAAAGGATTCTGATCAAATAGCATTAGTCCTAACACTTCCTCCGCGTTATTGAGCGCTTCTGAGAGGCCTTGACCATCGGTGATTGCACCTGGAATATCCGGGAAAGTCACTGTGTATTCGTTAGGCTTATTCTCAGAGTCGTCTAGTACAGCTGCGTACGTCACTAAGCGTTTCATATTTATGTCCTTTCTGATTTGTCTAAATGAATTTATTAGGGATATTTTACTTGATACCGGCTTGCCGTAAAATACTGTTGTAGGTTTTGATTGGTATTGTCTTGCCAGGCTTATCGTATGCTACGCTCACATAATGACCATGTGAGTATTTGAATCTATGGTGACTACCTCTAATTCTATCCTCCGTGAAACCAGCGTTCTGCAATATCTTGAGCACCTCTGTTACTTTATGTTCCACTGGATAGCTCCTTTGGGATGGACCAAAAGCTTGACCATGGTCCTTACTACGCCATTAAGATTGCCCCAGGTATTCACCACACGATGGGTGGCGTCAAGATTAACACGGAGACCCAAGTTTTAGATAAATCGGGCACCGCAATCAAGGGATTGTTCGCTGCCGGGGAAGTTACTGGCGGTTTGCATGGTAACAACCGTATCGGTGGGAACGCAGTTGCTGATATTGTTATTTTTGGACGCCAAGCAGGCACCCAGTCTGCTGCTTTTGTAGCGCAATAAGTGATATTTTTGTCAAAAATGTAAATGGCGATAGACGGTTAAATAGACCGTCTTTTTTTATTTTGCTCGTGCCAAAGTGGTTAGACCAATTGGCCCCTTTAACTTCTGTTCACGATGCAATACAATATAGGTGTAATATGAAATCGCTTTCAAAAGAGCTAGACAGGGAAGTAATGTTGTTGACGTAGAATTGGTAGGAGGAAAATCTAATGAGTAACCGTGATACCACAAATGTTTTATGGTTTGATGAACTACACCGTGAAGATGTCAATCTTGTCGGTGGCAAGTCGTCTTCTTTAGGAGAGATGACTTCCGCCATGTCGGTTCCCGTACCATACGGGTTCGCGACAACTGCCCATGCTTACCGTTATTTTATGGAGCAAACTCACCTGAATGAGCGGGTGAATAGCTTACTGGCAGGTATTAAGGATTACGAGAATTCACTTGAGTTGCACCTAGCGTGTGCAGAGATTCGGCGGCTGATTGTGACTGCCGAGATGCCGGCTGATTTAGCGGCCGAGATTACTGCTGCATACCAGGAGCTAGGTCAGAAGATGAACCAAGACAACCCCTTTGTGGCAATTCGGTCCTCTGCAACAGCGGAGGATTTGCCGGATGCATCTTTTGCAGGTCAGCAGGAGTCTTACTTGAATATTCGTGGTCAGGCAGATGTGGTTAATCGCGTCCAGCAGTGTTATGCCTCCTTATTTACAGATAGAGCGGCATATTATCGGCACAAGCAGAACTTTCCACATGAGCGAGTCGCTCTTTCTGCGGCTATTCAGATGATGGTTTTCTCGAAAGCATCAGGCATCATGTTCTCGGTTGATGTCTCGAATGGCGATGACACCAAAATTGTGATTGACGCAATCTATGGTTTGGGTGAGTACATTGTCCTGGGGAAAGTAACGCCGAATCATTATGTGGTTGCAAAAGACTCCATGCAAATTGTCGATAAAAGTGTGATTAAACAAGATGTGCAACTAGTGCGGGAACCGGATGGTGGCGTTGTCGAGGTACCGGTACCGGACGAATTGCAGGAGCAGCAGGTCTTAACTGATGAACAAATTCTAGAGATTGCCGGCTATGTGAAGGCCATCGAGGAGCATTACGGCTCTTACATGGATATGGAATTCGCGCTCGACAGTAATACGAACCGAGTATGGGTGGTTCAGGCCCGTCCAGAGACAGTCTGGTCCAGGAGAAAGAAGGAGCAGGGAAAGGCAGGTACTGAACAGCACAGTGATTTCAATGAAAGTTATGCTGAAGCGTTGTTGCGTGGATTACCTGCAAGTCCTGGGGTCGTTAGTGGTGTGGTACATGTGATTGATGACGCGAAAGACATTGAGGAGTTTCAGCCCGGCGAGATTCTTGTGACCATCATGACCTCGCCCGACTGGGTTCCAGCGATGAAAAAGGCGGTGGCAATCATCACGGATAACGGCGGAATGACGTGTCACGCAGCGATTATCTCGCGTGAAATGCAGATTCCATGTATCGTTGGTACAAGTAGCAAGGGCACACCTGCCACGAAGCTCCTACAGACCGGAGACACAGTCACAGTCGATGCTTCAAACGGTATTGTCTATCAGGGTGATGTGACTGCAATGTTTACTCAACCTCAACCAGTAGACCAAACTGGGACAGTGCAGGCTGTGGGTGAGACGTTTGCACCAACCGCAACACCCGTGATGATGAACCTGGGCGATCCTGACCTAATTGAACGTTATGCGGACTTGCCGGTTGATGGCATAGGCCTAATGCGTGAGGAGTTCATCTGGACATCCTATATCCATGAGCACCCGTTGTATCTGATTGAGGAGGGACAGCAGGGTAAAGCAATTCGAATGCTTGCAGCGGGTATTGCAAAGGTGGCACGTGCCATGAGCCCACGGCCGGTGGTCCTTAGACTCTCGGACTTTAAGTCGAGTGAGTACCGCCAGTTGAAGGGTGGTTCGAAGTATGAACCAAATGAACCTGCAGACTTGTTAGGATGGCGTGGTGCTTCACGGTATTATGATCCGAAATACATCGAGGCATTCAAACTAGAGTTAGCTGCGGTGAAGAAGGTTCGCCAAGAGTTTGGCCTGACCAATCTGAACGTGATGATTCCCTTTGTGAGAACCGTCGCCGAGGTAGAGAAGGTCACGGAGATTATGCGTGTCGAGGGGCTAGAGCGGACTGCCGACTTTAAAGTCTATATGATGGCCGAAATCCCGTCCAACATCATTCTGGCGGACCAGTTCAACCAGTATATCGATGGCTATTCGATTGGTTCGAATGACTTGACGATGCTCTTACTCGGGTGTGATCGGAACAACGATACGGTGGCCAGCCTCTTTGATGAGCGGAACCTGGCGGTGAAACGCGCCATTCGCCATCTAATTAAGACTGCACATGCTGCTGGTAAAACAGTTTCGATTTGTGGTCAGGCGCCATCGGAATTTCCAGACTTTACGAACTTCTTGGTTCAAAGTGGTATTGACTATGTGTCGGTAAACCCGGACATGGTGAAGGAGACGAAGAGAAACGTGGCGCACTTCGAACAGCGAATTCTCATCGATGCGGCTACGGGTCGTGGCTTAAAGGATCAGACGGACTACGAGTGGTAATCTTTTTAGCGCGGTGGTGGAGCTCTAAAAGATCAACTTAGCAACAAGTTGGTCTTTTTTATTTAAATAATCATGTTATTGTTGCTTATTCTCTTAGAAAAGATTAATGTACATATCATAATCTAAAGTGAGGGATGCAGATGACAGTTTATTTAAAACGCTTAAATCAAGCTGATGCGGCGGTAGAATATGAGTTTTTTCAAAAGATGCCTGAAATTAATGGCTTCGAAGTGCCATACCAGAATATTTCATTTGCGGAATTTCTGACAAACGCAATAGATGAGCGTGAAGATAGCAGCAATGGACTTAATCTCCCAGACGGTCACGTACCAGACACGTATTTCTTTCTCTGGGATAATGACAAAATTGTGGGCCTCTTCAAAATTAGGCACTACCTAAATGACTTTCTGCGTCAAGGTCCCGGTCACATTGGTTATGGCATTCTCCCGGAATTTCAAGGGCGTGGGTATGGGACCGCGGGCTTAAAGTTAGCTTTGAGAAAAGCAGATAAGATCCTACCATCAAACGAACCGGAGATTTTCTTGGCGTGTGCAAAGACGAACCTCGCGTCGCTCCAGGTGATGAAGAAGAACGGTGGCCACGTGCGCCACGAGAACGAACACGAATATTTCGTCCGCGTTTTGCGCAAGGCGATTGATGAGCCGACTTCGCTGGTTGGCCGGGCGGCGAAATTTGAATATTAAGTGAAGTAATTGAATAAGTTCAACCGGAAATCGGTTGAGCTTTTTTTGTTCAGAAACGGTTCTAGACCACAACTTACAAATTGAACTATACCAATTAAAAATTATTTGACTTATATCGCACATTAAACATATAATATGCACTACACCTCTTTGTGATAAGTTCACAGATTAGTCTATACCAATTTAAGGAGTAAAAATTATATGTGTGGAATAGTTGGAACGATTGGCACGAGCCAAAGTAAAAATATTTTGTTGAAGGGGCTCGAGCGCCTGGAATATCGCGGTTATGATTCAGCCGGTATTTTCCTCAGTGAGGATGGGTCTGACGAGCTGGTGAAATCTGTTGGTAAGATTGCGGACTTGGAGGAGCAAATTGCGCCTGAGATGAGCGGTACGATGGGAATTGCCCATACACGGTGGGCAACACATGGTCAGCCTAGCATTGAAAATGCTCACCCACAGTTCTCGACCAGCGAACGCTTCTATTTGGTGCACAATGGTGTGATCAGCAACTTCACCCAGTTAAAGGAACAGGAACTTGCCGGCACTACCTTTGTCAGCCAGACCGATACAGAGGTGATTGTCCAGTTAATCGCCAAGTTTGTTGAGCAAGATGGGTTGACTACTCTGGCCGCTTTTCAGAAAACACTAGGCTTGCTCGAGGGCTCATACGCTCTGATGCTCGTTGATAAGGAGAACGAAGAGCAGCTCTACGTGGCTAAGAATAAGAGTCCGATGCTGATTGGCCTAGCTAATGGTTATAACATTGTCGCCTCAGACGCACTGGCGACCTTTGACGTGACAGACCAATACCTTGAATTGCATGATGGCGATTTTGCCGTTGTGACCAAGACGACTGTCTCTGTCTTTGATCAGGACGGCCAAGATGTGCACCGCGCTCCCATCACGATCAAGATCGACCATGCCGCTGCCACAAAAGGTACGTATGATACATTTATGCTCAAGGAGATTGATGAGCAACCTGCTGTCTTGCGACGGATCAGCCAGCATTATTTGGCTAACAATAGCAGTATTAACGTTCCCGCTGAGCTCCTCCAGTTAATGGCCCAGGCTGATCGGTTCTACTTCGTGGCGGCCGGTACGAGTTACCACGCAAGTCTAGTTGGTAAACGACTATTTGAAAAGTACACGAAGAAACCCGTTGAGGTCGGCGTAGCAAGCGAATTTGGTTATCACTGGCCGTTATTGTCGCAGAAGCCATTCTTTATTTTTCTCTCTCAAAGTGGGGAAACCGCAGATAGCCGTCAAGTCTTGGTTGAAGCGAAGAAGAGGGGGTTAAGCACGCTGGTCTTGACTAATGTGGTTAACTCGACGTTGGCCCGGGAAGCGGACTTTCACCTGCCGCTACTTGCGGGACCAGAAATTGCTGTGGCCTCAACTAAAGCATATACAGCACAGATTGCTGTCGAAGCGGTTTTGGCAAAAGCATTGGGAGTTCAGTTACAAGAACGTTTAGCAGTTGAGTGGGATCTACAGCAGCAATTGAGTTTGGCGGCGGTCGGAATTGATCGGGTGTTAGCCGAGAAGGATAAATTTGCTGCATTAACAAAAGAGTACCTGACGGACCAGGAACACGCATTTTACCTGGGCCGTGGCATCGACTACGATGTTAGTCTAGAGGCTGCACTCAAATTGAAGGAAATTTCGTACGTCCATACGGAGGGATTCGCCGCTGGCGAGTTGAAGCACGGCACCATTGCACTCATCGAGGACCGCGTCCCAGCCATTTTCTTCATTACCGAGAAATTGACGGCGTCTCATACCAGGGGTAATGTGCAAGAGGTTAAGGCACGCGGCGGCAACGTAGTGGTCGTTAGTACCGAGGAGACCAAGGGAAGCGGAGACCAATTCGTGCTGCCAACTTTGACGCCGGAGTTGATGCCGTTGTTGACTGGTGTTGTTGGGCAATTGATTGCATACTTCTCGACACTGCAACGTGGTCTAAATGTCGACCAACCACGTAATTTGGCCAAAAGTGTAACAGTTGAATAATCTGACAAAGAAATAAGGTACAGTCAACTCGACTGTACCTTATTTACTTCTGGTTCATTTGGCATCGAGATTGACGCGCTCGATTTGCGTGGTAATCTCCGCACCATTTGTGATGGTATCGGCGACGGGACAATAGTGATCAACAAATTTAATGAATTCGGCAATCTCTGCATCTGTGTTATTTGCGTCAATTTGGTAAGTACACCAGATCTTTGGTAATCCCGGACGAATACTATCGTCTTGAGCGAGGTACCCTCTACGATCTAGCTCGCCGTCGACAGTGACGCTGATACCGTTTAACTTGATACCGAAACGGTGAGCGAAACTTTTAGCCATGATGATTTTACAACCACCGACAGCCGAAAGTAAGGTTTCCACCGGCGTGATACCCGAATTGAGACCACCCGGGGTCTCCGTGGGTTCATCGAGCATGAGCTCGTGGTCACGGACATTAATTCGAACTTGATAGCCGCGTACACTTGTTGCAACGGCCTTTGAGTGTGATATGGACATAACTATAACCTCCATTCTCTGTGCTGTAAGCTTATCATTTTTTAATAATGATGGGGTAATAATCAGACATGAAGATACCGCAGACACAAAAAATAGGCCTAAAATTGGGCCTATTTTTAAAATGGTTGAAGTTAACTAATTATCTATCTAAACCGATATTATAATCTTCATCGCTCATTGCGGTTACGTGACCAAATAGATAGCCATTTCCGACCTGCGAGAAGAAATCGTGGTTACTGGTACCAGTTGAGAGGCCATTCATGACAATTGGATTGACGTCGTCAGCGGTGTCTGGGAAGAGGGGATTCTGACCGAGGTTCATGAGTGCCTTGTTGGCGTTATAACGCATGAAGGTTTTTACCTCTTCTGTCCAGCCAATCCCGTCGTATAACGTCTCGGCGTACTTCTCCTCGTTCTCATATAACCTGTAGAGGAGATCATACATCCAGTCCGCGATTTCGGTCTGCTTATCCTCGGATAACTCGTTGAAACCGAGTTGGAATTTGTAACCAATATAGGTGCCGTGGACTGACTCATCACGGATAATCAACTTGATAATTTCTGCGACGTTCGCAAGTTTGTTGTTTCCAAGATAGTAGAGCGGCGTGTAGAAACCAGAGTAGAAGAGGAAGGTTTCTAGAAAGACGCTAGCAATTTTTTTCTGCAAAGGCTCGCCATTTTGATACAGGTCGTTGATAATCTCAGCTTTGGTCTGTAAGTATTCGTTATGGTCAGTCCAATCGAAGATTTCCTCGATTTCCGAGTCCGTATTTAACGTACTGAAGATTGAGGAATAACTTTTAGCATGGACCGATTCCATGAATTGAATATTATTAAAACACGCAATTTCGTGCTGTGTCCGTGCGTCCTTTCGCAGTTGGTCATTACCGTCCTGTGATTGAAGGGTGTCAAGGAGTGTCAAGCCACCGAAAACGTGGCCGACCAAGTTCTTCTCCTCTGGCGTTAAGGTGCGCCAATCGTCAAGGTCATTCGACAAGGGAATACGCGTGTCTAACCAGAATTGCTCGGTTAGCTTCTCCCAGGTCGCTTTATCAACTTGATCCTCAATCGCATTCCAGTTGATTGATTTATAGTAGGTTTCAACCATTTTATTCGTCTCCATTTGCTTTATTGATGTGCCTAAGTTAAACGCAAGGTGTCACAACTTGTTAAATGCTGCAGCTCTCACATTCATTTGAGCCAATTTCTTCTGAATCATCTGTAAAAGTCCGCACATAGTAAATTGACTTAATACCCTTATAATAAGCGTAATTACGCAAAATTGATAGGTCTCTTGTCGTCTGTTCTTCCTCTTCCTTCCACTCGTATAAACCAGCAGGGATACTTGATCGAATGAAATAAGTCATGCTCATTCCTTGATCAATATGCTGCTGTGCTGCCGCGTAGGTATCCACTACCAGGCGCATATCAGTATCGTATGCAGACTTATAAAATGAAATTGTATCATTGCTGAGTCCTGGTGCTGGGAAGTATAGTTTACCGTTCTTCTTTTCAGTTCTTTCTTCAATCAAACGGGTGATTGGGTGCAAGCTTGCTGAAGTATCGTTGATGTATGAAATTGAACCTGTTGGCGCAACCGCTAAACGGTATGCGTTGTATAGCCCTGTGGTTTGGATTTTATTCTTTAATTCTACCCAATCTGCCTGAGTTGGCACAAAGATATCCTTAAAGAGTTCCTTGACACGCGCTCTAGTTGGGACAAAGCTGTTATTCAGATATTGGTCGAAGTATTCACCTGTTGCATAAGTTGATTTGGCAAAATTAGCGAACGTTTCATTGCGCTCCGTAGCAATGTGGTTACTCTCGACGAGTGACCAGTAGTTTAAAAGCATGAAGTAAACACTGGTAAACTCAATTGCATCCTTTGAGCCATAATCGATCTGGTGGGTTGCGAGAAACGTGTGGAGTCCCATTGCACCTAGTCCAATTGAGTGGCTGAGCTCGTTACCACGGGCGATTGATGGAACGGCGGTAATGTTTGATGTGTCTGAGACAAATGTTAGTGCGTCTACCATTGCACGGACAGAAACACCAAAGTCTGGGCTTTTCATCAAGTTACCAATGTTAGTTGAACCGAGATTGCAACTAACATCCGTACCCATCTGGGTATAGTTCTGTGCGTCATCCAGGCTTGATGGGACTTGAACCTGTTGAATTTCTGAACAAAGATTACTCATGATAATCTTACCGTCGATTGGGTTAACACGATTAACGGTGTCGATGTTTAAAATATAAGGGTAACCTGATTCCTGCTGCAGCTTGGAAATTTCATTTTCTAGCTCGCGCGCCTTAATTGGGTATTTTTTGATTTCGGGGTTCTGCACCATGTTGTCATATTCAGCTGTAATATCTACGTATGAGAATGGTGTGCCGTAGATGCGCTCAACGTCGTAAGGGGAGAAGAGGTACATCGTATCGTTATTCCGAACTAACTCGTAGTATTTATCAGGCACGACAACGCCAAGAGATAACGTCTTTACGCGGATCTTCTCATCGGCATTTTCCTTCTTTGCAGATAGGAAGTTGATGATGTCTGGGTGGAAAACATTGAGGTAAACAGCCCCGGCACCTTGCCTTTGGCCCAATTGATTTGAGTAGGAGAAGGAGTCTTCCAGCAGCTTCATCACTGGTAAGACGCCGCTTGACGCACCCACAATTCCCTTAATTGGTGCTCCAGCTTCACGCAGGTTCGAGAGTGTAATGCCGACACCACCGCCAATTCGTGACAGTTGCAGCGCCGAGTTGATGCCACGACCGATTGAGTTCATGTCATCGGTAATTTGAATGAGGAAACAGGACACAAATTCGCCCCGCCGTTTCTTGCCCGCATTCAAAAAACTCGGTGTCGCCGGCTGGTATCTTTGGTTGATCATTTCATCGGCTAACTGAGTTGCCAGCTGCTCGTTCCCATTAGCATAATAAAGGGCATTGAAAAATACCCGGTCTTCGAAAGTCTCTAGATATTCGGACTTGTCGTCACTCTTCAGGGCGTACTGGTTGAAAAACTTGTAGGCCGCCATAAATGATTTGAAGTGGAAATTGAAGTCCCGCAGGCGTTTGTACAGTTGTTCCAGGAACTCTGATGTGTATTTCTGCAGAAACTCTGCTTCGATATAGTTGTTGTCGACCAAATAAGTTAGGCGTTCCTGCAGGTTGGCGAATTGTTTGAGGTTTGGCTCGACGTTCTCTTTGAAAAAGGCTGCCAGTGCCTCGCGGTCTTTCTCCAATGGGATTTTCCCATCAATAGGTCGGTTTAATTCGTTGTTTAATTTAAAATATGTTACATCTTGAATGTTAAGCTTCTGTAGACTCATAGTTCGCCACTATCTCCTTTACGCGCGCCACATCAGTCGGCGTGCCATTGAATTCGAAATCATAAAGAATTGGTGCTTTTAAGCTGTTGGCAATGTCTTTTGCCGTGTGGATGTATAACTGATTGAAGTTTCTATTACCCGTGCCAATCACGCCAACGAGGTTCTCCTTGTTCGAACCGAAATTGAGGAAGTCGATGACGGAGTCCATCATGTTGTCGTCGTATGCGGGGACAATTAAAATAAAAGGCTGGTCCATGTCGTGATATGGATCAGCATCGTCTATCTCGTAAGCATCAAGTTCAGTCTTCTTGATGAACCGTCTGGTTTGCCCAGTAACCGTGTAGTACGCAATTTCAACCATTATTTTACAAGACCCTTAAGCTGTTCTGGTCTGAAACCGACAATTGGGTTTTCATCTTTAGGGAAAACAACAGGAACACTCTTGAAGCCGAGGCTCTTTAAATACGTAATTGCGTCTGGGTCAGAGTTGATATTCTTCTCTTCGTAGTTGATATGGTGTTCTTTTAAGAAGCGTTTAGTCATTTTGCACTGAACACAATCATTCTTAGTATATACAGTAATATTACCCATAATGTCCTCCACTCACAATTTTAAAAAGTCAATCCTTTTTGTGAGATTTTTTGTATTTTTTTGGCATCCAGACACAAGATGTTGTATGGAATTGAATGTCTGAATACTAGTTAATGTGATTGTCTGATTTTTTGCCTTGATTGTCAATAGTAAATCCTTGGATTTGTTATTTTATTAATTGGTTTATCTAAATATAGTACGTGGAATAGGATATTTGCTCAACTGCATAAAATTTTGGTCTATTTTTGATTTCTTTTTGGTGACCTTGCATCTTTTTTCCCTTATACTCATAATTGAAGTAATTGGAGGGATTCTATGAAATCTGCTTATAACTATATCGGTGTTTTTGCCTGGATAATTGTTTTTCTGTTGCTCGTATTTATTATCCAGAATATTCGTAAACGTCATATCAAGATGATTGTCATGGACCATGTGCGTTTCTCTGTCAAAAATCTGGTACTTGATGTCCTGGAAATTGTGGTTTGGGGCGGACTCCTGGTTTCGATGAGTATCGTAACATTCTTTGATAATCCATCATTAAATGACCATGCGCGCATCACGGATAGTGTTAAGTTCCGCCCGTTAATTATGACGGTTGACCAAGATAAATCCTTCTATGTTAAGGTGAACACCGTACAAAGCAGGGACTCAAAGGTCGAATATACTCTCCTTAGCGACGGCAACAAAATCACGATTAACGGAGCAAACTCCTCTATCTCAGACGGCGCGAGCCCATTATCGCCGGCCGCAAGTGCCTATCCGTTTGACGAAAAGGTATTGGTTAAGATGGATCAAAATTACCAAAAGGCCTATCTGGCAACCTATGTTGCCAGGTATAAAAAAAATTGGCGTAACGGCTTAGGACTAAGTGCTGGCAGGGTAGCAACTGAATATTATCTGATTCGGATACCTGATCAGACGTTTGTGAAAGATCAACAGACCAAATAAATAAAGGCTTACTCATCTGAATGAGCAAGCCTTTATTCATGTTTTGTAGTGAAGTTGAGTGCTACTTTGCTTTCTTAATCGAGCTCAGGTTGACCACGATTTTATTATTTAATTCGGAAACTGCTGTGTTATCTTCGGCTTCATTTGAGACGATTTCCAGTAATACCGAATTTTCATAGATTTTTTCAACTTTACCAGTGAATGGCTTCTTAATATCTTCTTTAACAGTTGCACTTACGGTTTGACCAACTTCGAGTTCTTCTTTTTTCATGAAACAACCGCCCTCTTTAATTTTTTGCAATAGGAAAATAGTATTATATCTTGCACCATTTTTCAAGTAGGAGAATCAATATGAAGAAATTAATTATTATTGCCGGCCCAAGTGGTGTTGGGAAAACCACCATTAGTCGGTATCTCACCCAAAAATACAACATACCACGGGTAATCACTCATACCACGCGACCACTGCGTTCTGGGGAACAGGACGGCGTTGATTATTATTTCGAGAGTGCCGACAGCTTTCGCCAACTGCACTTCTTTGAACACGTTAAATACGGTAGCTATCAATATGGTTCTTCAAGGGAATCATTGCAGAAATCCTTTGAAAAGAGCGATATCGTCTCACTAATAGTTGAAACGGCAGGCGTTCACACCTACCTGCAGGAGCTACCAGCGCAGGCTGTGTTCGTCTATTTGACTGTCTCAGAACCTGCCGAGTTAGCGCAACGGCTTGAGGAGCGGGGCGACACGAAAAGTCAGATTGAGAAGAGGCTGCACAGTCCGGAATTCAAGCGTGATTTAGCACTTGACGATGATCTTTTACAGCGGGCGCACATCATCAAGAACGACAGTTTAGATGCTGCTAAAGCAGCGATTGATCAACTGATTGAGTCGCTAACTAATGTTTAAATAATCAAAAAAACACTTAAGAAAGAAATAAAGTGTAACCAAAGGGCTTTTATTCTGTAACAGTCTCGAAATATCACGAGGTTACAATAATCTTCGTTAGTAAGAAAAGGTCTAGACACCTGGACGTAAAAACGGGGGAAATAAATTGAATAAATTTAAATCTAATGTGACGAAGATTTCTGCTGCAGCATTACTGGGTACTTTTGGCCTGGTAGCAGCACAACAAGTAAACTCAAATATTACATCAAATACTGTAGAAGCAGCAACAGAAGTTGGTAAAATTAACTATAAACCTGGTTACAGCCTGGCTGTTAGAAAGTCACCTAGCGTTGGTAATAACCTTACTGGTCAATATCTAAAACACGGTACTAGGTGGAAGATTATCCGCTATACAACGGATACTAATGGTGTTAAGTGGGCGGATTTAGGAAAGAATGACTGGGTTGAAGCGAAGTACCTAGTAGCATCATCAACTGCTCTTTCAAGTGCAAGTACAGTTCCAGCAGTTGCAAAGACTAGTACTCAAGTACAAGTTTATCGTGATGCTGACAAAACAAGAGCTGCACAAACACTTAATGCAAACACAAGGTGGAAAGTTATTCGCGCTACTGTAAACACTCAGGGTGTTACAATGTATGACCTTGGGAACAATGATTGGGTTGAAGCCAGTGCATTGACTGCAAATAATACTCTGAATATTTATTCAACCTCAGTTAAGGTTGTTCAGATTAAGACTGGCTACACTGCTTCAATTTACAGTAATCCTAATAATCCACAATTAACTGGTCAAAAGCTTACTTCAGGTTCTAAATGGAAGGTGATTCGTGCTGCTCAAAGTGTTAATGGAGAGGTCTGGTATGATCTTGGTAACAACGATTGGGTTCAATCTAGTTATGTTTCTGATGTTACTTCAGCATCACAAAGTTCGGACAGAAATGTTAAAATCCAAGCAGTAATCAACTTAGCTAAGCAACAACTTGGTAAGCCGTATGTATGGGGTGGTAAGGGACCAAGCGCATTTGATTGCTCTGGCTTTACACAATATGTATTTTTAAATGCTGTTGGTAAGAACATTGGTGGCTGGACTGTCCCACAAGAGTCAGCTGGTCGGCAAGTAGCAGTCTCTCAATTACAAGCAGGAGACCTGGTCTTCTGGGGTTCACACGGAAACACTTACCATGTAGGTATCTACCTTGGTAATAACCGGTACATTAACGCACCAAGACCAGGTCAAAATGTACAAATTGCAACATTGTCATCATATAATCCTGCATCATTTGGTGTTCGCGTACTTTAATCAAACTAACGATTAACTTGGTACCCCTAGTAAATTACTGGAGGTATTTTTTTGTACTCTCGTAGAAATTAGGTACATTTCACGGCGAAAAATGTCAATTGTTTGGAAAAATCGTGTTATTTAAGACAAATGGCCTGTTTTTTGGTAAAGTTAAAGCAGATTTACTTTTTGGAGAAGGATGTGGTCTATATGGCAATGATTGAATTCGAACATGTCAACAAGTTTTACGGACAATTTGAGGCCTTGAAGGATATTAACTTGAAGGTCGAACGGGGAGAGGTCGTCTCCATCATCGGGCCATCTGGGTCGGGAAAGTCGACGCTACTACGGACGATCAACGGTTTGGAATCAATTGAGGATGGGAAGCTGATCGTGAATGGCTTTGACCTCGCAGACAAGAAGACCGATTTAAATAAAATTCGGCGTGATGTCGGCATGGTGTTCCAGCACTTTAACCTCTATGCTAACAAGACCGTATTGGAGAATATCACGCTCGCGCCAAAGATTGTGCTGAAGAAAGATCCGGCAAAGCTCAGGGTACGGGCGATGGAGTTGCTCAAAATGGTTGGACTGGCTGATAAAGCCAACAGCTATCCTAAACAGCTATCCGGCGGTCAGAAACAGCGGATTGCGATTGCTCGCTCGCTTGCGATGGAGCCTAAAGCAATACTTTTCGATGAGCCGACCAGTGCGCTTGATCCCGAGATGATTGGCGACGTGCTCGAGGTAATGCGAAAGGTCGCAGAACAGGGAATAACTATGGTTGTTGTGACCCACGAGATGGGCTTTGCCCGTTCGGTGGCTGATCGGGTCGTATTTATGGATTCCGGTCAAATACTCGAAGTATCGGATAATCCGGAGAAGTTCTTTGCCAGCCCAGAAGATGAACGTGCTCGTGAATTTTTGAGTAAGGTCATCTCCCATTAGAGGAGGAATAGATTATGAAAAAGAAGCATTTTTTCATTGCACTCATGGGCATCTTGGCGCTAGCATTCTTGACTACCGCTTGCTCTGGTCAAAGTGTGGCATCAAGGAATATTGTCCAGCAAGTTAAGAAAACAAAAAAAATTACCTGGGGTGTGAAATCCGACTTGCGCTTGGTCGGCATTCTGAGCATTAAGGATAACCAGCTCGAGGGCTTCGAGGTCGACTTAGCGAAGAAACTATCTACCGAAATTTTCGGTAAGGATGTCCAAGTGAACTTCGTACCAGTCACCAGTAATACACGGATGGCTCTACTAAAGAATGGGAATATTGACGCGCTCGTGGCAACCATGACGATTACCCCAGATAGGCAAAAGGTCGTGGATTTTTCTCAGCCTTATTTCAAAGCGGGTCAAACCATTATGGTAAAGCGCGACAGCAAAATTAAATCTGTGACTGACTTGAAACAGGGAACAAAGGTAATCGGTCTGCAAGGTTCTAACTCAGTACAGAACATCAAAAAGGTCGCACCATTCACCAAAATTTTACAGCTCCCTGACGCGGCGCAGGCGTTTTCGGCGCTCCAATCAGGCCAGGCTGACGCCATGACGTCAGATAATGTGATGCTGTATGGCTTACTTTCGGACAATCAGAATTATCGCTTAGCCGGTAAAAACTTTACGGTTGAAGACTACGGAATTGCTGTGAATAAAGGGCAACGACCTTTGTTGAAGAAGATTAATCGGGCCCTAGCAGAAATGAAGGCTGACGGGACCTATAATCAACTACTTCTGAAATGGTTCGGTCAGATTCCGGGATTTAAGGTAGGTGACGTACAATGATCGAGATTTTTCAAACTTACATGAACGACTTCATCTCAGGCCTTGGAATGACTATTTTCTCTAGTATTCTAGCCTTCACTGGTAGTCTGTTCTTAGGGATTATCTTCGCCTTATTTGAGATTAATCCAAACAAAATTCTGCGGATTTTTGGTTCGATTTATGTCGAGATTTTCCGGAACATTCCGTTACTCGTAGTCACGATGTTCTTTTACATAGTGATTCCGAAGTACGTAACGAGTATCGATGGTTTCACGGCGGGTACGATCGGCTTGTTGATTTATACCTCAGCCTTCTTCGCCGAGGTGGTCAAGGCGGGTATTCAAAGCGTGCCAACCGGTCAGTGGGAGGCGGCGCGCGCGAACGGCATGACCTACATGCAAGGGATGATTCACGTGATTTTCCCGCAAGCAATCAAAATCGTGATTCCACCGCTTGGTAATCAAACGATTACTCTCGTGAAAAACTCTAGCGTCTTGGCCTTTGTTGCGGGATTTGACTTGATGTACCAGGCAAACCAGATTTCAAGTATTACGTTCCAGCAGGTACCCACATACTTTATTGTCGGTATCCTGTACCTGATTGTGACAATGCCGCTTAGTTATTTAATGCGATATCTAGAGCGCCGCTGGGAAGGATAGGAGGTAGATTATGGATTGGGCAGGAGCATATTCGTGGATTAACATCCGTTATCTGTTACAGGGCCTTTTGACCACAATTGAGGTCTCTGTAATTGCAATTATTCTTAGTTTCATCCTTGGGGCAATTCTGGGAATAATCCGTTACACCAAAATCAAGTATGTCTCGGCGATCATCGGCTTTTTCATCGATATTATCCGAAATCTACCGTTGTTGCTGATTATTTTCTTCACCTATTTCGGCCTGCCAACATTTGGCATCAGGCTGGATATCATGCCGGCGGCAATCACCGCCTTGACCGTCTTTGAATCGGCGATGTGTTCGGAAATCTTCCGGTCAGGAATTAATGCTGTCGCAGTTGGTCAAATGGAGGCTGCCCGGGCAAACGGCATGACTTACGTTCAGGCAATGTACCATGTTGTCTTTCCCCAGGCACTCAAAATGATGATTCCACCACTACTGAGTCAATTTGTCTCACTCGTTAAGGATACTAGCCTGGCTACCATTATCGTGCTGCCAGACCTGTTGTATCACGCGCAGAACGTCTACGGTCAGAACACGAACTACTTGATTCCGATTTTTGTTGCACTTGCCGGGATGTATTTCGTCGTTTGCTTCTCGTTGTCGTTACTAGCGAAGTTCTTCGATAGAAGGTTACGAGGTGCATAAGCGCACATAATTGCCAAAAAAGCTCACTTGAATCAACTAATTCTAGTTAATTCCAAGTGAGCTTTTTGTTTGCAAACGATTTGTTTAGATTCGCCGTTATTCCTGCACATTCACCGTGAAGGACTCCAAGCGCTTCTGGTCGGTTGGACTTAGTCTGGCTTCGACGGTCACCCCGTCTGAGGTGTAGTCTTCAGTCAGTATTTCAGCCTTTGCATGGAGGTAAGCTAGGTCTTTACCGGCCGTTAGGGGAAGTCTCAGCGTGCGGACTTGATAATCGGCAAAGAGTTTTTTCGTAATCAGCTGACTAAGTAGCTGCATTGACTGCTCGTCTTTTGCAGAATAGAAGAGGTCGTCGCCGTCCATGCTGGGGTATTCCCTAACGGTTTCATCAGCCTTGTTGTATGCAATGATCGTGGGCGTCTCTAAGACACCTAACTCCTTTAGAACGGCGTTAGTGGTTTCAACCATCTCCTTGTGATTCTCATCTGAGACGTCAACAACGTGAATGAGTAAGTCTGCATCTCGAACCTCTTGTAGTGTGGCCTTAAACGACTCCACGAGTTTGTGTGGTAACTTACTGATGAAACCGACGGTATCGCTGAGAAGAAATGAGAAGTTACTTGCGAGGTCGATGCGTCTTACACTTGTATCAAGTGTGGCGAAGAGCATGTCTTTCTCGAAAACCTGTTTCTTGGCTTTCTTCTCATGGTCTTCACCCTGTCCGAATAGTTGTAGCAAGCTATTCATCGTCGTTGACTTGCCGGCGTTCGTGTAACCAACCAAGGCGACTTGCGGCAGTGCACTCTCGTTTCTTTCTTTTCTTCTGGTGGCCTCACTTCTACTGATTTCCTGCAATTCTTCCTTGATCATGGCAATCTGTTTGCCAAGTGTTCGCCGGTTTAATTCGAGTTTAGTCTCACCAGAACCACGGTTAGCGAGTCCGCCACCACCTGAACCACCGGTTCCCGAACCCCGCTGTTGGTCTAGGCCACTATTCTCTGCGGTGTGCAGCCGCGGTAATTCGTACTGTAACCTGGCCAGTGCTACCTGAAGTTTGGCCTGCTTGGTCTTTGCGCGATTGGAGAAAATCTCGAGGATTAGCTCCGTCCGATCAACGACGTGAAGCTTTGTTTCCCGCTCCAGGTTTCTGATCTGGGTGGGACTTAGTTCATCGTTTAGAACAAGGTGGGTGGCGCCACTCTCTTGTGCGAGTGTGCCAATTTCGGCTACTTTGCCGCTCCCAAAGTAGGTAGCTGCCACAAGTCGTTCCAAGTTCTGATCGACCCGACCGACAACTTCCATGTTATTGGCTGCGCTCAACTGGGCGAGCTCCCGCATGTAGTAGTCGAAGTTTGGTTCCCCTTTGTTCACACCGCCGATAATCACTTTTGTTTGTGATATTTTATTGTCTATCAAATATTTGACCTTTCTGTCTTCAAAAGAGGATTGTTTTTCGGCGCAAAAAAAGCCGGAGTGATCCGGCTTTCAGCACTAATTGACGACAGTGAAACAGTCGCTAACTTGATCAATCCTCATCACTAATTCAATTTTCATTGTCATTGTTTGGTACAATTACGAAATTTAAAATACGCATGATTGGATTCTCCTTCAATAAGATAATCTGAGTATACCACAGATTGAAAGTGACTGTCACTTATGGCGTTCAATTTGGTCATGGGCATTGCTTAATGTAGTCTGGCAATAGGTGTTTGTTCCTTAGCCTTTTGCCGTTGGTGTGCGGCGATTAGAGGCAAGATAGCGCCGATACCTAACATGATTAATGGTTCGACTAAATTCAGAGTAATGACGTGCCAGTAAGCTTTAGAGCCAAACTGCTCGTCGACTTGGAAGATGGAGCCCGTTGCCGCCGTAAAGGTCAGGATGAGACACCACCAGCCGACGACAAGGGCCCACTTGCGATTCTTGGTTCTTGCGCACCCAGACTTACGATGTAAAGAGGAAGCACGTTGCAAAGGGTGAGACAATTCCGTTCAGGTTTAATAGTTGGTTGAAGATGGAGTTCATGTTCGGAAGCGTTGCGCTCAGCACCATAATTACCATACAAATTCCGGTCGTGAGCCAGTAACCATTAATAGGCAGGCCACGATCATCTAGTTTGGTAAGTTGCTGCGGCAGATATTTTTTGGCGGTATCCGAGAGGAACATTCTGGTGCCGGCATCGATTAGGACCGCTAGCTGTGCCATCATGTAGATGGCCTGTGTGATGGCGAAGGCGTACAGGAAGAAGTTCCCCATGCTAAACTCATTTCCCATGTATTGGAATGCATAATATGAGCCGTTCATCTTCAAACCGTTTGGGAGATGGTGTGCATTAAAGAAGATTCCAAGGGAGAATGAACCTAGTACGGTCAGGAAGCCAGTCATAATGGCGAGCATCCAAATTGCTTTTGGAAAATCTCTTGGCCCGTTTTTCATCTCGGTCACGTAAGGCGCAATGTACTCGGAACCGTTCATGGCGAAGATAAACAGACCGAGCGTTGTCAGGTAAGTGAGATTAAAGTTTGGAATCATTGACTTCCAGGTAAAGGGCTCGGTGTGGGGCATGTTGCCCTGACCAAGGTAGGTGCCCGACCATCATTTCGTACGGAATCACGAATAAGAATAGCATCAGAATCCAGGTGGTAATGGTCCCGAGGCCCTGATTCTGAAAGTTGTAGATGATGTCTTCAAAGCCGATGACTGTGACAAAGTCCATCAAGGCAATGACGGGCCAACTAATGTATTTTTTTGTTCAAGATCTTGCATAGTTTTTCCCCTTTACTTTGTTTCATTCATACATATATTTAGACACAATTGACTATTATAATTATTTAGCGGGTTAAATTAAAGTTTTGTTTCAGAGAAACTTACAATTTTGTTAGTAGAAAGTAAGGTCAAACGCAGTAAATTTATCCGATTATTCGCTAAGATATGTTCTATCGGAGGAATAAAACTATGCAAAATATGAATGTCGTCGATGTAAAAGGTCTCGGCAAAATCTATGGGAAAAAAAATGAGAAGCAGTACCAAGCGCTAAACGATGTCAACTTCTCTGTGAAGAATGGCGAGTTCGTCGGAATCATGGGGGCTTCGGGCTCTGGTAAGACGACGCTCCTGAATATTCTGTCTACACTTGATCAGCCAACTTTTGGTAGTGTGACCATCAATAAGCAGGATATTACGAAGTTATCGAAGGACAAATTGGCAGATTTCCGGGGCCAGGAGATTGGCTTTATCTTCCAAGACTTCAACCTGTTAGAGAACTTGACGAACAGCGAGAATATCGCGTTGCCACTCTCGCTTCAGGGTGTGAATAGTAAGAAAATTGATGCGGCTGTCCAAAAGATTGCCACCCGTTTGGGCATTGCTGCGATCCTCGATAAGTATCCTGCGGAAATTTCCGGTGGGCAGAAGCAACGTGTTGCCGCAGCCCGCGCTTTGGTGCACGAGCCTGCAATCCTATTCGGTGACGAGCCAACGGGAGCGTTAGATTCGAAGAGTGCAAAGGAGTTACTAGACACGATGGAGGACATCAATACGAACGATCAAGTGTCGATCTTACTCGTGACCCATGATTCGTTCTCGGCTAGCTATGCACAACGAATTCTCTTTATCAAGGACGGTAAAATTGGGCAGGAATTGGTGCGTGGCACGAAGACCCGGCATGAATTTCACCAGGAGATTATTGATAACTTAGGGACATACGGACAGTAGGAGGAGAGTCATGTTATTTAAATTAGCATTATCAGGCGCCAAAAGCCGGCTCAAAGACTACGTTGTTTTGTTCTCGGGACTCACAATCTCCAGTGCGATTTTCTACATGTTCTTGAGCCTGGCGCTGAACAATAAATTCTTGTCGAACAACTCGATGCTGAGCTCTGGCAATACAACGTTTGTCTTTGCCTTCGGTGTCGTCTTGCTCGCAATTATCACCTTGGTCTACATCGTTTATGCGAATAGCTTCTTGCTCAGTATGCGGCAACGGGACTACGGTATGTTCCTCATGCTGGGGGCCAAAACCGGTAAGATTGGCACGCTAATCTTCCTCGAGACGATGTTGATGGGCACAATTGCGACCATCATTGGTGTTCTCCTCGGCGTCGGGCTGACGCAGGTGGTATCAGGCCTCCTCATTAGTCAGCTCGATCTGACATTGCCGGGTTTTGTCGGCCTGTACATTCCCGCGGTGATTGCCACGATTTTGTTCTTCGTGGTCTTGTTCTTCATCGCCGCACTCTTTAACAGAAGAAACTTAGTCAAGACACCTGTTCTGGAATTGTTGCACGGACAGAATAAACCCGTTAAATACCGGAAGAATAGCTTCCGAATTACGGTTCAGGCTGTGCTTGGTGTCATATCGCTCGCGGTCGGTTACTGGTCCATGGCGAATGTCCAGAACTTAGTTCTGATGTCAATTCCCATCGCACTGGTGACGATTGTGCTCGGATCATACCTCGTCTTCAACTCGTTATTCATCGCGGTTATCAACCTAATCAGAAAGAATCACCGCGTCCTTTATCGGGGATTACGGAGCTTCACACTGAACCAATTACGCTTTAGAATCACTGATTACACCAGGATTTTATCTGTAATTTCTATTCTGTTCGCCTTAGCTCTTGGAGCCATCACAGTCGGTCTTGGGTTCGACCGGATGGCAGAGCAGATGGCTAATTCGCGTTACTTTGATGCGCAAATTTTTACAAACGACAAAGCGGTCAAGGATGAGCTGAAGGACGTTGCCGTCAAGTCGACCACCACGTACCACTACAAGGAGGACGCCCAGAACGTTTATTTGAACAAGTCCGAGTTTGAACGCCAACCGTTGAAGTATATGAAGGGCATCTACAATCCCAAAAATAACAGCTTTAAAACGCAACTGAGCACGTATAGCGTGGCGCAACTGGAAGATGCAGATGGGGCCGCCCACTATGAGTTAACTGGCATCATCCCAAATTACGGCGGTAAGAAGTACGTCTTCCTCACTGATGCTGCTTATAGCAGTGAGAGTGCACAAGAACAGCGGGTTCAGCTTTTAAAAGTGGTGAACTTCCAAAAAGATGTCAAGCAATTGACGAAGATCCAAACGCTGCAAGTTGCGGCCAATCCCAAGTTAAAGGATATTTCACAAAATACCAAGCCCATAACGTATCAGGCGATGCATCAGGTGTTTTCGGGCTTTGAATTCATGGGCTTCTTCCTTGGAATTGCCTTTCTCACGATGTTGGCAAGTACTTTGATGTTTAAGATATTGAGTGGTGCTCAAAGCGACGTTGCACGCTACGAGATGCTCAGCAAGATTGGTGTGAAAGAACGTGTGTTGAAGAATTCGATTACGAAGGAAATTGCGGTCTTGTTCGCACTCCCAGGAATACTCGGAATTGTCCACGTCTTGTTTGGCCTTCAATTCTTCAAGGCATTCCTGCTTACACCTTACCAGGGAATCTGGCTGCCATTTACGATCTTTATCGCCCTCTACGGCATCTATTATCTCTTGACAACATACCTGTATCGGTCCATTGTCTTGAAGAAGACAGTTTAAGGAGGAACACAAACAATGATGGAGACTGGATTAACCATTTTTATCGTGGGCTCTTGCTGCTTGTTGTCGGACTCGTGATCGTCGTGCTTGCCGGCAAGGCGCGTGGCCAATTCTAGTTTGCTTTCCCAGAAAAAAATAAGCAGCGGTGTCCGTGAATGGACCCGTTGCTTATTTAATTGGTGCTCAGAGCGTAAGTTTGTTGAAGCTGACGAGCTTAAATTTGTCGTGTGCTAGTTCCAGAATCGAGATGCTGGAATTTCTGGCTCCGCGAGCGAGCGCGAACTCGCCTGGCTGACTGAATCGTTCTGCAATACTCGAGATGGTGTTACTATGCGTTACCAATAATACGTTCTCGACGGAATCGGGAAGTGCCTTGATTAGTTCCAGTCCTTGATCAACCCTGGCCCAGTATTCTGCGGCGTTCTCAGCGTCATGGAATGGATCTGCTTCCTTCATGAAGTCCTTGGCTACGTCATAGTTGTTCTGGTTAATTATCTCTGCCTTATTCTTGAAACCGTGGGGCATTCCTGCAAGGAACCAGGCTTCCGGGCTTCCCATGCCTTCGAAGTAGCCGTAGAAGGCCTCCCGAAAGTGGGGTGACTCAACTAGTTCCAGTGTAGCCGCGTTTTTGTTCGCCTGGAGAATTATTTTAGCCGTGTCGCTTGCTCGCTTCAGATCAGATGAGAATGCCGCACCAAAGTCGACGTCCCGCAAAACCTGAGCTACCTCCTGCGCACCAGCTAGGCCGTCTTTCGTTAGTGGTGAATCGCACCAGCCCTGCATTTTATCGTACTTGTTCAGAAAAGTTCTGCCGTGTCTAATAATATAAATTTTCTTCATTTGGACTACTCCTTTATGATTGCCTCATTTTCTATGATAAAGTAAAGGTAGCAATTTATAAAGAATTATAGCGAATAAAGAGGGAACATCTGATGAACAATCGTAGTACAATCTTGGGATTATTTACTTTGGCTGGCCTGATTCTCGGTTGGTTCTTGCACCAGATTATGGTCTGGACTTTCGTCGGGATGGCAATGGGCTATGTGGTCACTTATTGGATTCCATATTTGGTCCAGCGGAGACGCCAGAATAGAAAGTAATATCAACATTAAAAATTGCGCTTTGTACCTCACGTGTGTTAGACTATTAGTCCGACTTTTCGTGAGGTTTTTTTGTGATTAAATTTTGATTAAAAGGTGTAGGTGTGGTATTATATTATGTAACTTTTTAGGATGGAGTGAGTGAATGGACAAACATGAGTTAGTGAATCAAGCCGCTGAGCAAGCACGTCTCGACCATGTCTTGGCTGAAATAACGCAACAAAAATCCAAGTTGTCTGGCGACATCGCCCGGGTGAAATCAGAGGAGAAGCATCTGAATGAGCACTTCTATGATGACGTCCGGTTGAACTATGGGGATGCATCTGCCACGATGGAGACGGCGCTCTCAATCAGGCAACAGCAACAACTGCTCCAAGAACGGAATAATACATGGCAACACTCAACTCACGAATTGGCCACCCTGCAGCGCTTAGAACAAAAGCCCTATTTTGCACGCGTGGACTTTCATGAGCAGGGTGAACCAAAGGCCGAAACCATCTACATCGGTCTGGGCTCGCTGAGTGACCGTGATGATAATTTCCTCATTTATGATTGGCGAGCACCCATTTCGTCAATCTATTATGACGGTAAGCTGGGTGAGGTAACTTATGAATCACCTGATGGCCCTCAGAAGGTCGACCTGACCCTAAAGCGTCAATTCATCATTGAACAGGGTAAAATCAAGGCAATGTTTGATACCCAGGAAACCATTGGTGATCAGATGCTCCTTGAGGTGTTGAACGAGAAGTCATCGACGCAGATGAAGTCCATCGTGACCACTATTCAAAGGGAGCAGAACAAGATTATTCGGGACACCAAGTCCGACCTGCTTTTTGTTCAAGGTGCAGCTGGCTCAGGTAAAACCAGTGCAATCTTGCAGCGGATAGCCTATTTGCTCTACCGCTACCGTGGTAATTTAACCAGTGACCAGGTAATCATGTTTAGTCCGAACCAATTATTTAACGACTACATCGAGAATGTCCTACCGGAGCTCGGTGAACAGAACATGGTCCAGATGACATACTGGCAATTCCTCTCCAGAAGAATTCCTGGCTTGTCTGTTCAGAATCTGTTTCAGCAGTTTGAAGAGACCCAGACGAATCAACAGTCTAACCTTGAAAAGCTGAAAAATGACGTGCTCTTTTTCAGAGCGACTAAGCGATATGCTAGTCACCTGGAGAAAGCGGGTGTGCAGTTCAAGGACATCTTCTTCAAGAACCAGACTGAGCCCTATTTCAGCAAGGAACAGATTAAGGAAATTTACTACAGCTTTAACGAGAACTACCATTTGCGTAATCGGATTGAGTCAACGAAGGAAGCTCTGCTGAAGTTATTGAACCAACGAGTTGACGCGGAGACGCGCAAACCCTGGGTACAAGACTTGATTGAGCACATGAGTGCAGAGGAATTGCGCGAGCTCTACGACCGGCCCGACCAAGAGTTTGAATCCAGTGCGAAGGAGACAGGCTTTCTCGCCCGCAAAATTGTTTTGCAGCAATTAAAGACAGTTAGTCGGAAGATTCATCACAACCAATTCCTGAATATTCGTGGTCAATACGTGCATTTCCTAAAGCGTGTGCCGCAATTGATTGAGTTGAGCGAATTTGGTTTAACCGAGACTGATTGGGCGGATTCTATTGAGCAGCTGAAGAATGACTTCAGGCAGCGCCAGGTGAAGATGGCTGACGCGTCCGCTTACCTCTACCTGTATGATTTGGTTACGGGACGCCGCGGAGAAACTTCGATGCGTTACGTCTTTATCGATGAGATTCAGGATTACACGCCGTTCCAATTGGCCTACCTCAAGTATAATTTTCCACGCGCCAAGTTCACCATGCTGGGTGATTTGAATCAGGCAATTCTGATCAAAGAGGATAGCAGCTCGCTTCTGAGTGAAATATCAGGCTTGTTTGACGAAGAGAAGACGAAAGTTGTGCAACTAACGACCTCTTACCGTTCCACGGCACAGGTGACGAATTACACGAAGGAAATTCTGAGTTCCGGGCAGCAGATTGAAGCGTTTGACCGAGTGGGACCATTGCCGGTTGTTTACGGGCGTAAAAACGTGACAGAGCTGATCCAGGTCGTCGCAACAATGCTGCAAAAGCCGGAGAACGAAAAGGTGGCCACAGCCATAATCACGAAGACGCTGGAAGAAGCACAACAGGTATTTGAACTGTTGAAAGCAAATGGGCTCAAAACGACTTTGATTGGGTCCCAGAATCAGCGACTCGTTCCCGGAGCCATCGTGGTGCCGGCATACTTGGCCAAAGGATTGGAATTCGATGCGGTCATCATGTGGGATGCCTCGAGCAAGAATTATCAAGGTGACTTTGAACGCCAACTGGTCTACACGATTGCCTCACGGGCAATGCACACGTTGACCATTTTGTATCAGGGAGAATTTAGTCCGCTACTCGCGCACATCTCACCCGATTTATATGAAGTTCGCTAGTGGAATATTTGAGCCTCCAGAAAACTGGAGGCTCTTTTTTATATTGTTTTGGAATATTTTCCCAAGAAAATATGTAAAAAAGTTCACAGAAAGCTCTTGTTTTTATCTCTGAAAGCCCTTACAATAAATTGTGAAAGATGTAGCAAATAATGTTCAAAGGAGATTTTCAGATGAATAAATTTATCGCTATCGTAGGAAGTAATGCCGACAAGTCGACTAACCGGACCTTGCTTCAGTTTATCAAACGTCATTTTGCCGATCAGGCGGAGATTGAACTGGTTGAGATCAAAGACCTACCGGTTTTCGCAAAGAACAGCGAACGCACGATTCCGTTGTATGCAACGCAGTTAGCGAACAAGATCGCAGAGTCTGATGGCGTGATTATCAGCACACCGGAATATGATCACTCCGTCCCCGCCGCATTGTTGAACGCACTGGCCTGGTTGTCCTATGGCGTACATCCATTTGTTAATAAGCCGGTCATGATTACTGGTGCTTCTTATGGCTCACTTGGTTCAAGCCGTGCCCAAGCGCACTTGAGACAAGTACTCGACTCACCGGAGCTGATGGCACGGGTAATGCCTAGTTCAGAATATCTGCTGGGTCATTCACTCGAGGCCTTTGACGATGAAGGGAATCTGAAGGATCCGGAGAAGGTGAAGTTGCTTGAAGGCTTATTTGCCGACTTCGAGGCCTTTGTCAGAATTACCGCCCAACTGAACAACACCCAAACGCAGGATGAGGCCATTGCTAATGATTTCTCGTGGGAAGAAAATAAATAATTGAAATGGAGTCTACCAAAATGAAATTAGTCGGAATCGTCGGCTCTGTGGCCGAACAATCATATAACAAATTATTGATGCGTTTTATCGCTGAGCATTTTAGTAATCTGGTTGACGTCGAGGTGTTAGACATCACCGATGTACCCATGTTTAACCAAAGTAATGACCAATCAAATAGTCCAACAATTCAGTACCTGAACCGGAAAATCATGGCTGCTGACGGTGTAATTATTGCGACACCAGAGCACAACCACACCATCCCAGCAGCGCTCAAGAGTGTCATCGAATGGCTGTCATGTAACCTGCACCCATTTGCAGATAAACCCGTGATGATTGTGGGGGCTTCATACCACAATCAAGGCTCGAGTCGGGCGCAATTGAACCTGCGTCAGATTTTGGAATCACCAGGTGTGAATGCAATTACGATGCCAGGTAACGAGTTCTTACTGGCGAACGTTAAGGAGGCCTTCAATGACGAAGGTAACTTGAAGGACGAACGGACTGTTGAGTTCTTGCGGACGACGTTAACTAAATTCCTCGACTTTGTCCAGGTGATCAACAAGTTAAACGGGCGTGCAGACAATCCTGGCGCTGCAGAGGATATGTGGTCCACTGGCAAATGTGATACCACGATTGATGGCGTTGACATGAAAGCCGAGGACTGGGTGGAGCAGGCAGCGGCCAAAGTTAATGCGGTTGCAGGCAAGACCTATGTGAAGCTCGATCGCGGAATTTTAACGGTGGATCAACTGAACTGGTTCCTGAACTCGATGCCAATCGAACTGACCTATGCAGACGAGAATAACCAATTCATCTACTACAACCGCATGGGCGAGGATCCAAAGGCAATGTTAGCACCAAGACGTCCCGGGCAAGTGGGCGATCCACTAGCCGACGTTCATCCAACGCGGGCACTGAAAGGTGCCGCAAACGTGGTTAACCAACTCAGGACTGGCAAAACCGACTTGGTCAAGATGTCTGTGCCCGGAAATGGCCCAACACGGCACTGGATGCATTACTACAAGGCAATGCATGATGAGGCAGGGAACTACCGGGGAATTAATGAGTGGGTCGTTGATTTGTGGCCAATCGTGAAGTACTACCTAGAGACTACTGGTCAGAAATTAATTCCGGATCCAGATAATCAGGTTAGCGCGGTCACCGGTGCTTCTAGTGCGGGCCCGGTAATTACCACTGTACCCGGACCAAGTGCAGCAAAGGTTGACGATACGAGTGGTGCATCGGCGACAGAGCAGCCTGCCGAAGTAGTGGCACCAAAGGTACCAGCAGTGGACAGTACCTCGGGTGCTTCTGAAAGTTAGCCAGAACTCATTCGTGGGTCATCCATGATATGTGATTAAAAAAAGAGTAGCCAAAATTTTGGCTACTCTTTTGTGGTGAGTTTGGTTCTAATGAGTGGAATCAGGTGATCTACTAGGAGTTTAATACCCTGATTGTTTAAATGGACGCCATCTGACTGCAAGAGGGTCAATGGATTTTGTTGTTGCTGCATTAAGGCAGCAAGGTCCAGAAACGGTAACTGGTAGTGTTTGGCGACATGTTCAGTAACCAACTCGAACTGCAGGATGCGGGTCCACGATTGATCGCGGTCCACGCGCCAATTTGTGAAACTGGGTGAAATTAAGATCACCTTTTTCGCCCCGATTTTTTCAACTAGCATGTTTAAATTGTTATTGTAACGGCCGGCACTCATTGCAAGTGCCAGTCCCGCATCATTGACGCCGAAGTTGACGACGACAACGGTAGGATGTTCTCGGATGACTCTCTTGTTGACATTTGCCAAGGCTTGCTCGGTAGTAGCACCGGCCATTGAGTTATTGATGATTTTATCGGTGGGGAAAGCCTGTCTGAGCTGATTGGTGACCTTATTCGTCATCTGCCCATCTGTAAACCCGCCGAGGATGGAGTCTCCAAAAAGTATAATTTTTGCCATAATTGCCTCTAAATCCTTTTTATATTCTTTATATTAAATTAGAATAGCCGTAAGTACAAATTTAGTTAGGAATCTGTTCATGAGAGTTAAAGATACAATTGACATTCACCACTTCAAGGTGGAACAAGCGGATTTGAACCACCTGGGTATTTTGTTTGGCGGAAAGCTGCTTGCTAAGATTGATAGTTCCTTGGCTGGCTCGGTCAAGAAAATGACGAACGAGCGCGCGGTGACGGGATCGGTCGATAAGGTGCGCTTTATCAAGGCGCTGGCACTCGGTGAAGAGGTCACAATCAAGTCCATGGTGAGCGGGCATTCAGACCGAGTAATCGAGGTACTTGGATTAATCTACAACGGCGAACACGAACTGGCGGCCTACGCTATGCTGACGTTCGTGGTACTAAACAAGCAGGTTAAACTACCAGAACTGGTGCCGGAGACGGAATTTGAGGCAAACCTCATTGCAGGATTTTTGAAACGGGCAGAGCTCAGCCAAGCGCTGCACAACGAAATAAAAACGGAGCTAACTACGAGAGATGAAAGAGATATTTAAGAAGTATTCACGTGCAAGCTGGAGCGCCTTTGCGCAATCAAAAAAGGAGAGTCCCGTCACGGAACGTGATTTGGTGGATCTGACCTCTTTGGGGGATCGGGTCAACCTGCAGGATGTCGACCAAATATACTTACCACTGGTCGATTATCTCCACCTGTTCTACACCAAGAAGAAGGAGCTGGAGGAGAAACGCGCGCACTTCCTGCAGACGGAGCAGGTCAAGATACCGTTTATCATTGGAATCTCGGGTAGCGTGGCAGTCGGTAAGAGTACGAGTGCGAGGTTGATCACCTTGATGCTTAAACGCCTTTACCCCGAGCTGCAGGCTCAACTAATTACAACGGACGGCTTCCTCTACAGTACGGCGGAGTTAAATAGACGTAATTTGTTAGAACGAAAAGGGTTCCCCGATAGTTACAACATGAACCTGTTGTACGATTTCTTAAATGACGTCTCTAGTGGTAAGCCTGATGTGACATACCCTATCTATTCGCACAACATCTACGACATCGTGCCGGGAGAGTATGGACATGTGACACAGCCGGATATTCTGATCGTCGAGGGAATTAACGTGCTCCAACTACCGGCGAATCAGGAGCTATATATTAGTGATTTCTTTGATTTCTCGCTCTATCTAGATGCGGATGAGGACCAGATTGAGGAGTGGTACCTCAGCCGATTTAAACGCATCCTTGAGTTGGCGCAGAATGATCCGGAGAACTATTACTATAAATACGCGCACCGCTCGATGGATGATGCAATTCAGATGGCTAAGGATGTGTGGCAGGAGGTTAATCTCACGAATTTACGCGAGTATATTGCGCCGACGAAGCCGCGAGCCAACCTGATTTTGCATAAAACCAAGCACCATTTAATCGACTCTGTTTGGTTACGAAAGTATTAATAGGTAGTTTTTATTGAATGTTGCGTCAAAAGTCGCTATTATTAATAGAGTTATTGTTAGGATTATTGTGGAGAACGGAGTAGCCTTTTGACTAATTTATTTGAAAACATTGAAAATATCGCTGCCGACAAGATTATTGTGCTTGATTACGGTAGTCAATATAACCAATTGATTACACGCCGCATCCGCGATTTGGGCGTTTATTCTGAGTTATTCCCAAACACGATTACAGCTGATGAGGTTAAACACATCGCGCCTAAAGGTATCATCCTTTCTGGTGGACCCAATAGTGTATACGACGATGGGGCATTTACGATTGACCAAGAAATTTTCAACCTGGGAATCCCAGTGTTGGGCATTTGTTATGGGATGCAACTGATTACTTATACAAATGGCGGAACTGTCGAGGCTTCGACGGAGCGGGAGTATGGTAAGGCAGACATCGAAGTGACCGATGCAGACTCTGAGCTCTTCTCTGGCCTACCAAAGAACCAGTTCGTCTGGATGAGTCATGGTGACAAGGTGACGAAGATACCTGATGGGTTCGTTACTGTGGTTGAGAGTGCCAACACACCTTTTGCAGCAATCGAGAACCGCGAACGTAGAATTTACGGTATTCAATTCCATACTGAGGTGCGCAACACTGAATATGGCATGGACATCTTGAAGAACTTCACGTTCAACATTTCAGGTGCTGAAGCTAACTGGACGATGGATGATTTCATCGAACTACAAATCAACAAGATTCGTGAGACCGTTGGTGACAAAAAAGTGTTGCTTGGTCTTTCGGGTGGTGTTGACTCATCAGTTGTCGGTGTGCTTTTGCATAAGGCAATTGGCGACCAATTGACCTCAATCTTTGTTGACCATGGCTTGCTCAGAAAGAATGAAGCTGACCAAGTTATGGAAAGTCTAGAAGGCAAGTTCGGCTTGAACATCATCAAGGTTGATGCTCAGAAGCGTTTCTTGGATAAACTTGCTGGTGTGAGTGATCCAGAAGCCAAGAGAAAGATTATCGGTAAGGAATTCATCGAGGTCTTCGACGATGAGGCAACGAAGCTGAATGGCATCGATTTCTTGGCCCAGGGAACCTTGTATACGGATATCATTGAGTCAGGAACCAGTACCGCAGCAACTATCAAGTCACACCATAACGTGGGTGGCCTACCTGAGGACATGCAATTTAAGTTAATTGAGCCACTGAATACTTTGTTCAAGGACGAGGTGCGTGAACTTGGCGAGCGTATGGGGATGCCACATGATTTGGTTTGGCGTCAGCCATTCCCCGGACCAGGACTGGGTATCCGCGTCATCGGCGAGGTGACTGAGGATAAACTCGAAATCGTACGTGATTCTGATTTGATTCTACGTGAGGAAATCAAGAACGCGGGGCTTGAGAGCGAGGTATGGCAATACTTTACTGTCTTACCAGGCATTAGAAGTGTCGGCGTGATGGGTGACGGTCGGACATACGATTACACAATCGGTATCCGTGCTGTGACATCCGTTGATGGAATGACCGCCGACTTTGCACAGATTCCGTGGGATGTGTTGCAGAAGATTTCGGTGCGCATCGTTAATGAGGTCGCACACGTTAATCGCGTAGTGTACGATATCACGAGTAAGCCACCGGCAACGATTGAGTGGGAGTAGTTGTAGGAGAGCTAGAAATCCTCTTATACCAAGGGTTTCTGGCTCTTCTTATCTTTTTACTGCACTTTTATTGCACTTTTTTCATTTCTTTGTTTCGCAAGTAGTCTACAGTAAATTGATTCTTTGGTGAAGTATCATAATTTTGTTTTGCTTCTTTAAAGGAAATGGCTCCATTTAATTTGTTAGCTACCTCGAAATTACTGTTAGGATAAAGATGTCCATACGTTCCTAAAGTCGTCTCAATATCTTCGTGTCCTAGACGATCTTTAATGATAAGTGGATTTTCTCCCATACTGATTAACAAGGAAGCATGAGAATGCCGTAACCCATGGATTCTGATTCGATGGATACCAGCCAGCTTAGCATAGCGTTCAATAGCATATGATAGTGTATGTTTTTGGGTAGGAATACCGTTATAGCTCATTACAAAGTCTGTCTGAATTAGATTTTGTTGTACTTCCTTCCATTCGGATAAATAAGTTAATGTGCATTTATCTAATACAATATGACGAACGCTCGCCTTTGTTTTTGGTTCAACAAATCTATAATTCGATTGATTCTTGTAATAGAGTGTTTTGTTGATGGTTAGTACTCCTGAGTCAAAATCAATATCTTCCCATTGAATGGCAGTAGCTTCACCAATTCGCATTCCAGTCATAAATAAAAACCACAGAGAGATAAATAAAAAGTGTTGATAGTAATCTTCTTTGTAAATTAGAGAGATTACTTTTTCAAATTCTTCTTTTGTCCAAAATTCAATTTTAGACTTTTGCTTTTTCACATTGCCAATAATCTTAGATGGATTTGTGGTGGTTATCCCAAGGACAATTGCTCGATCCATAGCAACTGAAAATAGTCCTTGAACAGCTCTTACATAAGAAGACTTACACTTCTTTGATAATTTTAGTTGCCAATTTTGCACATCAATAGGCTCAATATCGGAAACAGCCATTTTATCAAAATAAGAGAAATGCTTCTTAATAGTTGGTAAGCGATTTTCATATGTTCTGAGCTTTACCTGTGTCTTATACCATGGAAGGAAAATTTCAAAGATATAATGTTTAAACGTCATTTTATCCTTATTCTCACTTAATTCTTCTGGTTTCATCAATAGCAGTTTCGAATATTCTTCTCTTGCTTCTTTTTTAGTAGTGAATCCACTACGATATTTTTGAATTTTTTTCCCTTTAGAATCATAACCTAGATTTGCACGAAAATAATAGGTTCCATTCTTTGCTTTTTTTATTGGGTCTTTAACCATAGTTTTTACTCCTTACTGTGCAAAAACTACTCAGACCTGTTTTCATTTGAAAACCGAATTCCTAGAATTTCTTCAACAGCTTCACGAGGGACTCTATCTAGCTTTCGAGATTGATAGTAGATATGCCCTTTTGTAATCATCAATTCTTTTGCTTTTTTTATGATGTCTGCTGAAAAAGAAGTTCCATATCCTAGCTCAACTAAATCCTTTTTTGTGACCGTTATCATTATTACTCCTTTCCCAATTATAGGCTAGGAAAACTCCAATATTCACCTATAATTATATCAAATAGTTTTATAATAATACACTGACAAGAGAAGAATATCTTAGCAATCGAACAGCTCTAGCAAAGCTCACAGGAATTTCACTTCTGCATGGTTCTCATGTAGCCGTACCCATTGCCTGTGACGCTTCTAACGCTCGGACTATGGCTATACGGGAGTATCATTATCACGATAAGAAAGTCATGGCAGCAATCCTGCTAAAGATTACTTTCGAATTACTAACATGAATCGCTCACTAATTTTGTAGGTCATGGCGTGTTAGTTCATCAGCTCTTTTCTTACCGAAACGTATTCGATTGCCTTTATTTGGTTGTCAAAGAACGTTTGGCTTGTTAGCCTATCAAAACCTACTGAACACACAATATGCTTTGATGGAATAACAAACCTCCCAAATTGGGAAGCGTGGATACGATTCGACACGCTTCCACGAAAAAATGGGACTATTTAATTTCGAACGATAAAATCTTAGAGATGAGTTTCGTTTCCATTCTGCCACGTAGGGTTTCATCAATAACCATATGAGAATTTCCATATTCGTCTGTCATGCGACGTAATGAACGTTTTGAGGTATACCCTCGATAATGTTTAACAATCTGATTAATTGCTTCCACGTCGCCATCTGTCGCCTTTACAATGAGGGGGAAGGGAACCCTTGGATAGGCTGTTTTCATTCTTTACACTCCTTCATGAATTCTTTAATCATGGCTAGTCCACTTATTCGATGACGATAAACAGTCGAACGATTCAAATTTAGTAACTCCGCAATCTCCACATCACTCATATCCATAAAGTAATGAAGTAAAATAATGTTCCGTTTTTTCTCTGAAAGATGACGCAGGGCTTCACTTAATAAATCACTTTCAACATTGATTCTTAATCCAAATAATTTAAATAGTTGGAAATCAGTGACGTACGTATCAACAGTAGAAAAAGAGTTGACAAGGTAGTTATCTATATCAGAAAACGAGACTTCTTTTGCTGATAGTCTGTCTAGATGTTTGAAGTAATCTTTTCGTTCATCTTCAATAACTTGTTTGCAGATATAGTCAAACTGATTTTCTATGGTTTCTTGAAAAGAAGATGGTTTCATGCTTTTCACCCCCTTTCTGTCGTGAAAGGGAGTGGCATGTGCTTCTTTATCTCCCTTCATACTAAGCCCCGACACGAAAGGGGGATTTGTTGCATAAATGAAGAGAAATCCTAAAAGATATTTATTAAGTGACCAAAAAAGCACATAAACAGATTGTTTTCTCTGTTCATATGCTTTGATTTTTCTATCTATGTAATCTGCAAAACCACATTGATGGTCATATCTATCCAGTACAGGTGGATAAGTTTTTTTGATAAGAACTTAATTAAGAGAACTAGATGACAGATTATCTTTCTCATGGCGACTTTTCCCTCCATTAAGTCGCCAATTTTATCTACTTTCTAGGAGTATGACTAAATTTTATAAAGTTGTATAGGTAAATAAAATCAGCGACCTTTCTATTTGAAATTGGATTCATCGCATTAATAAATTCCACAGTGTTCTATAGGAACTCATAAACTATATAACATGTTTTTCTATACCTGTTTATAGTTATATAGGAACAGTAAAATGTATAGAGGTGATTTAGTATGCGTAAAAAAGAAGATAAATACGATTTTAGAGCCGTTGGTTTAGCGATTAAAGAGGCTCGAATGAAACGGGGTCTCACTCGTGAACAAGTGGGAACAATGATTGAAATTGACCCACGTTATTTAACAAATATAGAAAACAAAGGACAACACCCAAGTACACAAGTGCTGTATGATCTTGTATCATTACTCCATGTATCTATTGATGAATTTTTCTTACCTACAGATAATTTGATTAAAAGCACTCGAAGGTTACAGGTAGAAAAATACATGGATAGCTTTACAGACAAAGAACTATCCTTAATGGAAGCACTAGCAAAAGGTATCAATGAAGCAAGAAATATTGAAGGCTAGTCAGTAAAATTCAGATAAACAAAAAGAGCCGATAAGATGAGAGTTTCATTTCTCAAATTATCGGCTCTGCGTCTTGGCGTCTGGCTCTTTGATTGTTATTATATTCATTTTTTGAACATTAATTAAAGTTTCGTTCTTACATTTGGGGCAGTATAAAGGGAAATTTTTAAGTATAGTATCCACTCGTATTCGTAGTCTTGTTTTATTTCCACAAATAGGACACAATATCCACTTGTAGTTTATAATAACAATCTCCTCCTTTCCACTTTAGGGAGCGTCAATAATTTTGTGTAAATGATTCTTCCCTACTGCAGATTGTTTCTAATTCTCAATCAGTTGGCTTAGCATTTGTTCAAGTTCGCCTTCGGCCTGTTGAAAGCCTTTATGACTGCGACCTAGGAATTTTTGGTTGTAAGTATCAAAAGACGAGACTAAGAAACGTTCCATCGACTCTTCGTTTTGGAACTGTTCCTTGCGGTGGCTGTATTTCTTGATTTGCTTATTAAAGGATTCAATCAAGTTCGTAGAATAAATACTCTTGCGTATGGCCAAGGGGAAATCATAGAAAGTGAGCAAGTGATCGTTCGAAAGAATCGATTCAACCACTTTTGGATAGCTGGTTTTCCATTTTTCCGCAAAAGCACCACGTGCTTCCAACGCCACCTCTTTAGATGAGGCTTGATACACCATTTTAAAATCATCACAGACTTCCTTACGATCATCGACACGCACTTTGTGACTGATATTACGGGAAACGTGTACACAACAATGTTGAAAACGAGCTTTGGGATAGAACCGACTAATCGCTCCTACCATCCCCTTTAAGCCATCCGTGATGAACAGGAGGACATTTTTCAAACCGCGCTCTTGAAGGTCCAATAAAATTTCCTCCCAAATCGTGATGGATTCAGTCGGTGCAATCGCATAGCTCAATACTTCCTTTGATCCGTCCGGGCGAATGCCAACTGCGATATGAATAGCTTCCTTGGCGACGGTTTTCCGCTTTAACGGAATATACGTTGCGTCCATATAAATAGCAGCATAACGGTCATGAAGCTCCCGCCCTTTAAACGCCGTTACCTCTTCTGTAAATGATTTTGTTATATTGGACATGGTTTGGGGCGTGTAGTAATGCCCATACATTTTCTCAATCAAGTCTGCGATTTCCGACATGGTAATACCTTTTCGGAAGAGGTGAATGACGGTCTCCTCTAACGTGTCATTCGTCCGTCTATAAGCAGGAACAGTCTGTTGCTTGAACTCACCATTGCGGTCGCGCGGAATCTGGAGATGAAGTTCCCCATACTCGGTCTTGACCGTACGGTCATAGGAGCCGTTACGAGAATTACCCGTGTTAAAACCAATGCGATCATACTTTTCGTAATCTAGGAAAGCCGTTAACTCCGTTTTGAGAAGCGTATTGACTGCTTTCTCCAAATGGACACGGAATAATTCATTCAAATCGCCTTTGTTCGCTAGAGTCTTTAGAATTTCTGTAGTAAAATCGTTCATAGGGAAGTCCTCTCTTCTGTGAATGTGTTGTGGTAACTCTATTCTACAGAAGGGACTTCCTTTTTTCTATTTACACAAAATATTTTACACTCTCCCACTTTAATTCAAATCTATATTAAAGAATATTTCATCTTATTTAATAAGAAACCATATTTATATAACAACATAAAACGCACTAAGTTATTTTATTGAACATATATCTTACTTTATCTATCCGACTATTTAGACGACGGGTCTGGCAAACAGGTTCGCCAGTGGTAACCTGATATCCTTTTAGCTCTGCTAAACAAACACTAAGCCCATTTGTAAAAAAAGTTAAATCATTGCGATAATCTTGAATACATCGAGCAGGAATTTCTCCAATAATAATGACCTCATTATTTTTCAGTTGAGTATTTACGATATTTGCACAATATTTGGGAGCATCGTTATATGCCCGTGAAAGATATTCCTGTGGTGCATAAACTTTAAAACTAAGATATGGCTCTAACAATTCTGTTCCAGCTTTTCTAAAGGCTTGCTCCAGTACAATAGGAGTAAGCATCCGAAAATCTGCTGGAGTACTAACAGGGCTATAGTATAAACCGTACTTAAAACAGATTTTACAATCCGTCACATTCCAACCATATAATCCTTGTTCGCAACCATAGCGTATCCCTTCCATAACTGCATTTTGAAATGATTGATTTAAGTATCCAAGAGAAACCGAGCTCTCATACTGCATTCCACTTCCCAACGGAAGCGGTGATACAGATAAACCAATGGAAGCCCAGAAAGGATTTGGCGGCACTTCGATGTGAATGGTATATTCTGCATTTTTTAACGGTCTCTCCATATAAATGACTGTAGGCTCTTTTAGTTCTATCTCCACATGATACTTTTCTTGCAACAGTGCACTAATCACTTCCATTTGTACTTTCCCTAAGAAAGAAAGTATAATTTCATGTGTCGTAGAATCCACGTAATATCGTAGAAGCGGATCACTATCTGAGATTTCCAAAAGGGCATCAAGCAACATTTCTCTCTGTTCAGGTTTACTCGGTTCAACAGTTGTTTGTAGTAGAGGGTGCGGATTTTCAATCTTTTTTCTCTGTGGCAATAGTTTTGTATCTCCAAGAACACTATTTAACTTCAAAAACTCATTTTGCAAAATAACAATTTCTCCAGAATAAGCTCTATCAATCTTACATAATTCACCATTTATTGAAGTATACATTTCTGTAACTTTTATTTTTTCTTTTTCTGATACTCTAACCGAATCTCGTAAATGTAGTACTCCACTATAAAGGCGTATATATGCAAGACGTTGTCTTTTTTTTGTATATTCAATTTTGAAAACATTTCCGCAAAGTTCAGACGGACCTCGATGTGTTGATGAATAAAATTTATTAGTAATAACTTCTATAAGGTTATCAATCCCTATATTACTTTTTGCACTTCCATGATAAAGAGGGAACAGAGAACAATTCTGAAATCTTATGCTTTCCTCTTGTTCGAGTTCCAATGCTTCTAATGATTTACCGGACATATATTTCTCTAAAAGGTCATCGTTTCCCTCTATTACCGTATCCCATTGTTCAGATTCGGTAAAGTTCGTCACACACATATTAGGATACAGTTCTACCTTCTGTTTGATTACAATTTCGGCAGAAAGTTTCTCTTTAATATCCTGATAAACCGTTGATAAATCAATTCCATTTTGGTCAATCTTATTGATAAAAAAGATTGTGGGAATCCCCATTTTCCTAAGTGCATGAAATAATATACGAGTTTGTGCTTGTACGCCATCTTTTGCAGAAATCAGTAGAATTGCCCCATCTAAAACTGATAATGAACGATATACTTCTGCTAAGAAATCCATATGTCCTGGCGTGTCTATGATGTTCACCTTCGTATTTTCCCACTGAAAAGAGGTTATTCCTGTCTGAATTGTAATTCCTCTCTGACGTTCTAAAAGCGTATTATCCGTCCTCGTTGTACCTTTGTCCACGCTTCCTAATTCTGTAATCGCTCCACTGTTATATAATAAGCTTTCTGTTAAGGTAGTTTTTCCTGCATCAACATGAGCTAAAACTCCAATATTAATAATTTTCATGTGATTTTCCTCCATTCAAAAACCCAAAAGGGCATAAAAATCCCAGTGATAAATACTTTTATCACTGGGATTTTTATGCATAACCATAGGTATACAAAGCATACAGATATTCTCTGGATACTTTAGAATCACATGATAAAGGTATTCTTAAACTGGGTACAAAAAACTAAGCCCTCCTAAAAAAGGACATCTAATTATTTGTTCCCGCTATCAAATTGACAGTTTATTTAAGAATACCTTGCCGCATATTTATTAACTCCTTTTAAATAGTCACTTAAATAATAGCACGTAAGAGCATATTTGTAAAGGAATCTCCAATTTTTTATCAAAAAGAGTACATGATTACAAAGTATCTGTAATCATGTACCAATATTTGTTATTTTACAATCTTCCAATTATCTTGTTTTTCTAATATCAACTCAAATTGCGAGATTTGGGTTGCCTTTGTTTCTTGATCTAAATATTTCACAGCGACATTCACGATTACTTGGTTATCTTTTCTGGTAAAGATAGGATTCACCAATTCCTCGAAAACATATTCCTTGTTAATCATAGGTAACACATGATTACTTACATAGTAAGTCAATTCTTTTTCTGTGGCGGTAGGATAGAGCTGGAAGAACGTTTCTAAAAAGCTAGTGATTTCGTCCATCGTTTCTGTATCTACTGTATGGTCACTTTCTAGCTGTTTGGGTTGGTAGTCCGATTTTTGAGGTTTCTTACTCATTGTCGGATTTTTGATAATAACCATATTATCTGATTCATCTATATGGACAACCACATGAAAGCTAGACGATATAGTTTCCTTGTCTTTGTCTTCGGTAATAACTTGTTCAACAGAAAACAGTACCTCAAAGGTGTTCTCATTCACTTGAGAAACCTGCCACACCTGTATATCGTTCACACTAGAACTAGTAGGAATATCCTTACGAATCATTTCTTCATTTAATACCTGCAATTCTTCCGTCAAATAATGGGTCAATTTTTCATTTCGTTTATCAATGGCTTCTTGGGATTGTTGCCACGAAAAGTAGTCTTTCGCAAAGGATTTCACAAAACTTTCTACTTGGTTGGTATCGACAATCTGCTGTTTAATGATTTCTGTTTCACGGACAGTATGAGTGTCAATGGCAGTAAAATTTTTATAGATTCCAAATCCGACACTACCAATCAATAAAACCCATAAAACAAAGGTTAATTTCTTATGCGTGCCAACTTTAATCATCGGAACTTTTCTTTGCTTGCTCGGTTTTTTAGATTTCTTTGGTTTCTCCTTCTTTTCTTTTCGCTCGATTTTTATAATCATTTGATTCATTCCTTTCTTAGTTATGAATAACACGTCTAGCCCCAATCAGATGGTCTTGCCAATAACGACTGCTTAAGTCGCCATAACCGATTGGGTCGCCTGCATGATAAAAGCGATTTCCCTCTAAATATATCGCCACATGAGTCACATATGTGCCTGCATTATAGGTTGAATGAAAGAAGATAAGGTCGCCTGCTTGGGCTTCTTCCATAGAGATTTCTTGCGTAGCGTCATACTGATCTTGGGCGACACGAGGGAGAGAAATGCCAGCTTTGTCATACACCCATTGTATTAAGCCACTACAATCAAAAGAGGTGGTAGGCGACGCCCCTCCAAAGACATAGGGAAACCCTTCGTATTTCAAGGCTTCGTCCATAATGACTTGCACGGTTTCATCATCAAATTCTGTTGGGGAAGTGTCGGTTAGGTATTGTGAAACCAACTGAACATAAAACTGATTTCCATAGTTATATCGCCAACCACCATTCACAGGTATGGCTATGGGATTGGGATAGTCTGCTTTTTGACCACCCGACTTCTCTTTAGAAAACTGTTCGGCTAATTCATAGGTATATTTTTTCCCATGACTCCTCACATAATTTAAAAAGCCACCGCCATAATTATAAGATTGGATAACAGAATCTATATCCACTCCTTGTTGTTCTGCACTGGTTAATAATTCACTGAAATATTTAACCCCTTGTTTGATGGACTCTTCGGTACTCAAACTGTTGGGCGGTAAACCCAAAGATTCGGAACTTTGCATAACATCTTCTGCTGTACCGCCCGATTCCACTTGCATAATGGCTAAGATATAAGAAACATAGTCTTCAATCCCATATTCCTTACCATATTTTTCAATCAACGGACGGTGTGCCAACACTTCTGGTGAAACGGTCACACCGCCTTGTGAAATAGAAGAATCCTTGTTGTTTTCGCCACTGTCCGTATCATCTGCAAAGAAAATGACTAGGAATAATAAGAGAAAAAAGAAGAGAGAGAAGACCACACTACAAATCACTGTTATTTTTAGCTTCATGTTTGTTGTCCTCGCTTATCCGTTCTTTTATTTAGCTTCCTCTGATTGAATTGCTTCGGTGGTGTCTTTTGTTTTTGCTCTTTTTTCAATGGTCGCTGATGATTTTCACGTTTAGTGTTTTGTGACAAAACAGGCGTGACGGTTTGCTGACGCTTGCGAACATGCTGCTGGTTATTCTGAACAGGAGATGATGGGTTTTCTTTTCGTCTTTTTTCTTTTGCTTTATCCAGCTCCAAACGCTTTTGAGCAATGTTCTTTCGTTTTTGCTCCTGCTGGTTCATACGCTGTTGTTTGCGTTGAGCTTTGGTATCTGCCATAGATTGTTTAAAGTCTGTTACATTATGAGTGACATTCTCTTTTCCTTGATGAAGGGCATATTTGACATGGGTTGGTGTCGCCTGTATCTGTTGTTTAGCCTGCTTTCTTTTATTGACTAGACGATTTTTCGTGTCCAATACATGGGCTGTCTTTTCACCTAATCGTTGCCCGATACCGCCTTGTTGCTTTTTCACATTGGAAAGTGCTGTTTCTTTCTTTGGTGTAGTCCGTTCATTTTGACGAGTATGGTTAGCTTTATTGGTTTGATTCTGCTTTGTTGTCATTGTCTTTTGCTTCGTTGACCCTGCTTTTCCACGAAAAATCTTACTCATACTGCGTTGAAATCTTCTGGTTTGTCGATTCATCATTTGACGAGGTCTGCGAAACACTTGTCTGCCCATGTTTTGAGAGTCGTTGCTTTGTAAAGAGAATAGGCTCATTAAATCGCCCAGTTTAAAATAAATCCCTGCAAAGGTCACAATTTGTAAAAACATAATCATGAAAAAGGGAGAACTTGCTGACAGCGAATAAAGCATAGTGGAAATACTAAAGGCAACGGTAATAATCAAGGTAATACCAGCCCTTGTCATAATCACATTAAATAACTTGGTAATGGCATGCCTGCCCATGCCATCAAAACTCGGCAACATACTTAATAGGAAACTGATTGGCAAAAACATAGCGAAAATAATAAATAGCACTTGCGAAAAAATCATGATTCCTGTTAGAAGGAAAACAAAAATCGAGATACCAATATTGAATACAAACAAAAAGAAGACTGTTCCTAATCGGGAAATGGTCTTCGGGAGTGTTAAATAGGTATTGTCATGATCTTCAATTTCTTCAATCACTACATTTTCTCTATCTTCACCATTGTTTGTATCTGGACTGGTAGCCAATAACTTTTCCACACGGTCTTCACCTAAGGTTTCTATATCGGTTGAGCCATATTGAAGTAATAACCACGGTTGCTTGACTTGAACAGAAAATAGGCTATCACGTATCATATCCACACTGTCTTTGCCTTGACTATCCGTATCGGGAAGGACAATCTTTGTCCCAATATCTAAACTGGCAGTGCTCACATCTTTGGAAAAATCATTGATTTTCGCAATATAATCGGGAGCATACGCAATAAAGGAAGCTGATAGAATAAACACCACCACAAAATTTAACACAGCTCGTATAGCTTTGGTCGTTTCTCGTTTCACCAGTCCTGTATAGGCAACGTAGATTCCAACAATCAGAATAAAAAGAAGAAGGAAGCCGACATAAAAACCCGAACTGGAAAAGCCATTCGGTGTAATCCCTGCAATGGTCTGCATGTTCTCACCAATCGCTTGAGACGTTTGACTAATGAAATCCAAGGCGTAGGCTTCTTTGACCAAATAGCCTGTGGCGTTGGAAAGATAAAGAGAAATCGTCCAAATGAAATTGGTAATGGCATACAGTCCATACATCACTGATTGCCCTATGCCGTCACTCCAATTCCACGGCAGCCAGCCCCAGCTATTGTCCACATAATAATCAAGCTGATAATGATTTAAACCATACTTGGAATACTCGTTGCTTGTATCAATGGTTTCATCAACTAAGCCTGTTGCTTGTACTGCATTGCCCAGCGTGCCTAATAAAAGTAAAATAACGCCCACACAAAGGAGCGTTATCCAACTATAGTGAAGAAATTTCTTTTGTTTTTGTGTCATTTTTCCCCCTCATTTCGCACAGGCGGTCTGGTATCAAAGGCATGAAGCAACTCTTCAAAAATCGGGTGAAACTGCATAACCCCTACACGACCATAGATGTCTGAAACTAAACATTGTCCATTTTCTAATTCACGTAAGCGTTTCTGATTGTTTTCATCTTCCTTGTCCACGCCAAAAAATTCTAAGGTCTTTTTGATTTCCACTAGGTCAGTGGAACGAAAGGCGAATTTCAAGCCAATATTATTCTTCATCTTTTCATCTAGTAAATCGTCGGCGTTTTGAGTAACGAAATAGACCCCTGCATTCATGGCACGCCCTGCCCGAACTAAACGCATAGATAGAGCTTTTCCTTGTGCCACTTGTAAAAAACTCCAAGCTTCATCAAGGTCAACAATTTTAAAAATGGAACGGTCAGAGTGGATAAAGTCTAAAGCAAAGGTACTAATGACAATCAGCATTGCCACACTTAATAATTCCATGGTGGTGTATTCTTCAAAAGAGCTATTGGAATCGGGTAAGACCAAATCTGCCACTTGAATAATATTGAGTTGTTTTTCCAAGCTAATGGATTGGGTGACATTGCCATCACTGAATAACAGATGGGCAAAATCATAATCGACAAAGCTTTCGATATGGTCAGCAATACTATTGCTGATGGGTGTATCTTCTTTTCGCAATTCATCAATCACCAATAACAACCCTCGTTGTTCGCTTTGAGTGACACTCCGAATCGCTTTACGCAGGACAGGAAACTTCTCGCTATCTCGGCTGGAAATGCCTGTTAAGAACGTGAGAATATCAATGGCTAGGCTTTCTGAATCTTTCGGGAGTTTTAAGATCACATAAGGGTCAAGTAACCCTTTATTGTCGTTCTCACTCGTGAGATTAACGATATTGATTTCATGGGCAATATCAGGTAAGGTTTCTTTCCATTTGCCACGTTCAGCTTTTGGGTCTACAATGATTGCCTGTCCGCCAAAGAGTACCGAATAATAGACCAGCATATTGTTAGAGAATGATTTTCCGCCACCTAATGAACCAATAAAAGCAGACGCTAACGCATTCGTCACAGAGCCTTTAATTCCTTGACTTGCAAGGCTGGGTTGGAGATAAATATTTCTGCCTGTATCGAGATTGTAACCGACGTAAATACCAGAATTTTCACCAAGCATTTGTGTAGCTCCGAAACCAAGACCAGCCAAAAAATCCGACGTGACATATTGAATATAGTCATTGATATATCGCTTGCTTGAGGGAATAAATTCATTATGCAAGCCTAGCATATCGCCAAAAGGTCGTACTAATTTGATAGACAAATCATCATAAAAATCTTTTACTTCATCACAACGTTGTTTCAACTCGTCCAGATTTTTTGCCGATACCCGTACCACATAGCTTAGTTTGTACATGGATTCTTTGGTTTGGTCTAGGTTGGTTTCTAATTCGTCGACAGATTCTAAAGCGTCCACCACATTGGTACTGGTTTCATTGTCGCTTTCCCATGCGTGACTATCCAAGTCTTTCAATTCTTTCTTTTTGTTGCGAACGGTAGACAGAGCTTTTTTATTAGCAACAATTTCAACATTCATGCTGGTATCAATCGGGAAAGTGAACTGTTGTTGCTGGTAATAAAAAATCTCACTATTGGGGAAATCCAATTCGCCGACGATACTGTTAATCGTAAAATACGCCACATAAGTGGTAGTATCTTCCTGTTCCATCCGTAAGTAGCGTTGCTTTTCTTCGATTAAACAGCGAGTGGGTTTAATAATATCGTATTTCTTTACCAACACTTTTTTATCTTCATATCGTTTGGGTAAATGGTAGTCGTAGTCATCAAAAGGAATCCCTGTTTGACCGTAAAGGTGGGCAATGATATACCCAAAATCATCTTTCCCCAATGGGCGAATGTGAAAGCGTCTGGATAATTTACTTTCTAATAACTGTTCCATTTTAGAAAAGCGTTCGATTTCTGACATAGGCATAGAAACAAAATCGCCCATCAACTTGTGATTCACGCCATGAAAGAATTCCGCAAATGCTTTTTGAATGTCTTTGCCAATATTTTTGACCGATACTTCCTGTTCATTCAGCAAGAGTTTAAAACCAATAAAAAAGCGATAGTCCACTTGATTGTCACCAATCATAGAAACTAACGCTTCGGTCTGTTCATCTATTTTTTCGTAAGCTATCTCTTTTAATCGTCCAGTGATTTCTTTTTTCGATTGTTCCTGTGTCGCTCGAATACTTGATTCGGTTGCTAGTTGCAGGGCATGAATCTTACCATCACGATTTTGGGCAATCAATTGACGGAAATTATCATGAACTTGAACTTTTTCATCGGAACTTAAAAAACTGTAATTATAGGGAATTAATTCATAATAAGCAAATACTTCGCCATCATGATTAAATACGAGATTATCTTCGATATATTTAATGGGGTGTGCCATTTAATTGTTCACTCCTTACAATCGTGATTGATTCATTCATTTTTTCTTTATTTAATCGTATTTGTTTGCCAGCATAGGTTATTTTAGGGCGTAGAGCATAGGTAATAATAGATTTTAAAAATCCATAGGGTTTCTTCCCGTCAAAGGTTTTTTGACACATGAACCAAGTGAGGACAACGGGAATCCCTAAGTATTTGAGTAGTGCTCCGTCAATCAAGGAAAGTGGTGGTAAACTGCCAAAGATTATAACGACAAACAAAGAAACGATAAACCATGTCATTTGTGTAAAGGTTATGGGAAAAGGGAGTTGTAAATCATTAATTGCATAAATCACTTTTTCTACTGACCAAATACTGGTGTAACTTCTTATTTTTTTCATGTCTTCACGTCCTTTCCGTAAAAATAGAAAAAGAGCAATCAAAATAGGTGATTGCTCTATAAAATAATAATTATTTTGTGACTTTTAATTGTTGAAAAATAGTTATTCTGAGTAAATCATCTAAAAGACAGCAGGTATGAAGTAATACCCAATTTAATCTACTGTATTCTGTATAGTCAAAATGAAAGTGTTTCATAAATTTTTGAGCGAATTTTTCTGCTTTTTCGTTAAAACCTTTGAAATCACCATGTCCGATTTTATTTCTCATTTGTCTTAATAATTTTGCTACTTCACTCGAAACCTCTCCATATTTCTTATCAAGATAAGGTATTAGTAATTTGTCAATTTCATTTGTATTCTGATTTGGTTTTAATAATACAAGTTCTAACAAAGTAAAAGTCTTTAAATAATGATTTTGATTATAACTATTATCACTATATATCCCGTTCATAATATAATCTAATTTGTAATAATCGTTTTCCGATTTTAGTATAGAATCAATTCGGTTGCCCATTTTTTTAAGTTCCGTAATGTAGTCGTCTGTAGTCCTGCACCCTTTAAAGTTTGAATCAATTCTAAAACTTAGATTTGATAATATCCTAGTATGCTCTTTAGGATTCATATTACTTGTATAAATGCAGTTCATATGAATACCATTTTGTATATCATGATTTACAAAGTTACTAAAATACATCACTTTTTCAGCGTAATCCTCTTCACAAAAACGACCATCAAAGCAATTGCTTGTCCAATCAAAAAAAGGCATATCCTGATATTCATAGTCAAAGAATAGACATATCATATTATCAACAAGGCATTGAAGACATGACTCAATAGAATCTAAATTATATTTTGTATAGTCTTCAACATTGGCGTGAACGATTTCTTTCAAATAAGATATAGAATATTCTGTTTGAAATGTTTTACCATACCTTTTCAAATTATCTGCCATGTCAACTTTTTGTTGTCGAATTTCTTGTAACATGTCTTCTATAATGCTTTCCTTCCAGTCATCAGAAACATTAGATATATATAGTTTCAATTTATCTGACAATTTTATTTTTGTTATTTTCCCATAAACATCTATTATTACCAATTGAACAATCCTCCTCCCCTCCTTAAAGTCAAGTCCATAAAATTGTGTAAAATACAGTACACTGTTTTAAAGCTTTAACCTATAGGTTAAAATTGAATATATTTTCTGGTAGAGCTTAGCCAGTCTTCGTGACGGTCAATAAGAACTGCACCGATTAAACGATTGGCAGAGGCGTGATTCGGAAAGATTCGGATAACTTTTTCTCTGCGTCTGACTTCTTCATTTAACCGTTCAAGAAGATTCGTGCTTTTTAATCTCGATTGACCTTTACCGACAACGGCGTATTGAAAGGCATCTTCGAATCCTTCATCTAGTTTTTCACAGGCTTTATGGTATTTTGATTGTTCGCTATAGGCACTTACTATAGTATTTTTAGCCTTGCGAGCCGTTTCAATATCCGTAAATTTGAAGAGTGCTTTGACTTCTTCTCTGAAAGGTTTTGAATCTTTCTTAGGGATACAATTGAGGATATTACGCATAAAGTGAACCTGGCATCGTTGCCATGAAGCGTTTGTAAATGACTTCTTGATGGCTTTGACTAAGCCTTTGTGGGCATCGGAAATGACCATTTCCACTTCACTTAACCCTCTGGTTTTGAGGTAGTCGAAGAAGAGAGACCAAGTTTCGTCACTTTCTTCATCTTGAATCATAAAGCCAATAATCTCACGCTCTCCATCTTCTGATATGCCAATCGCTATATGGCAGCTTTTAGATACGACACGATGATTCTCTCTGATTTTGATGTAGATAACATCTGTCATAACATAAGGGAAAGACCTGTCTGATAGAAAACGATTTTGCCATTCAGAGACCATAGGGTCTAACTGGGCAGTTAAACTGGAGACAAAGGATTTAGAGACTGATTTACCGCATAGTTCTTCAACGATTTGAGAGACTTTACGTGTAGAGACACCAGAAATATACATCTCTAACATAGAGGCTAACAAAGCCTTCTCATTGCGTTGATACCGCTCAAATACAGTCGGTGCAAATTCACCGTCGCGTGTTCGGGGAACTTTCAACTCAAGAGAGCCAATACGAGTCGTTAATTCTCTTTCATAATAGCCGTTGCGTTGGCTTCTTCGATCGTCTGATCGTTCATAGTTTGTGGCTTGAATATAATCTGTTCGCTGCTCGTCCATCAACTGATTAAATACAGTTTGTAAAATTTGTTTAGCCGCATTATCTTTGACCGACTGGTCAATTAAACTTTGAATATCTTCTGTTTCCAGTGTAAAATGTACTTGGGTCATATGATTGCCTCCTGGGTATGTTTTTAGTGGTTAAAAACATTGTACCGTAAAGAGGCGTTCATATGGCCTTTTTGCTTTTACACAATTATATGGACTTTATCCTCCTTAATTCAGAACGTATAAAATTATTATAGCAGTATTGCTAGTTTAGAGTAATCCATGTTAATTAGAATACTCAAATACTCCATGAGAGGTGATAAGATAATTTCCCTCTATTTCCATATCACGTCCCAAAGCTTGATAATCAATATAATTTTGTAAATTAGAAGGTACTTCACCAAGTTGTCCTGTTTCTTCCACATAATAACGGGCGACATCTTCCATAGAATCACATTCACTATAACAATGAATATTCTCTTTGTTTTCCAGTAATTCTTCCAAGCTACTAAACCACATGCCTTGAATTTCTTTGAGTTCATTATAAATAGGTGTACCTTCGATTTCTTGAATGGCTTCACATAGACGGTTGATTTCACTAATTGGCGTGTATTCGTCCACATCAAAAGGAAGCTCAAAATCATGTATGGCGTATTCTTCGTAGTTCTCATTTAAACCGATTCTTTCTGCCATTTCTTCCTCATCAATTGGTGGAGTAAACCATGATCCAACTAATTCACCTTCATTATACCGTCCCAAATTTGCCACATAGACTTTCAATTCCAATTCTTATCACATCCTTTTTATAAAAATAGTCATAAAAAAAGTAGCAATCAGTTAATGACGCTACTTATCAAGGTATCCGCTAATATAATCTGTAACTGTACTTGAAATACCTATTATTAGTTTTGCTTCTCTCTTTCCAATAATATTTGTATTAGGATGTGCAAGTGAATGCCTATTTCTTGCTTCATTAAGAGAGCTAATCATTCCATTTGATGACCTTATCGTTGTCTTCACTATATCAGCAAGTTCAGTAGGTTGAATTTCTTTTTCAATTAATTGTTGTATCCTACTATATAATTTAGATAGATTTTCGTCTCTAGGAACTGTAATTTCATATTTTTTTAGTATTTCAATTAAATATCCATGAAAAGCAGTGTGAACTCTGTCAAAGGCACGTTGATATTCACCATTACTCATGAAAGACTCAGCGTCTTCAATAGCTTGTGAAATCACATCACTAATTTTCAACTGACTAAAGTTAATTACTTCGTAATTCTCTGGAAGTGGTACTAAAATAGTATCCACTAATACATTATCACCTTGTTTATCATATATGGAGCTTGCTGTCTGGGTAAGCAAATCTTTATGACTTTCAAAAAAGTCTAAATCATCAAAAGGAGCTCTTATTTTAAGATAGGTGCAAAGCGTATTCCAATCCCTTTTGTATCCTTTATAATAAGTAAACTCGTTAGTCTCATCTAAAGTTACCTCTGATATTTTCATTTTAGAAACAATCTCGTTACCTCCTTCATAATAATTTGAAGAGCTCTTTCTTTCTAATGTTTTAATTAAAAGAGATTTAAATTGATCATTTGTAAACATATTCATGGATCCTTTCATAACAAAATATATACTTCCTATTTTATCATGAAAAATATCTGTTAAGCACCAATGATTCGGTTAAATAAGTTTAATAACACATCTTTCACGCCAGCTGCATTGAACACAAGTCCGACGGCGATTAAAGCAATAATCAAAAAGCCAATAAGTTTTGAAAATTCTCGTTTAAAACCTAAAAACAGTCCAATGACGACAATCGCTAACAATACCAATGACTGTGCATTATCCAAGAACCAGTTGTACAAATTCTGCCCAAAATTCATGTGATTGTCCTCCTTTCCTTAAGATATTTTTCTCGATAGTAGATATAGCTTTTTACACGCTTTAATAATTGAAAAGGAGTTAAATGCTCTCCATAAACAGTTATTCGACTGGTATAATTCTTATAAAAGCTCACTTTGTAAAAATCATAGGTATAGATGGTATCACCAGCTTGCCGTTTTCCCTCAATAATGAGAGACGTATATTTCCCTGTATTTTGTATATACGCTTGAAACCCTAACTTCTTTAATTCTTCTGTTAAGAGGCTCATGTAATCAAATCCTCCATGCCTAGATGTTGTTGTTCAATTAATTTCTCATGTTTTTCTGTCAGTTTGGCTTCATGAATCATGGTGGAAATAATGGTTGTACCGTTGAGAATATCTAAAATGCTTGCGACTTTTAATGTAGGGGCGACTTGATGATGTAACCAGTTCAATGTTCGTTCAAAAGAATAAGGTTCTGGCTGTATGGTTAGGCGTAATGCTCCACGATTTTTGCCGATAAACCATTCCCAGCGTTCATTGGTTTGCCAATCACTCCGTCGCTTGGTTTCGTCCTTATCGGCAAAGCGAATATAACGATTGATAATCTCAAACGCTGTTTTTTCTGCATTTTGATGTTCCAACAAATCTTTCATGGCTTGAGTGGCTCTGTCGTTTTTCAAACGAATTTCAAAGCGATTCTTTATTTCTGCGTCTTCTAAGGCAATATCATTTTTCACGTATTGCTCATAATCTTTCTCATATATACAGAAATAGACTTCGCTTTTTAATGAGCCAATATAAAGGGTGTTTCCCATGTCTGGTTTTTCATCACGGTGAACCAATTCACCACTGCGATAATTTTTAAAGCTCCGAAAGACGGAAATACATTCTTCCTGTTTACATTTCTTTGCCAATTCTGGAATATTCAAAATCCCTGTTTTATCGTTGATGGCTAAATCCAAGCGTTTGAAAATACCTTTATGTTCCATGCAATCTTGAAAGAAACCATACCAGCTCCGATGTTGAGCCAATAGAAAGTTTTCAAATTGCCGACAGCCTTTTCCTTTCAGTTCTAATAAAACCCCTTTACTTACATCATGAGAGACTAGGACAACAATATCACCGAAACGATAGTGTTCGGGATAAGAATAATAGCCAAAGTCTTCGTGTAGCATATAATCCATATTCAAGCGTAAAACCTCACCGATAATTTGAGACACATCATTGGTAGGGAATCGAATCCGTACATAGTCGAATAACATCTCCAATGGGTTATCGGGATTGAAGCGTTCCAAAGCGTTCAGTAAATCTTCTTTCACCTGTTGAGTAGGGACTGCCTTGCCTGTTTCAATATCCGATAGGTAAGGTCTGGTAATATGAGAAGCAACCGCCAGTTTATTTTGAGAAACGCCATAAGCCAGTCGCTTTTCTTTCAATTCCTTAATCCAAATTTTTTCGTTTTCCATTCGCAAACCTCCAATCTAAAAAAGATGTAAACTATGACCCTTGAGTTTACATCTTTCCTATTTTCCGCAATTCCTTGTACCATCAACATTGGTTGATGAGAATTGCCTGTTTTCAGTTGTATTTGTGCCCCCCTGTTAGGTAGAGGGGGCTAAAGGATTGGCGTGGCTAACGCCACACCAATCAAAGCAAGTCTGAACCTGTACCTTTCACTTCGTGCGGTACAGGCTCAGATTGCTTTTTTTGAATGACTTTTCCTATTTCTCCTAAGAAATCATACCTTTTTGGTACAAGGGGTGTATAAAACTCACTAATCACACTTTTTCCTGTATCCACATAACCTCTTCCCTTGATGGGTTTTAAGAAAAATTGTTTTTGTGTATCGCTTCCAAACATCATACCGAAGCCCATTTCAGACATACGACCCAAAGCCACACGGAAGTTAAAGTTATCTCGAATACCATCACTAAAATATTTTGCGTCTGGACGCTGACAGGCAAGAATTAAAAAGAAGCCTGCTTGTCGTCCGAGCATAACAATTTGTTTGAGTTTATTCATAACTTGTGCACTATCACGACCTAACATATCCATCATCGCCACATATTCATCAAAAATCAGGAAGTTCGCAGGTAGACCAAGATACGCATAATTTTCTCCTGTTTTGTAGTTCGGGTGTTGCTTCATGGTTTCACTACGGGCAATCATATCGTCGTAAAATTGACTAATACATGCCAGCATATCGTCTTTACGGTAATAGACATTATCTATGACCGCTCCTAAGTCTGCCAAATCAGCATTTTTAGGGTCGAGAATATAAAGCTTCGCATTTGTATGCAGGAGAGATTCAATCAATGTGAGAATAAAATAGGATTTTCCACTACCCGTGCCCCCAGCAATTAACATGTGAGGGAGAGAATCAAACTCCCAATAGACCGATTCCATCAATTTGACACGTCCATCTTGAGCTACCACATCTTCAATGCCAATTCGATTGCCAATGGTGTCATAAAGTAGAACATACTCTACATAAGAATCTTTCAACGTTTTTTCCACTAATTCACAATACAAGCCTGTTTCTAGTTTGTTTTCTAAGTGCAAGAGCTGATCTTGATATTTCCCTAAAGTGATTTCTACATGAATATGGATCAGTCCATCTTTCATTCGGTAATACATTTTAGGAAAATGGCGGATTCGTTGTTTGGTTTTCTTGCTGGATAAGTCTTTAAAGAATCCCTCTGATTGAGTTTCTTCGGCTTCATACCAATGGTTTTCTAAAATCATACGAGCTAACTTTTGACGGTGCTCTAACTGTTTTATAGAATCTATGCGATAGTGATAATAGAGCCAGCTGATGAGTCCGCATACAAAAAAAGCAGTGAGAATACTGCTCCAAAAGTATGGCGTATGCAGTTGATAGAAAAATGTATCTAACTGAACTGTTTGCCAATTCACCGATTGTAACGTTCTCCAATGAAAAGGGAGTAGAACGACTAGAAAAACTATCAGCAATGAAATCAGCACAAAATGATTGACCAAGTCCTTATCGTTGGCTTTGATTCGCTTTCCTCTGTCATGAAGCAATGGCATAAAAATCCTCCTTTCCATCTATCAAAATAATTGTGTATTGTAGATACGAGCCTGTTTATCAAAAGTTGGTTGAGAAATGGCTTCATATTTCCGATAAGCGATTCGCTTTTCAAAGCGTAAATCTTTTTCTTTCGGATAATAATGACGTCGATAGAGCGTGTGTCCTAACAGTTTTTTCGCTTCTTTTGTCAACGGATAGAGATAGCGAAACATGCGTCCATTGATTTTCTCAATCCCTTTGTATTCGCAAAATGCCTGGGAAAGCCAATGCTTTTTCTCTACCTGTTCAAAACGAGCATTTTCCTCTAATAAAAGGCGAGCACTTCGAGGGTGTATCTTTTCCCATGACTGTTTATCACGATAGACACTTGTCTTGAAATACCCGCAGTAAAAGAAGTTGGACGCTTGATAGACATAGCCACATTTTCCCTCAATTCCATCTGCCAATGTATATAAAAAATGACAGTCCGTATGTTCTTTCAACCACTTAATTAGAGCTGAAAGAGCTTGACTGCCAAAATAATTGGTTTGATTCATTTCTGGAAGAAAACACATCTTTCCAATTTCTAAATAATCTGTGGTTTGAAGGGAACTGTCGGGAAAGAGTTTGCGTATGGTTTGTAGGGGTTGCGTACCCCAGCCTAATTCCACAACGCCTAATAATTTTTCTTCTGAAAAAATCCCTAGAAAGTATTTACACAATCTAGGGAGTATCTTTGAATAATGGTATTGCCGAATAAAAGAAATGGCTTCATCTTTCGGAATTTCTTTCAAAATCAATGGTGTGTTTGTCATAAGCAACACCTATTTTTCACTTTCGGACGCTTCTTTTTTATATTTCTGATGAGGTTTTGTCTGTCCTTTTAATACAAGATCGTCTGCTTTCACGTACCAATCAACGTCTGCCCCTCGAAAAGTAGCCGTCGCTACGGTATCTGCCACAGGATTGATTAATTCCACTTCTGCGTTGTAGTCAAATTCTTTCAAAGGAACAGAAGCGGGGATACTGACTTGTATCATGCGTCCTTGTCCTTTTGATTTTAAGTCATAGGTACGTTCTTTAATTTCTTCGGAAACCGAACCATCTTCATTTTGAATACGAACCTCACGACGTAAAGCGGAAAATTTCAATGTGCCAAATGTCTGGTCTTTTTCAATCACAATACCTTCTGCTAATCTCATATTTTTTCACCTTTCCTTTCTTAAGCTTTCACCATATCGTCTGCGTGCATAATGTAATTGGTAAATCCTCTATTGCCAATTTTATAACCTTCTGCGGTAATACGTGGGTTGATGAGTCTGACTTTTTCGTCGGATTCAAAATGTTTCTCGCCAGCTTCGGAGGGAAGAATGACAACAATATCATCTGCTCGTTGAATCGTTGAGTATAAATTGTAGCTACGAGAGAGAATAGTTGGTCTGCCATTGACTCGACGTTGTTCAATATTCCCTTCACCAGCATATTCTAATTGACCAAATGTTTTTTCCATATTGGGAATGACATATTTTAATTCCATAAGTGTATCGTTCCTTTCTCACATAAAATATTTTTGGCTTACTTTATTCATTTAAAAATTTGTTAGTATCACAACCTTTCAAAGCATAAAAAATAGACGCTCATTATGAACGTCTATCATTTAAATGAATATTGAGTTTAGAATTCCATTTCGAATTTAATCAGGTCTGCTTAGGTGCAAATACTGCACTTTTATTGCACTTTTTATTTTTTTAAATATAATTTATTCGATTTTATACGTTTCCAAAATCCTTGATATTACAGCATTTTCGCTTATATGCCATACCCTTAAAACAGAGTGGGAATAATGAAGTAAGTGAAGTTGAAGCCAGAACGTTGATTTAACGGCGTTTCGGTTGTCATAAAACGGGCTAAATAGTGGGTCATAACAAAGGTGCCCCACCAAAATCACCACCAAAGATAGCCGCTGTTGCTTAGGTAACGGCGGCTATTTTGCTACTGTGACCCACCAAGATATTTCAGAACGAAGCGAATAAAAAGAGGCTTTTCAGCCTCTTCGGTGGTTATTATTCTAAAGTTGCAGATACAGCAGGAATACCAACTATGTTACCAACAGCTTCACATTTAACGGTAATGGTATCACCGGCCTTAATTTTACGTGTTTCTTTGGTTACGGGTAAGAGAACGTCAAAACCGCCCGGAGCAGCAAGACCGACACCCATCTGGCTTTCATCGCCAACTTCGGTAACCTTAAACTCAAGGGTTTTGCCTTCAATCTCTTTGGTGGTAGCATTGGCGATGAAGTCTTTACCTTCTGCCTTAGAGGTAACAGTATAGTCAGCAGAACCAACACCCGATATAACCCCAAAAAGAGTTGCAGCAGTTGGAAGTGCAATTCCGACTACTAAAAGGATGACACTTAGCTTCTTTGGCCGTTTGCGCAGAGCAGCAAAGATAAGCATGATTAGTGCAACAATGGCAAGAATGATACCGCCAATAATGGTAAAGCCAATTACAGTTTCCATTGATGTGTCCTCCATGAATCTCCTGATTAATTTGATTATACTGCATCAAAACGTGTGCGTCTATACCGTGGCATCACTATTCTTTGTCGAATGCGAAGTTAACTGCATCAGAGATGGTCTTTTTGTAGGCGGTCTGAAAGTCGCTTCCAGTATCATCGTGTTCAAGGGACATGAATATAGAGTTGTCATCGTTATCAAATTGGTCCTGCCAGACGTAGGACGTTCCGTTATAGGTTAGACGATTCCAGCCTCCTGTGGAAGTCCCTTCAGGTTTGATGTTTGTCTCATAGGTCATTTCAATAATCTTGTGTGTATTTGTGAATAGAAATGCAGCTTTACGAGTGTCTGGGTTAATCAAGAATGCCGCATTGTGGAATAGAGATTCTTCATCTGATTCATAGTTGAACAGATATGCGTGTTTGTATGTCTGTTCAACTTTGTTAAGCATCTGTTGTTTAGCGGACACTTTTTTGACCGCCTGTTTAGAAACCTGGGAAGATGAACTTTTCGTAGTGCTCGTACCGGTATCGTTTTTTTCAGAACAAGCCACGAGAGTGATGCTTAAGCCAGCTAAAAGAATCAGCGAAGCTGAGAAGATTCGTTTTGGTGTCATAGTTTTCCTCGCCTTTAGTTGTGATGTCATTATTCGTTAAGTATATGATAGCCTATAAAAAAGGGAAATCCTACTTACAGAACAAAATCACTAAAATGATTGTGGCATTACCACACATGTTCAACTGATGCAGAGTAAAAATGCCCGACGAATATTTGAAAATGCGGCGAGACGGCTAGTGACCACATTAGACAGTAGAGTAAGGACGGCGAAAATGAACGCCAAGCATCATAACGGCATGAAGTCTAATTACTAGTTTTCATGATTAAAATAACTCTTTGCATATGTGACCGTATTTGGCAGACCACATGGAAGAAATAGAGCAAAAGTTTGGAGATATGTGAAATACCGCTCTGATAAAACGATATCTTATCCACCACTTATGATTTCTACGATAGTAAAATATGCGCTAATAATAAAATTGACGTTATAACAAAGCGACTGTCCATCGGGCAGTCGCTTTTAATATATACATTAGCCGTTTTTTTGAGGGAATAATGACATTTCATATCTGTGTACTTTTTGCATGGCTCCGATTGCCGTATCAAGCTCGGTGGAAACTCTAGCGTATTCGTTACGCATCCGGTTATCATCTTGATACCAAGCACGACTTTCTGCTTCGAATGCTTCATAGGCATTTATAGTCAAGTAATAGGCTAGCATACCAGTATCAGTTGGGGTAGGTTTGAGCGGCGTAAGAATGTCCGTGAAGATTGTTTGCATGAGCTTAGGAAACCTGACGTAAAACTTTCGGAATTCCTTTCCGAAAAACTCCTCCTCAAATCGACGAACTAAAATTTCTTGAAAAGATTCAGCATTTAAAAACTGTATGCGCTGAGAAAGTTCGTCAAGTGCTTCAATTTTAACAGTATTAATTGTTCTCGATTTTTTACGTTCAACCTTAACTGGATAGATGTCATAACTAAGTCCTGCACGCATTTGAGCAAAGTGAACATTTGCAGTTAGGACCTGAAAAAGTAGTTCGTGTAGATTAATCATAGTTAAGTCGGTACCTTTGTATGAATAAATCTCATTAATTGCTTTTTTCAGTAGCACATTCCACTTGATTTGTCCCCAAAGCATTTCATCAAGATTGTTGAATTTCAGGTTCTCTCGGATATCTTGCGCATTGAAGTCACTCATCAAGTTCGGATATTTAGTAGTCCGTTTATTGTTGATGATATTACTGACTAACGATTCGTCGGATAGAATGTCCGAACGATTTAGGTTAAGTTCTTCCTTTCGTTTCTTAATAGTTGAACTAATTGTGGTAAACACATATTTTGTGGTTTTTTTAAACGCCGTTTCAAACATTATGAGGACTCCTCTCCCTTAAAGCGTGGGACAAAATTGTTATATTAACGAAAAAAGGTCATATTTCAATCCCACGTTGCAAGTATATACTTAAAATATCGAAAGCGCAAGGAGGTGACAACATGACGAATCATGAGCGCATGAACGTTAGCTACAGTCATTCACTAGTATCAGGTTCCCTGCTAGACGAGCACCATGTAAATGACTCAGAAATTGAAGAAGCAATGGACGAATTGAATGGCCTTATATTAGCAAATCACTTTGACCCTTTTGGCAATGAACCAACCATATTTCTGAAATTAGGTGATATAAGCCTCGAGGTGAAGGCTACTAAGGATTGTCAGGCATGTATGCGTGACCTAATGGCAGTACTTGCTCGCCGTAATTGGAATCGAAAGTATGGTTATGGCTGTTGACCGTAACTAATACGTCTTGACCAAGGCCACGATGTCAATAAACTCTGGGTACAAAAATAAAGACGGCTGCGTATCGCAGCGGAGGTAACTATCATGGCTCTACAAAATTCCTGGTTCTTTTCGCAGACCAGTTTCAACGATGCGAAATTCAAGTCGGTAACTAACAACCAGTTCCGCTTGGTCTCTCAGCACCCATATGCTAGCAAGAAGAATCCTCAAGATATCGGTGTAGCATTAACGCTTCAAGTGGTCAAAGATACCGCCGATTATGGTGTTGACAAAAAGACTGGCATGAAGCGGGATAACAACGTTCTGAATACCTTTGATGTGACAATCTTGAACGGAGTACAGCGTTTAGATGCTCAAAAGGGCGATGTCATTCGGCTCGGTGACATGATTGTTGAAAAGACTTTCATCATTGGGTTCAACCTGATTCTCCGTTATAAGGATGTGCAGGTGATTAAGCGTGACAAGTAAGGTTAAAACTTCACGGTACCTTCGTGGACAGGCCTTGGTTGTCATTGAATCCCTATTACTGTTACTGGTAGTAGGGATTTTCCTTACCACGCGGTACCTTCAAATGATGATTCCTGATGTAATTCTAATTGTATGTATCTTCGCGATTACAGTTGTTGGTACGTGCTCGGTCACATTTTGGTCGATGCGTAACCATATTAGTAAAGGTTGGAGATTTGCACTACGCCATTACAAGTTGTGTTTGTCGGTTCGCCGTGCTTTGCTTGATGCCGCTTATTATGTACCGCGGCAGTTCTTCGGAACTGCCGTGGCCCAGTTGCCTAAAATTAAGCTCACTTTCACAGATAATTATCAGCGTGGAATGCTGTTGGTCGAGAATCGTGTGAAGTATGCCCAACGTTTGGACACTGCCCAGTTATCCAGTGCATTAAGGCGATATGTGGTTGAACGCTCGTATCTTAGTGATGATGAGAATTACTACTGTTTTGAATTGTTTGATAGTCGTCTTGAACGACGATTAGAGTTCCGTTCTCTTGATGAATTGCTAAGTTACAATGCACAAGTTGGTGATTTGGAGTTGTTCATTGATAAGTTCACTGTGATTCCGTTACACCACACGCTAATTGTTGGGCAGACGGGTTCTGGTAAGACATACGGTGTGTATTCTTTCCTGTTGCAGATGCTTATCAAGCCGGTGCAATATCAACTATATCTAGCCGATCCGAAAGGCTCCAGCCTTTCGATTCTCGGCGACATGATTGCGCCTGACTGTACCGCTGAAGATGTTGATGATATTGTAGCCCTCCTGCGTGAGTTCAATGATGTGATGGACAAGCGCAAGGCTGATTTGAAGGCTAAGCTGGCCACTAAGCTTGAGGCGTCATATTCGGACTTTGGATTTAACCCGTATGTTTTTATCTTTGATGAATACGCGTCATTCCAAAGTGTTGTGCAGGCTATGGATAAGAAGCACCGCGATGAGGTCAATAAGCTGATTTCGCAAATTGTGCTTCAAGGGCGCCAGTTGGGCTTCTTCCTGTTTATTGTCATGCAGAAGAGTGATAGTACGTCATTACCAACGATGATTCGCGATAACTTGCCACTGAAGATTGTTTTGGGTAATGCTGAACAGCAAACCTACGTCACTGCGTTTGGCACGGGCGTAGAAATTCCTAGCCGTGACTTTCGCAAGGGTGAAGGTGTGTACACATTCCCTGGAATTGCCAACACGCCTAAGTTGTGTGCGTTTAGTTACCTGAATTTTGACATTAACGCCGCTTTTCGTGCCAAGCGGGGGTTATGTAATAACCCCCGCTCCAGTAAAGGAGCCTAAAAATGGAGCCTACACTTTTACTCGGAATTGATGAGTTCACGATGGTGCTAACTGTTGAAAAGTCAAAGATTGATGATATTGGCAGTTGGCCGCTAATTGCCTTGGACACCATCAAGAAGTTTGTTGAGATGACCGACATTAAAGTGATATTCGGCAAACAAGCTCAATTGATTGGCAAAGTTCCGCAAGGTTACACGATAGGTTACCAGTTTGGCGACAATCCGTTTTACTTTGCCATTGCGTACCACCCCGACAATGTTCAGATGGGGATTGTGATTAAGTTTTCGGCCTATTCATGGTCGTACTACTGTCATGAATGGACGCTGGTACATCATTCACCGATGAACATCAAACAGTTCGCTTCACTGACTGTATCTGATGAATTTCATTCTCGGCTTAGTCGAATTGACTTTACCGCTGACTTTCAGAACGTAGATTTTACAGTTGATGACCTGTACCGTCACCTGACTGATGGTACATGGATTGTTCAAAACGCTGATGGCAAAAAGAACCCTTCTGGCTTGTCTGCGCATGAGGTCAACAAGATTGTCGAAACTTTCTATGTTGGTTCTAAAAAGGGCAATACACGGCTGTTCTTGCGAGTCTATGACAAGCGACGTGAACAGATAGAGCAACCTAGCTTTCGTTACGAAGAGGCGTTGTCGGTCGAAAGTTGGGTACGGTTAGAAGCAGTGTTCAAAGGTATATATGCCCACCAAATTACTGATAGCCTCCGTAATGAACTGGACGATGATGAGCCGTCATTGAAGGCATTTATTGCTAGCAAGCTACTTGAGAAATATCGGTTTGTTGATGCAGAGACGGAAGAATACGCCGATTTAACGAAAATGCTTATACGTGTTGTTGAAGATAATGAATTTAGCCGGTTACGCTTAGAAAGCCCACGAGACAGCGAGTTGATTCAATCAATCCAATATTTGATGTTCAATTCTGGCTTGTTTACCGCCATGTACAAATGCGATGCCTTGTGGGGACACAATTCTGGCATTGAGCTGCTGTTAAGAATGGCGGCTGTGTACCTGCGTGGACGTCATCCGCCTGATGATGCAATTAGGTGGGTGGCCATTCACCGTAAAGAGATGGAAAAACGCACGCTGGCAGAATTATTTGATGAAATTGATGCAAACCAAGAAGCTATGAAAAAAGAGACCATCACCACGCCTCCGACAGCAAATGGTGACAGTCCCGCTCCTGTGTAGATAATTAGTCTACCCGCATAGTATCTCATGCTTCTTGTACGATTGAAAGAAATGAGATGGTAATTGTGACCTCCACAATTTGTAAGCAAGACTTGATGGCGATTGGCTACAAAGAGCACACCGCGCGAAGTTTGATTTGCCAAGCCAAGGCCATTATGGTACAAAATGGGTATCCGTTTTATAACAACCGGCGTTTGGGACGTGTCCCAACAGAAGTTGTTGAGTCAATCATTGGCACGAAGCTTCAATTGAAAGCAGAGTGATTGATGATGACAAATAAAATGCAACAAACAACGAAGTACACCGGCGTTTTCAAGGACTTGAAGAGCGGTATGTACTTCTATCAGACAGAACTTGGAATTGACCGGATTACCGGTCGGCGTGTTAGAAAGAAGGCGCGTAAAGACTTGACCGGCCGCCCGTTTAAGACAGCGACAGCGGCAAATAAAGAATTGACACGAGTTAAGCGAGAGTATTACCAAGCTAACAGTTACGCCAACTATCAAATGACGTATCGTGAGTTTATGCAGAACATCTATATTCCTGCGTACAAAACGGAAGTCGAAGAAAGTACGTTTTCTGTTCGTAAAGGCGCTTTCAATCAGTTTTGCGCTCGTTTCGGGTCTAAGAAGTTGCGGGATATCAATATCGAGGATGTTCAGAATTACCGAACATACTTACTGACTGATGCAGATGAAGGTGGTGCTGGATTCTCACAGTCATACGCGAGTTTGGTGTTTGGTATGTTTCGTAAGACCTTGGACAGGGCGGTTACGCTGCAGTATCTAGAGTTCAATGTGTCAAAGCGGATTAAGGCGATTCCGAAGAGTAAGGCCATTGTGCCATACTGGACGGCTACCGAGTTCAAGAAGGTCATTAAGCAGATTTACATTGGCGACTTTCTGGAACATCTGTATTTCGTAATGCTGTGGGTCTACTTCATGACTGGTGTTCGAGTTAATGAGGGCATGGCCTTATGGTGGAGCGATATTGACTTGGACGAGAAACGTATGCGGGTGCACCACATGCTGTATCTGAAGTCACGGACGGATTGGACACGTAACGACTACACTAAGACTGCGGACGGCAAACGGACAATCGCTTTGGACGATACCACGGTGGATATACTCCGCAAGTGGCGGCAACGGCAAAAAACGGTAGGGCTAGGCAAAGACGATGACTTTGTATTTACCTATGATGGCTTGCCAATGATTAAGTCAACTCTGGGACGAGTTATTCAGCGTTATGCTAATGCCGCTGGTGTGAAGCCTATCCAAGGTAAAGGATTGCGTCATAGCCATGCATCGTACTTGATTAATGAGTTCAATGTGTCGGTTCTGGTACTGTCGAAACGGCTCGGGCATAGCAGTCCGGACATAACTTTGAGAAACTACTCACATATGTGGGTCGGCGCCGATACTGCTATTGTTGAGCAGATGGAAGGCAATATCAAAGTGGAGACTGCGGCAGTAAGTTCGGTCAAGTTTAACGGCAATCAATCAATCAAGAAATTGAGTGAAATTGGTGCCCCACCAAGCACACCACCGGAACAGTGTAAAGGTGCTTAAAACGTTGATATGTAGGTATTCTCACGTGAGTGCTAGCGCTTGAGTGGGAATAAAAGGTAGGAATCAATTGAAGTTACAAAGCCGATAATACCGGGATTTAAAAATTGTAAACTGGTACAAATTAATAAAAATTCAGTTGGTTCCCCGCCAAAAATTCCGCTAAAAGATCCATTTCGGATCTTTTTTTATAATTGCAAATATTGATAAGATAATGCTCAAGGAGAATTTTTTATGCGTGGAATATCGGAATTTTTGAATCTACCACGGAAAATATGGGGAGCAATTGGAATTGCCACTATTTCAATATTAATTCTTAAACCTATAGCAGTTAAGAGTTTAGATGGGGAATCGTTTTATGCTAAGTTCGGAATTTATGTTTTTATTCTCTGTATAATATCCTGGTCGATTCTCATTGTCGAAATACTTGTATATTTTTATAATTACTACAGTGCTCGGAGAGAGATGATCCACAAATACAATTATGTTAATAGTTTAGAGGGTGAGAAGTTAAGAATTGTTAGAGAATTGTACAAAGATATTAATCATGTCAAGGAGTACCCACACTCAAACGAAAATATAAGAGAACTGGAATCCAATTTGGTCATTGGGCTTGCTGCCACTACTATCCAATATAATAGATTCGAATATTCCCCTCAAAATGCTCCATTTCCTTATTTACTTCAACCTTGGGTAATCGATGGAATTAATAATAAAAAGATAACGTTATAAACTCAGAAATAGTGTCGAAAACGTGTCTCGTCAATATTTTGTCTAAATCAAAAATATGATGGGGCATTTTTTGTTGGTCTGTGATTTGCTATAATTGTCGGTATTAGATACAGGACTTTTGTAAAATTTATTGTGAGTCAAATATTTGTAACTTTCCGTACTCAGGGGGAATTCTAGTGAAAAAAAGTATTTCAAAATCATTTGATGATTTAATTGAACAAATTAACCAAGCGGGAAATGGTGTCCAAAGAGAACGTGGCACAATGTTCGAAAGGTTAGTATTGGCATATTTGAAACATGAGCCAACATATAGACGTTTATATAAAGAAGTTTGGATGTTGGGTGACGTTCCATCTGAGTATGGAATTCCAAAGAAAGATACAGGTGTTGATCTTGTAGCTCAACAATTTAATGGTGATATTGTTGCAATTCAAGCTAAATTTTATAAGGGCAAGATAGGCAAGGAGCAAATCGATTCTTTTGTGGCTGAATTGGGAAAGAACTATTACCATCGAGGACTGATTGTTTCAACTGTGGATGAATGGAATGAAAATGCGAGAGCTACCGTAGATCAAAATGGTAAGGGAATAGAAATCATCGGTCTTTCCGACTTAAGAAATTCACAAATAGATTGGACTAAATTTAGCTTTTCTCGTCCTGAAAGAGTTGAAGTTAAAGCAAAAAAGGAGCTGCGAGAATATCAAAAGACCGCTCTTGAAAAATCAATTGAATATTTTAAAAATCATAATCGTGGTCAACTTATCATGGCACCTGGTACCGGGAAAACATTTACCAGTTTGAAAATTGCTGAGAATTTAGCGAAAGATGCTAGTAAGCCATTTTTTGTTCTGTATTTAGTTCCGAGTATTCAGTTATTAACACAGACTTTACGTGGCTGGAATAACGATGCGAGCTTATCAATCACAAGCATGGCTGTTACCTCGGATCGAGACGCATCCAGAGGAGATGATGGAACGGAGGACATCAAAGCTTCTGACATCGGATATCCTGCCACTACTTCCTCAACTCAGATTTTAAAAAATTGGAAAGAGATACAAGGTGATGGATTCAGAACAGATATGATTGTCGTCTTCAGTACTTATCAAAGTATTGATGTGATTGGTGATGCACAAAGATCAGGATTTCCTGTTTTTGATTTGATTGTAGCAGATGAAGCACATCGAACAACTGGCGCTCACGAATTAAACAAAGAAGATAGTACATTTTCAAAAATACATAGCAATGACAATGTTGATGGTAGATTGCGCCTATACCAAACAGCTACTCCAAAAATTTATGGAGAAGGTGCTAAGAAAAAAGCCAAAGAAAAAAGTATTTTGATTTCATCAATGGATGATCCAGAAAAATATGGTGAAGTTATTTATAGAATGGGATTTGGCCAAGCGGTTTCTCGCGGAATTCTAACTGACTATAAAGTTATGGTATTGGCCGTTGATGAGAAGACAGTACAAAGAGACATGCAACGTTCTCTCTCTGATCCAAATAACGGATTAAATATCGATGATGTAGGTCGTATTGTCGGAATTTGGAATGGTATGATGCGAAGAAATGGATATAAAAATCCAATCAAAAAAAGCGCTTATGATGGTGCACCACTGGAGAGAGCAATTGCATTTACTAGAACTATTGAAGATTCAAAAAAAGTATCCGGACAGTTTGAAGAAGTAGTTAATGAATACCTTGGTGATAATGAGGAAGATGAAAACTTCACCCTTTCAATGAGGCATGCAGATGGAACAATGAATGCCCTTCAAAAAGGCGAAATTTTGGATTGGCTTGCTGACAATAATAAACCAGAAGATGAAGCGAGAATTGTATCCAATGTAAGATTCTTAACTGAAGGGATTGATGTCCCAACTCTTGATGCAGTTATTTTCTTAGCAGCCAAAAAATCACAAGTTGATATTGTACAAGCAATCGGCAGAATAATGAGAAAGTCTAAGGGTAAAGATTATGGCTATATCATCATCCCTGTTGTTGTACCTGCTGGAGAAACACCTGAAACGATTCTGGATAATAACAAGCAATATGATACCATCTGGCAAGTTGTTAACTCATTAAGATCAGTTGACGAGCGGTTCGAGGCAATGGTTGACAAGATGAATATTGCAAAACCTAAGAACTTTAGCGTTATTGGAGTTGGCAGTGCTCCAGATGAGATAAATGAACATGATAGAAACGACAATTCCGAACCAGATGTTGAAAGATTTCTATTTGAACTTGAGTGGGATAAGTTTGAAACGGCTATTTTTGGAAAGATAGTTGAAAAAGTTGGTGATCGAAAATACCTGGAGAATTGGTCCGAAGATGTTGCAAAAATTGCCCAGAGGCAGATTGGTTGGATCAAAAATAAACTAGCTGATAAAAAAGATTCAGTAAATATTGAATTTAAAAAGTTCGTACTCTCCCTTCAACATAATATCAATGAAAGCATTGATGACAATCAGGCAGCAGAGATGATTTCGCAACATTTAATTACGAAACCAATTTTTGAAGCTTTATTTGCTGAGTACAGTTTTGTGAAAAATAACCCAGTTTCTAAGGCTATGGAAGGTATTTTGGTAGAACTAGAAAAGGCTGGTTTTCAAAAGGAACAAGATAATCTAGAACCGCTGTACGAGTCTGTGAAGATGCGGGCAGAAGGGATCGACAAATTAGAAGATAAACAGCAATTAATGGTCACTTTATATGATAAGTTCTTTAAGACTGCTTTTCCTGAAACAACATCTAAATTAGGTATTGTATTTACTCCTATCGAAGTTGTTGATTTCATAGTTAATTCAGTTGATGACGTATTGAAAAAATACTTTGGGAAAGCATTAGCTAGTGAGGGCGTTCATATTCTAGATCCGTTTACTGGAACTGGGTCATTTATCGTTAGAACCTTGACTCATTTAAAGAAACAACTAGAAGCTGGAGAAATTACGCTTGCAGATATTACCAAGAAATATGTTAACGAACTGCATGCTAATGAAATTATTTTGTTGAGCTACTATATTGCAGCAATTAACATCGAAGCTACATTTGCAGATATTGATTCAAATGAAAATGGTTATCAACCTTTTGAAGGCATCGTTTTGACAGACACGTTTGAAAGTACTGAAGTTGAAGATACTTTAGATGATAGCTATTTTGGTACGAATGACGAAAGATTGAAGCGGCAACAAGAAGTACCAATAACTGTGATAATAGGTAATCCGCCATATTCTATGGGTCAAAATGACGAAAATCAAGTTAATACGTCTTTTACATATCCAAAATTGACAAGAGCAATTGCGGATAGCTATGTGAAATTGACTGAGTCAAGAAGAGTTGTTTCAGTTTATGACTCTTATTTAAAGGCTTTTCGCTGGGCAACCGACAGACTGAAAGGAAGTGGTGTGATCTCCTTCATCACAAATAGCTCATTTATTGATTTTCGAACGATGAATGGTGTTAGAAGAAGTTTTGAAAAAGAATTTAATCATATTTATATACTGAATCTTCGCGGAGCGATAAAGGAAAGACTGGGGGAGACAGCCAAAAGAGAAGGACAAAATGTATTCAATATTATGACTGGAGTTGCCATTACTGTGCTAGTAAAAGATGGAACCAACGATCATGATGTACATTATTCTGATATTGGTGATTATCTATCGAGAAAAGAAAAGTTTACTTTTTTAGAGAGTACGAGATCCATTTTACAAACAAGTATGCAAAATCTTGATATCGATAGTAATGGTGACTGGATTAATAAACGTGATATTAATTATCTGAATTATTTATCAATGGGAAATGATTCTTCAGAAAATAATAAAGAGGTTCTTTTTAATGATTCTGCTATTGGCGTAACTACAAGTAGAGATAGCTGGGTTTATGGGTATGGAAGAAGACAAGTTGTCGACAATGTCCACAGGATGATACAAAATTATAATCATGAACTCAAAAGGCTAAAAAATTATTCAAAGGCAGAAAAGTTACAAAATATCAATCGTGATACCAAATATATGAGTTGGAGTAGAAAGACAAAAAATAAACTGTCATCAGGTTCAATATTTACTTTTGACGAAAATAAATTAGTCCAGAGCGCTTATAGACCATTTACAAAAAAGTGGCTTTACTATGATACAGAGATTGTGGAAATGCCAGGACGTTATAAAGACTTTCTAGGTGAGAACAATAAAGTAATCTATGTTAGCGGACCTGGAGTAAAAAGAGATTTCTCGGTTATCATGACTGATTGCGTCCCTGAGTACAAATATATCGAAAAAGGGCGAGGTTTTTATCTTTGGAATAATGAAAATACAGGATATTTGAATGTACCTTTTACAAACTTAAATGCTAATTATGGATTAAACATGCAGGATACATTTTATTATATATACGGTGTGTTGCATTCTAGTGAATATCGATTGAAGTATTCTAACGATCTTAAAAAGTCTATTCCACGCATTCCTGATCTGCGAAATAAATCTAAGTATGTTGAAGTTGGTAGAAAACTTGCATCAATACACTTAGACTACGAAAATCAAGAAAGTTGGCCTGGCGTAGAAATAGAATCATCAACGAACCCAAGTTTTCTTGTAAAAAAAATGAAACATCCCCAAAAAGGAATACTAGCTACAATCATTTACAATGATGATATCAAGATTACCAACATTCCTAAACAAGCATATGATTATGTAGTCAATGGTAGATCCGCCATTGAATGGATAATCGATCAATATCAAGTAAAAACAGATAAAAAATGATAAAGTCCATATAATTGTGTAAAAGCAAAAAGGCCATATGAACGCCTCTTTACGGTACAATGTTTTTAACCACTAAAAACATACCCAGGAGGCAATCATATGACCCAAGTACATTTTACACTGGAAACAGAAGATATTCAAAGTTTAATTGACCAGTCGGTCAAAGATAATGCGGCTAAACAAATTTTACAAACTGTATTTAATCAGTTGATGGACGAGCAGCGAACAGATTATATTCAAGCCACAAACTATGAACGATCAGACGATCGAAGAAGCCAACGCAACGGCTATTATGAAAGAGAATTAACGACTCGTATTGGCTCTCTTGAGTTGAAAGTTCCCCGAACACGCGACGGTGAATTTGCACCGACTGTATTTGAGCGGTATCAACGCAATGAGAAGGCTTTGTTAGCCTCTATGTTAGAGATGTATATTTCTGGTGTCTCTACACGTAAAGTCTCTCAAATCGTTGAAGAACTATGCGGTAAATCAGTCTCTAAATCCTTTGTCTCCAGTTTAACTGCCCAGTTAGACCCTATGGTCTCTGAATGGCAAAATCGTTTTCTATCAGACAGGTCTTTCCCTTATGTTATGACAGATGTTATCTACATCAAAATCAGAGAGAATCATCGTGTCGTATCTAAAAGCTGCCATATAGCGATTGGCATATCAGAAGATGGAGAGCGTGAGATTATTGGCTTTATGATTCAAGATGAAGAAAGTGACGAAACTTGGTCTCTCTTCTTCGACTACCTCAAAACCAGAGGGTTAAGTGAAGTGGAAATGGTCATTTCCGATGCCCACAAAGGCTTAGTCAAAGCCATCAAGAAGTCATTTACAAACGCTTCATGGCAACGATGCCAGGTTCACTTTATGCGTAATATCCTCAATTGTATCCCTAAGAAAGATTCAAAACCTTTCAGAGAAGAAGTCAAAGCACTCTTCAAATTTACGGATATTGAAACGGCTCGCAAGGCTAAAAATACTATAGTAAGTGCCTATAGCGAACAATCAAAATACCATAAAGCCTGTGAAAAACTAGATGAAGGATTCGAAGATGCCTTTCAATACGCCGTTGTCGGTAAAGGTCAATCGAGATTAAAAAGCACGAATCTTCTTGAACGGTTAAATGAAGAAGTCAGACGCAGAGAAAAAGTTATCCGAATCTTTCCGAATCACGCCTCTGCCAATCGTTTAATCGGTGCAGTTCTTATTGACCGTCACGAAGACTGGCTAAGCTCTACCAGAAAATATATTCAATTTTAACCTATAGGTTAAAGCTTTAAAACAGTGTACTGTATTTTACACAATTTTATGGACTTGACTTAAAAAATCTGGAATTACTGATGATCCAAACGATTTTAGTGATGATCCAAAGTATATTTTGAATTTGTTACTGTCTGTAATAACGGTAAGTATGAAAACATTGGAGTTGATTGATGAACTACCGGATTTCGAACCAATTGATATTTAAAGAATCTTTCAGTATTTTACATCGAAAAATATTAGTGACTAGTTATGACGACCTAGTTTTATGAATTAGGAGCCACCGGTATGAAAAAAGGAAAATTAATCAAATACATTGTTGTGATAGGTAATGGTTTGGATTTACACCATGGATTATCATCAAGATATGTAGATTTTTATAATTCTTCGTCAATGTCCAGCAGATTGAAAGAGGAGTATGACATTGTCACTGCGCAATTTAGAAAACCAGGAACCTGGTACGACTTTTAAAATTAGTATCGACAGCTGATTTATCAAGAAACAACGAAAATGAATTCAGGTGCATATGGGACAGGAGATTTAGGTCTTTCTGAGAAAAATGGAATTATATTGGAGAAGCACGTCCAACGTTTAAATTATCTGTTTCAGATAATTGATAAAAAATTTGAAGATTATCTGTCTGTTGAGTACGACAAACAGGCTGCTAAATTTAAAATAGATTCTAATGTCAAAAATGTGTTAGATACCGCTGATATAGTACTTAATTTCAATTACACAAACACGCTTCAAGATGTTTATGGAATCGAAAGTTCTAAAGAAATACATGTTCATGGCGATTTCACAGCAAGTATGATTTTAGGACACTCAAATTATTACGATGGGGAGGGTGCGAAAAACTTTGGAGTTCACTTCACCGACTTGTATGAAGACGTGTCTATAAAAATTTCAGTAAATGAATTGAACGAAGAAGGAATTTATAGATTTTATCAAAAGTATACATTTTATGATTTTGATAGAGCCGCTGACGTATATATAAAAATGTTAAAACGAAAACTAATAGATTGAAATTTGATCAAGCTGTCTGTATACTTGTCAAGAAAGAAAGGCGGTAAGAGTAATGGATATAAAAATTGAAAAATCAAATAAATTTGGTTCATCTATAAAAACCACAAAAAATATTGGCGTATCTATTTCTGAAGCCAAAACTGCCGTAATGAATGATGAGAGTATTTTAAAAGCGCTCAAAAAATTATCTACTAAGTAATAACTACAAATAGGCCTCACCTAATGGTGAAGCTTATTTTTATACTCAAAATTGATTTTGTGTCAATTTAAAACCTGCGTATTAAGTTGAAGTAAACCCCAATAATTGAAGTTCACTTCATGAGAGGGTTTTTTATTTTGTCTAAAAGGATAGAAGGGGATATTTTGGGCGTACACTATGTAATTAGTCACCAAGTTATATTGTTTTATGATGCATAGCGTCCAAAATATTCTCAATATTATGAATCAATCTTTGGGTCATCATATTTCCTGACAATATACTTAACATCCTGCAGTGAGATAGGCATATCTTCTCTATCGTAGTATTCTTTATTGACGACCTTCACGGGGACTTCATGGTGGTCGTCGCCAACCGGCACGATAACACGATCATTTACTTCGATGCTGTCGTCATCCGTGAGATAGTAATAGGTTTGATCACTATTGAAGAAGCTGACGCTCAGCAAAATATAATCATGCGGAATCTTCTTTATTTCCTGGGCCAGGGGAGAGGAGAGTAGATTGCCTGAACTATACGAGTTAATTAGTTGTCTGATGGCAGATAGGAAATCAAGCAAGCCGCCAGGCCAACCATCTTTAGTATAATTTCCTTTAATCACGAATGGCTCCTGGTATTTATAATTCACCACAATTATATAGTCTTCGGACTCGGTATCTGGATCAATTAAGTATTTTGAGCTGGACTGGTCGTTAGAAAATGGCCTTGTTACTTTTAAACTATCAAGTAAATTTGAGACGCCGTCTTTAATCTGGTATTTATGCGAAATATTAACGGTAGTGTCGATTTTCTGAGTATGAGTAATGGTTTCTGCTGCTCTATCTACAACCACTTTTTCAAACCGTTCACAAGGCTTAAGTGACCAAAGAGCTTGACCAGAAGTGTTGTCGGCTAGTATCTGGGACACTTTGTGATATTTCAACGTAATTCTGGTGATTAGATCAGGTTCGAAATTGCCGTCTAAAACGTACAAATCTCTGCGACCAATAACTTCTCGCGTCAGATTCGACAAATTAATTCCTTCGGTTGCTAAGTTGTCCAGAAAACTACCGTGGTACTCATAAACGATGCCCTCGGTATTAGTCAACTCAACGTCCCAGGTACCAACGTCAGTTGCAAGCAACTCATGGTGTTTTTGTTTAAAATAATTGGAAAATACAGTCAATAACTTGTGCGCTTGATTTTTTTCGATTTTGAAATCGCTGCTCTGAGTTGAATTCGGTATATCAGTATCTAAATAAAATTCTGTGAAAACTACCATACCAATATCACTAACTGTAAGCTGTTGGGTGGCCGCCAGATTGAAGTCAGAGGATGAATTCCAACTGCTGTAGTTTGAAGTAATCTGGATTTTTTGTGGTACTCCTTGGAATATGTTATTTTCTACAGTTACTTTAGTAAGTAGTGCAAGGCGTTCAAGCACAATTATGAACCATTCACGATTAGCAGGTTCGATGATCTTCTCAGGCTCAAGTGCCCAGTGGTTAAAGTAACGCCAACGCGAATAAATTACCGAACCCAGCAAATCAATATCTGTGACGTTGGCTATTATTTTGGCAAAAGTAGTAGGATCGGAAATTGCATTGCCATAAACGCTCTTAAACGATTTACCACTATCCATTTTAAAACCGAGTTTATCACAGTCATCAGCAAAGTAATGATCAACAAATTCTGTATATTCGTTGGTGCGGTCACGAAATCTGGCCAACCATTTAAGCGCAAATTGATGTATCTGAATCATATCTGACATAATATAGTTAGCTCCTTTTAAATCCTAGCTACACTCACTTCAATTGATTATGCGTTGATTTTATCACCATTAATAATATATTACTACGTAAGGTGATGGATTCAGAAGGTTATATTGCAGACAAAAAGACCTGACTCAGGATTGATACCAGAATCAGGTCATTTTTTAGAAATATCTGACGTTTTGGGTCACTGCTTATTACCGGAAGTTTTTCTGGGCTTGTTCATTGCAATGCCAAGAATTGTGGTCGAGCATGTTAATTGTTATTCCTTAGCACCTTATTTGACGTTAATAGCGGACAACCAGTGATCAACTTCTTGAGCCACTGCCACCTTCTTGTTGCCCTTAATCACCAGCAGACGGCCGCTAATTTCTTCGCCACCTTTGACAGAGTAGCCCCGCAACACTGCCGCACCTTTAGCTTCTCTTTTAATTTGAGTGAAAACGGACCCTGCACCGTAGCCACCATTCGTGTTAAACGGGATGACTGTTTTATCGGCAAAGTCATGCTCCTTCAAGAATGACACGACGGCTTGAGGGAGCGCCATGTTCCAGGTGGGCGTCCCAATGAAAATTCTGTTGTGATTGGCAAAATTTGGGATTTTGGTCTCCAATTCTGGTAAAACATTATTTTCTTGCTCTTCCTGATTCAATTCGACTTCTGCGCGATAATTCTTGGGCCTCGCTGCTGTAGTTTTTAGTTGCACGAGGTCACCCCCAATCTTTGCTTGAATCAATTCGGCCACCGCCCGGGTGTTGCCAGTCCGTGAATAATAGACAATTAAAGTTTTCTGTGTTGCCATAGTTGTTTCTTCTTTCTCATGCTCATTTGCTGCTATCATAAACCTTGGAGCCGGATCTAAGGCAATCGATGGCCAGTTTCCCGCGCCAACTGCTGAAATTCCGCTCCAGATGATTTAATGAAAAGCCTTCTTAATGAAGGCTTTTTTTGTTGGCGAGTAAGTTTGCTAGGTACAATTCCTCAATCGGCTTATACTTTGGGTGTAAAATCATCACCTGGTTGGCCCAGAATAAATTCGTTTGCCTCACTAAGTAATAGTCTGAATTAATTGCTATTTTAAATAATCTCGTTATAGATGCTTATAGTTTGAATAATCTAATTATTATAAACTATGATGGAATTATCGGAATAGTTTATTTGAAATGAGGTATCAGCTATGGTATTGATGACGAGGTTAGAGAAATCAATTCAAGAGATTGCGACCGCCCATGTGAATGTCGGCGTAGAGGTCGAAAAGTTACGCGTTGACCAACAGAATAAGTTAAGCCTGAAGTCATTTCCCCAGCACTTAAGTCAGGATATTGCGGAATACATTGAGCGAGAATTCCTTACAGCCCAGCTCGAAGTTGTCTTCCCACCGGCTGTTGTTGCAGAGGACAACGTAGCACTAATTACTGAGGTCATGACTGAGCTCGATCAGCAGTTACGACCTGGTGAGAGGTTATGGTCCTTCAGTTGTCCTCCCGAATTACCACCCCATATCTCCGAATCGGAAATTTCCGCCAAACCAGATGCTAGCCTTTGGTATCGTAAGCGGATTGGTCAACTGTACGATGTGCGCCGAGTTGCCAATACCGGAGTACATCTTAACTTAAGCTTTTCAGCTGACGTAGTCGACCAGCTTGTTAACAGTACTTCGTTTACAGATTCAAATGAGCTCTATATCCACCTTGCCCAGCAGTTTATGCTTCATCATTGGTTATTCACATACTTGTTTGGTGCGACGCCGACGGTCGATGCCTCGTACTTCGATGGTCCAGGTCTCCAGCAGCCGGTACGTAGTATTCGCAACAGCCCATACGGTTTCCCAACAAGTATTATTGGTGATTACAGTAGTGCCGCAAACTACGTGACCCGGATTGAATGGGCCGTCACTACTGGTGAATTGATGCAGCCTGGCCAATACTACGAGGGTGTGCGGTTAAAGGGGCAAAAGGGTAAGGCCCTAAGGTCGATTCTGACAGATGGAATCTCACACTTGGAACTGCGTTTCTTTGACTTAAATCCGTTCAAGATTGCGGGCTTAACGAGCATGCAGATCAGGTTAATTCAGTTGTTGGCATTGTACTTTGTTCAGCAAGAACCGATTCCAGATAGTAAGTTGGTTCAAAAATTGAGTAGGGCTCGACGTAAGAATACAGAGGTGGCTCTCGAGAACCCAATCGAGGAGTGCCGCTACCAGCAGCAAGGGCTCGAACTTTTAGCCGCTTTAAGGGAGTTCGCCCTGGCAAATCAACTAGACGAGAAGTTCGTGATCGCAGTCGAGCACTTTAAGGAGTGTTTCGTTGATTGTGAGCAGACGCTCAGTGTGCAGGTACTTGATGCGATGAGTTCTGTAACCACCTAAAGTTAATAGAGCCTGCCCGTCACTGTGGCCAGGTTCTTTTTGTTCGTTGCCCAAGATTTCGCGGTCTGCTAGTCCTATTTTAAAAGCATGTAATCTGCTATACTTAATGCAATATACCGACAATTATTGTGTTTAGTGGGAAAAGGATAAAATATTGATTACAGTAAGTGAAATGGGCCTCATCCTTGATGGCCATAAGTTATATGAAGACGTTAACCTGAAGTTTACGCCCGGTAACTGCTATGGCGTGATTGGCGCAAACGGTGCGGGTAAATCGACTTTTCTGCGTTTGCTGGAAGGTAAATTGCAGCCAACAAGTGGTGTGATTGCAATTGATAGTAATTCACGGATGTCGAGCCTCGTGCAAGATCATTTCTTATTCGACGACTTCGATGTTTTGGATACCGTAATTCAGGGGCACAAAGAACTACACGATGTAATGCTCCTAAAGGATGCATTGTATGCTAAACCGGATTTCTCTGAGGAGGATGGCATCAAGGCGGCGGAGCTCGAGAATCGCTTCGCCGAACTCGACGGCTGGAATGCAGAGGTGGAGGCGACCCAGTTGTTGAATGAACTGGGAATTTCCGAAAGCATGCACCACCAGAAGATGGGCGAACTATCGGAACCCCAGAAGGTGAAGGTCCTGCTTGGGCAGGCACTATTTGGTAAGCCGGATATTCTGCTTCTCGATGAGCCGACCAATGGGCTTGATATGCAGACAGAAGTTTGGCTAGAGAATTTCCTCGCCGACTATCCCAATATCGTCATTGTGGTTTCCCATGACCGCCATTTCTTAAACCAAGTTTGTACCAACATGTGTGATGTGGACTTTGGCAAAATCAAGATGTTCGTTGGTAATTATGACTTCTGGTTGGAATCTAGCCGCCTTGCATCTAAGCTGGCTGGGCAACAGAATGCGAAGAAGGAAGAACAAATTAAGGAGCTCCAGGAGTTCATCGCCCGTTTCTCTGCCAATGCCTCTAAATCAAAGCAAGCAACTTCACGCAAGAAGCAGTTGAGCAAGATTACATTGGATGATATTCAGCCCTCCTCGCGCAAATATCCGTTTGTGAAATTTGATTTCGAACGAGAACTAGGTAACGATTTATTGCGAGTGGAGAATGTTTCGAAGACGATTGAGGGCGTCAAGGTACTAGATAACATTAGCTTCAGCGTTGGCCCAAATGAGAAGGCCGCGATCATGTCGCGGAGTGATTTGGCATCGACGACAATGATGCAAATTCTAGCAGGGGAGCTTGCACCGGACACGGGCACTGTGACGTGGGGTGTAACCAGCATTCGCTCGTACCTGCCAAAGGATACTAATTCGGCGTTCAACGATGACCAGTTGAACATCCTCGATTGGCTCCGGCAATTTGCCGAGAAGGGCTTCGATGACAACACGTTTTTGCGTGGTTTCTTAGGTAAAATGCTCTTCTCTGGGGATGATATTGAGAAGAAAATCGCTGTGTTATCCGGTGGTGAAAAGGTCCGGGTCATCCTCGCCAAGATGATGCTCCAAAAGGCCAATACCCTGTTGATGGACGATCCGACGAATCACCTCGATTTGGAATCAATCACGTCATTGAATGATGGCCTGATCGGCTTTGGTGGCGCGATTATCTTCACCTCCCATGACCACCAATTCATTCAGACAGTAGCGAACCATATTATCGAGGTCTCGGCTAGAGGTGTGGTGGATCGTGCAGATACGAATCTTGATGAATGGCTGAACCACGAGGTAATGCAGGCGAAGGTTGCTGAACTATATTAACCTTTTAACGGTTTAAGTGTTTAATTGTATCGTTAGTTTTTAGCTGAATTATGAGGTAATCTGATGGTGAATAAGAAGACTGGTCTAGTCAGAAAAATTGGAAAAAACATTGGTAGTACGCTAATTCAAAGCCTCGGTGTGACCGATATTGCCGATAAGTCACTCGAACTATTGAATAAGTATGTTGATCAGCATAGTGGTGATATTCGAGTGCCGGATCTGAAGGATGTGGGGCTTGACGATGCTGAAGCGATTTTGGCCCAACTAGGCTTCAAATACGCACGCGTCTTAGTCCAACCAAAGGCGGCATTAGCGGAGCAAGCCACGATGATGGTCCTAGAGACTCAGCCCAAAGCCAACAAAAAGGTTGCACCAGGGAGCTTCGTGAAGCTCTATTTCATGGATGAAGTGGTCCAAACTAAGAGCCGAGAATTGGTCCAACAAGCTGTGTTGAAGAAGCAGCAACGAAAGGCACAACAAGCGGCAAGAGTCCACAACACCGTCCAAGCAACCAAGCAGAATGTGGGTAACATGGCCCAGAAAGTACCGCTGCCCAAACTTAAGCGTAAAGCAAAACAAACCAAGCAATAAGTTTCAATATTAAACCACGATTTTTTATCAAACAAAGCCTCTGCTTGACTATTAATGTCAAGGGAGGCTTTGTTTTTGTCTACCAGCTCTGGCGACTTGGACCAACCGTGAATTCGTTGATGGTCGTATCTTCAGGTGCGTCGATGGCAAATGCCACTACATCCGCAATGCGTTCTGGACTAATTTCATACTCGTCATAAAGGGCGCGAATGCCAGTAGCCATGCCACTGTCCGTGATGTGGTCTACAAGTTCTGATTGGATGGCTGCAGGATAAATGACGGATGTCCGAATGTGGGTCTTTTCCTCAGCAGATTCCATCCGCAATACCTCCATGAGGTCGCGCACCGCCCACTTTGTGGCACCATAGACAGCACCATTAGTGTAGGCCTTCAAACCGGCCACGGAAGATGTGGCAATCACTTGACCGTGTTTTTGTTCTGTGAAGGTCGGAAGTACACTCGCAATACCATACAGGACGCCACGTAAGTTGACGTCAATCATCTTATTCCATTCGTCAACATGGAGCGCTGATAACGGTGAGTTAGGCATCAGGCCGGCGTTCAGGAAAGTGACGTCCAGACGGCCAAAGCGTTCTAAAGCGAGCTTAACCAACGCATCGTTGTCATCCCGTTTGGTCACGTCCGTGGCCAGGGCAACAGCTTCACCACCCGCATTCTTGATGTCAGCAACAATTTTTTCTAACTTCTCAATCCGGCGTGCACCAAGCACAACCTTTGCACCAGCAGATGTCAGCTTCTTAGCGGTAGCCTCACCGATACCTGATGATGCACCAGTAATTACAACAACTTTATCTTTAATACTCATTGAAATTTCCTCTTTTCTGCTATATGATTGTTCTCATGTTACATCCTAAAGCTGACTTTAGGTCAAGGGAAAGAGGAATATAATGGCAAAAAATTTATTAATTGGTGAGGTTGCAGCGCAGTTTAGGCTTACTGTCCCAACGATTCGCTACTATGATCAGGAGGGACTAATCCCCAATTTACAAAAGAATGAGTCCGGTCAACGCGTTTTTACAGCTGAGAATATTGATGCACTACAAATAATTGAGTGCCTAAAGGATTCCGGCATGGCGATTAAGGATATCAAGCAGTTTATGCAGTGGGTTAGTGAGGGTGATGAGACGCTCTATAACCGGCGAGAAATGTTTGTGCACCTAAGAGCACAGATGCAGGAGAAGATGAACCGGTTGCAACAGACGATGCACGTGCTTGATTATAAGGTGGGTTATTACGGCAAGGCGGTGCAGGACGGCACGGAAAAGTATGTTAAACAAACTGCCAAGCCAATCGCTGAGATTATTAACGGATAGTAGGATGATGTAAAATGACAAATGAAACTGATGACGAACGCCTTTACGCGGGGAAATTATTTAAGTCGCACCAACTCTCGGCTAAGAATCGTTCACGCCGTGGTCGGGCACTAGCCCAGCAAATTAATCAACTGCCGCTAGAGCAGGTTGAACAGATTGTTGCGGCAGAGCGCCAGTTAATTGAGCATAGTGGTCAAGATATGTTTATTCAGCCACCATTAATGGTGGAGTACGGGCATAACATCACGATTGGTGATCACTTCTATTGTAATTTCGACGCTATTTTCTTAGACAAAAGCACCATCACGATTGGCGATAACGTGATGGTGGGTCCACGCGTGAATTTTCTCACCGCCGGTCACCCGGTGGATGCGAAAACGCGCAACGAATTTTATGAATACGCAAAACCAATCGTGGTCGGCAACGATGTCTGGATTGGTGGCAACGTGACAATCCTGCCCGGCGTAACAATTGGCAGTGATGTCGTAATTGGTGCAGGCGCAGTTGTGACAAAGGATATCCCCGATCACGTGATTGCCGTGGGTAATCCGGCCCGTGTCCTAAGAACAATTACGCCAGAAGAGCAGCAACGGTGGCGTGAAGAAGCCAGCGAATATGAAGCGGAAGTGGGCAGGTAGTGATGCTACAAATATTGATTTTTCTGTTCGCCGCAATTGGCGGGATTCTGCGTTTCTGGCTATCACTGCATGTCCATGTCCTGGGGGTTCCCGTGGCCACTTTACTCGTCAACTTACTTGGTACGTTTTGCTTGCCTATCTGGAACGAACGGCTGCAGACGAGTGCACCACTGCAGGTGAAGTTGAAGGAGGCTGTAGGGGTGGGCTTCTTTGGCGCGTTGACGACATTCTCAAGTATGAGCCTCGACACCTACTTGTTAGTGTTGCGTGGTGCTAATTTGCAGGCCGTAATCTACCTGCTGTTGACCATTTTCGGTGGAATTTCACTGACTTTCCTTGGTACGCGAATTGGCATAAATAAAAAAAGAGTAGGAGACTAATTGATGAGCCTAGTCTTGTTGGTTGGGGCGGCAGCTGGCGTCGGTGCACTAGTGCGCCGTAACTTTACCGTCTTCTTCCGTAAACACGTTTCGCAGCGTAATGCGTTTATTGCGACGATGTTCATCAACATCGTCGGCAGCTTTTTTATTGGGATTTTAGCCGGGTTATTCCTACCCAATACTGTTAATTATCGAATCTTGGCGGTCGGTCTGTTAGGAGGGTTGACTACGTTCTCCTCGTTTAATTCCGAGCTAGTCAACCTGACGCTCGCCGGCCGGACCAAGGTGGCTTTAGCCTACATGGGTGGCTCATATCTGCTTGGCTTGACATTTGTTTTTCTTGGTCATTTGGTTGCCACAATGGCGGTGTAATAATCGGCTTCTGTGCCCGCATTTCCATGTACGGAGAATTTTTTTATATTTTTGGTGACATTTTGTCACCAGAGGAGTATGCTGGTTTTGTGTTTAAGTGACAAAGTGTTACTTGGGTAAAAATAGTCAACGAAAGAAGAATAATTATGTTCTTAGCATTGAAAGAGATGAAGGATCAGAAGCTGCGCTACCTCCTACTCACGAGCATCATCGGGCTGATTGCGCTCGTCGTGTTTGTGATTAGCGGCCTAGCGAGTGGCTTGAGTTCTGGCAATAAGCAAGTAGTCCTCGATTGGCATGCGACTGGGATGGTGCTCAACAAGAACGCTAACAAGACGGTGAACGCGTCCAACCTGGCTGCACGCGAGCAGGAGAATGTCACGGCTGAAAAAGTCGCGCCGATGGGCATCTATTCCGGGGCCCTGAAGCAGGGCGAGGAACAGAATAACATCACGGTTTTCGGTACTGAAAAGGACAGCTTTATCTTACCCAAGCTGCTAGAGGGTAAGAGTTTCGATGAGGACTACACAATCATGATTTCCCAGAATATGGCGGATAAGTTTCAACTCGCCGTTGGTGACCAGATTAAGGTGGGCAATCTGAAGCACAAGCTCAAGGTGACCGGGATTTTCAAGGCTACCACCTACCTGCTCCAGACCGTGGGTTACACCAACTTGACGACCTACCAGGAATTGAAGTATGGGACCAAGGCCGCAGATGAATCACAAATCATGGTCAACATGTTTGCGGTTAAGGATAAATCATTGAAAGATGTGGCGCTAAACGACACGAAGACCGTGCCACTGGAGAAATTCAGCAACACAACATTTATTGAGAACATTCCGGGTGAGAAACCGGAACAGATTACTCTAAACGCGATGGTCTACGTCTTGATTATCATCTCCGCTGGAATTGTCGCAATCTTCATGTACGTTTTGACCCTCCAGAAGAAGAATCTGTTTGGTATCCTGAAGGCTCAAGGGATTCCCGCGAGCGTGATTAGCAAATCCATCTTCGCCCAAAGCCTGGTGATGGGCTTGCTCGGTGTGGGCGTAGCCTTTATTTTGGCATTGGTATTGGGCAAATTCACACCAGAGGCGATGCCGTTTAAGGCTGACTACCTGAAGTGGGTGATGAACGGTCTCTTGTTAATTGTCGTGGCAACGCTTGGGAGCATCTTCTCGCTGCCAACCGTGCTGAAAGCAGATCCAGTAGAATCAATTGGGGGTTAAGGCATGACACAAAGTTTAGTAATGGAGCATGTTGTGAAGAAGTTTGGAAGTGGACATACCGAGATCACTGCCTTAAAAGGAATTGATTTCGCCATTGACGCCGGAGAATTTGTGGCCGTGATTGGGCCGTCTGGTTCAGGTAAATCTACTTTTCTCACCATTGCTGGCGGGTTGCAGACGCCGACGGCTGGCTCAATTCATATTGGAACTGCTGATTTCAGTAACCTAAACGAGAAGAAGCGGGCGCAGCTGCGCTTACGCAAGATAGGCTTCATTCTCCAGGGGACTAATCTCATTCCCTTTCTCACGGTCGCAGATCAGTTTAAGTTCATCGACCAGGTGGAACACAGGAAGTTTCAGACGACGCGGTTTAAAGATTTATTGACCTCCCTAGATATCTACGAGCTGAAGGATAAGCTGCCGCGTGATCTTTCTGGTGGTGAACGCCAGCGCGTGGCAATCGCCAAAGCTTTGTATAATGATCCCGCTGTGATTCTCGCGGATGAGCCCACGGCTGCACTGGATACGAATCACGCGTATGATGTGGTGAAGTTGCTGGCTAAAGAGGCGCATGAGAAGAATAAAGCCACTATCATGGTCACACACGACCCAAGAATGGTGGCGTACGCAGATCGTGTGCTTGCCATGGAGGATGGATTGTTAGTTGAGAAGCAGATCAGCGATTATCAGGTAGTGGAGTAGTCAGATGCCAAAAGCGACGTTTTTGAATTTGCCGGAGGAAAGGCGTAACCAGATCGAACGAGTCTTGATTGAACTATTGAGTGAAGAGGACCCTAGTCGGGTGACCGTGAAACAGATTATCGATCGCGTCGACTTTTCCCGAGCGGCATTCTATAAGTACTTCATTGATTTAGGTGATGCTATTAATTATGTCACCAGAATAGCAACGAACTTCGTGCACAAGGCGATTATGCGAGAAATTACGACAACCGGGGATTTCTTCTTGGGTAGCCGCAACTACCTCGCACATGTGGCCGATTACGCGCCAGGTTCGCGTGAGCAGCGCTTGATTATTGTTCTCTTAAATGGGGGTAATTCCGTGTTGTTCAAGCGAACATTATCCGCCCAGAACGAGGAGCTCGTACAGCATTTCTTACACCTGCTCCAGCAAAATCAGATTAACATTGAGGATCAAAATGAGGCAATCAGTTTCTTGTACCTAATGATGAGCCTCGTAACTGATGCCCTGTTTGATTACACAAGTAATCACTGGACTAAATCAGAGTTACTCGCTGACTTTGATTTACGAACTAAGTGGTTGCTTCACGGGATTCTGCCGCAATAGGGCGATATTTTAGAATTTTGCTCGTGGAAATACTATACTAATTCTAGAGCTACATTGATGTGCTACTAGATAGCTGGTGACGAAAGGAACGCAGATGAAAACCAAGATTGTATTGCACGCAGATGACATGGGTAAGGTACCGGAGTTACTCAGTAACCTGGGCAACATGGTACGCTACGCTAACACGCACGAGCAGGATCAGATTGAGGTCGTATCTGCCGGCGTTTTAGATATCGCGGTGCTACAACAAGACGGCTTCTCATATATTAAACCGTAGGAGAGGACCGCGGAGGTTTTACCCTGCACCGTTGACGGACATGGATCAGGTGGTCGCCTGGGTACGCCAGCGATTTACAATAAATATTATTAAAGTCATCGGCGGCTCCGCGGTTGGCAACATGGCGGTTGAGCTGGCAATCAAGTACGGGTTTGCCGCGGTCTCGCTTTCCGGTATTTTGGACATTGATGGGTGGCTGCAGGAACACAAGAACGTCGTAGCCCAGCCGGACACAACCCAGGACTTCACTAACGCGGCGAGTGCGACGATTAATCAGGCGGGCGCAGATGACGCTTTTTACAAGTGGTTTATCATGAATTATCTGAATCAGAATCTGGAACTCGCGGAGGCTGCCACGGCCTATCACCGGGTGAATGAAGGTACTGGTTCCATGTTGTTGGTCAATTCGCTCAACGAATTTGTACCCACGAGTGGTGTACTACAGCTTGCGGCGCGACTGGCTCAGATGCATGTTCCTGTCAGCACCATCTGGCTAGCGGGGACACAACATGCGAAGGGCTATCTGGCTCAGGTATGGCCCGTCGTCCGAGACTTTTTGCTGGCGCAGTGATTCTGGTAGAAAAATTACGCACAAATTCAGGTGAAAAAGTATACGATAGAAGTATTCAAACTGGTCTAACCAGAATTGAATACTTTTTTTGTGGGGTAAATTATTAATGCAAGATACTTTCTTAGGAATTGACCTGGGCACAACGAGGCTGAAGGTTGCAATCATCGACCACGGGCAGGTGACTTACCAAAATACCAGCGCACTGACCACCTATAGTGGTGCTCATGGTGCGCGCTACCAGTCTGCGACAGAGATTCTGCAGCAACTGACAGAGTTGTTGTTAGGCATTCCGGTCGAAGAACGGACGAAGATTCAAACAATTGCCTTGTCGACTGCGATGCACAGCACCTGGCCGGTTGATCCGGCAAGTGAGCAGAATGACCAGATATTTATCTGGTCCGACCGGCAGGCGGCAGGGGTAATGGCAGATTTCCGGCAATCAGAGCTCTCAAAGATTTTCTATCAGAAGACCGGGACCCCGATTTACCCAATGACCCCGTTCGCCAAAATTAAATACTTTAAACGCCAGATGCCAACAAGGTATTCGTCAGAGACGAAGTGGCTCGGTCTGAAGGAACTCTTGCTCGAATTTCTCACTGGCAAGGACGTGCTCGATTACCCGACAGCAAATGCGACGGGCTTGTTTAACATTCATGAATTACGCTGGGATGCCGATATTCTCGCTGATCTGGACATCGGCACGCAAAACTTGGCCGAGTTGGTTGACTGGCAGACGCCGTTAAAGCTCAAACAATCGGTCGTGAGCGCCTTTGGTCTTGCTAAGAGCGTGGCGGTTTATCCCGGCGCTAGTGACGGAGTGCTGGCCGCCGCCGCTGGACTGAGCCAAAGTGGTAACGGCAATAGTCTGACCATTGGCACGAGTGCCGCTGTGCGCCGCGTGAGCCAAGAGATTGTCCTCGACTCGCATAAACAGAACTTCTGCTACTATCTCAGACCAAAGTGCTACGTTATTGGGGCACCAACTAATAATGGTGGCGTCGTCTTGGACTGGGCGAAGCAAATCTTTTCGCCGGGTGAAGGAACGGCGCAGGATTTCTACCAAGAACTTAGTCAAAGTCTGACGGAATCCCCCATCGGAGCAAATGGGGTGCTTTTCCTACCGTTTCTAAATGGTGAGCGGGCTCCCTACTGGGATGCCACGCTAACCGCCCAATTTACGCATCTTTGGGTCACAACGACGAGAGCCGACATGCTGCGGGCTATCGTAGAGGGAGTACTCCTGAATATTCGTTTATTGACCGAGCTGGTGGCGGTTAAGGAGAAGACAACTGCAAGCGGTGGTTTTTTTGAAAATACGGCGTTGTCACAATTGGCAGCCGATATTCTTGGCGTGGACCTAGACGTTACACCGGGTAATGAGCCGATTGCCGGACTCTACAGTCTTTTGACGGGAAAGCCTGTCATAGCGATGCAACGCAAGGATGCGCGCCAAATCAAGTTTGATGTCGCGGTGCACGAGCAATATCGGCGCTAATCATTTTTTGGCTTTTTCTTAAATTTGGCTCCTGGCTGGACGGATTACTGGTCAACTGAGTGTAAACTGAGTAATATAAGCATGTTTAGTTGATCATTTAAAAAAGGAGTGAGCAGATGCGCCGATTTATGAGAATGTTCTGGCTCACGCTGTTAGTCATTGGTGGCTTGTTTGTCTACAGAAATTATGATTATCTCCGCGTCAATTTCTGGCCCTTAGTGGAACAAAAAATTGCCCAGGTGACTAGCCAAAAAGACCAGACAGCTGATTCGACTAATACGGCACCAGTTGGCACAACTGAAGATGATGCGGTGACGCCCGTCGAGTCGATTGTGGCCGAGACCAAGTTGAGTAATGTCTATTATTATGTCTTCGAGGATAATGCGCCAGCGAGCGTCCGCAATGTTTTCGAAGAAGCGGTGGTAATCTACAATGAGACAGGTTTGGTAGAGCTTAAGTCAGGTACCCCAGCGGATACCGAAAACAAGATTACCTTTGGTATTTATACCAATGAGGAGGCTGCTAACCAAAACGGTCTCAGCGAGCTGGGGCGTGGCGGACCAAACATTATTAAATATACGGGTTGGACGTCTTACGTCGTGAACCGGGGTAGTGCGCGACTCAATCTTGCGGGAACAAACGCCGTTAGGTTGTCCGTGGCGATTCACGAACTAGGCCATGTCCTCGGTCTGGCGCACTCGACCAATCGCAATTCGGTGATGTACCCGATTGATCAGGGTAAGACTGGCCTGCAGGATGTCGATATTCGGGCGTTGCAGACAATTTACGCCAACTAATCAGAATATTTTATTGATCAGGATAAGCAAAAAGAACGTGGCCAATCGCCACGTTCTTTTAGTCTGCCATATCATGCAAGTTTATGTTGCTACTCTATTTTTTCAGTTTAAAGGTTAAGCGTACGGGATTATGGTCTGAGTTGACGAACCCGGCATCAACAACATGGATTTCTTGCGCCTCAACGTTTGGTGAAAGGATGAAGCCGTCGACTAGGGTCACGAATGACTCGCCTTTTTGATACGGCTGATCCAGTGCTCGGACAGACGGTGTTTTGGCTGCAGCTAGCTCCATTCTTGGTACATAGAATCCTGCAGGTAACTTGTTAAATGGGAAGAGATGGGTCCAGGTTTGGACCTTACTTGTCGTGTGGAAGATTTCTGGTGCGTTTTGGAGCAAACGGTGGTTGTAGTCTCCGGCGACAACCACGTAGTTACCGGCCCGATAGGCCTGGTTGATGTACTTGAAGAGCTTCGCAAACTGGGCCTCTTGAATGCTGTGGTCCTTCGTAAAGGCCGAGAGATGAATGTTGACGAGCTCGAACTGCTTGCCATTATCGGTTGGGAGCTTAGACACCGTAAAGGCGCGGTCGAGATCGATGAACTTATTGAAGTTGGTCTCGATTGGTAGAGAGTAGCGTGTAGCTTTGCCAATTCTGGTAGCTGCTAACGTGATGAGACCTGACTTGGCCTTGCCAATGGGGTCATTGAAAGGGTAGAAGAGGTAGGGTGAATCGTAGTTCTGTCCGTAAACACCACTGTGTGTGTGCGCAAAAGCGTTGGTGATGCGCTTAACCTGATCGACGTGACGTGAGCGATCACCGTCTTGGTCGACCTCCTGGTAGAAGTAGAAGTCTGCCTTTGCAGACTTTGAGGTCTTCACAATCCCTCTGGTTAGCCTGGTTACAGTTGCCTTGTCGTAGGCCTTTGCATACTTACCACCATCCATGAAGAATGAGTAGCTCGGTGGATAAGAGCCGTAGCCAACGTTCCACGACTGTGCGTGATAGGTGCGCCCAACTTGGACAGTATTCTCCCGATTATGTTTAACCCCTAGGCTTTCATTGTCAGGTAAGCGGTAATACGTGATGTAGGCGTAGGCCAGGTACGAACCTGCCGCAACCAGGATAATGAAAACGATGGCAGCAAGTGTCTGCCAGAGCCATTTTAGTTTCATAATTATTTTTCCTCCAAGAAAAGTACTGCGCGTTTTTAACAATTGATAACATACTCGGTTAATAAAAAACGGCACCACCTCATGTGTGCTTGCCGCCGTTAAATTAATGCTTACATCATTCACTCATAGTTGTCCGAGTTCGTGCAATTTATCCTCGATCTGAGTGATGACCGCCGTTTGATCCTCTTTGCTTTCGACGAAATCATACTTGTCACCATCAATTCGAATCTTAGGTGAATAATTGTAGTTCTCATACCAAGGACCATAGTATTCGAGTAGGGTCTTGTAGTACGTCTCGAGAGTGGGATCATAACTGAGTTGTTCGAAACTGCGTCCGCGCTTTGTAATCCGCTTAAGCATCGTGTCGTAGGAGACGTCGATGTGGACCAATAAATCAGGCGCCTTCTTCGGCAATGTTTTCAATTCCTCCATCATGTTGTGCAGTAGGTCGCGGTAGATGTCTACCTCGGTCTGGTTTGCCCGACCCATGTCCGCGTTCATCTGAAAGAATAGTTCATCCTCATAGATGGACCGGTCGAGCACGTTATTGTCGGCAACTAGCGCGTCTTTGATGTTCCGAAAGCGTGTGTTTAGGAAATAAATCTGTAATAGAAAGGCGTATTTGGCCGGATCTGCGTAGAACAGGGGCAGCACCGGATTGTCTTCGACACTTTCGTAAAAGGCCTGACTGCCTAAATCTGCAGCAAGTATTTTGGTTAGGGTTGATTTGCCGGCACCGATTGGGCCACTTAAAGCTATGACGGTCATCACATTCCTTCTATCTAAAGTGTTCTTATACAAAATATGGTCAACTCCTAATATAATAACGCTACATGTGGTGGCAAGCAATATATTTTAAACTTTTATCTTTTTCATGAATTCTCCTCCAAGAAATTCAGAATAGATTCGATTTATCTCCTCTAAATTGAGTTAGCTGATTAAGGCCAGCTAACTATGCTTAAACGCTAATGCCCCGTGAGCGTTTTTTTGGTCAAAAAAGTGCTTGTGTTATTATTGAATAGAATAATGGGGTAAATTATTGTGAATAAGAAAAATTTTGCGCTGAACAAGCACACGTGGTTTGTTGGGCTAGTGTTCGGACTGTTGTTGGTCCTAGCTTTGATAACAAATATTCAGTCGGTTAACGCAGACAACGGCTACGTCGTTGATCCTGCTAATTACTTAAATAAGAATACGGAAGAGTATATTGAGCGTTTGAACGAGCAGGATTTAACTGGTCTAACCGACCGGCCACAGTACATGCTAGCAGCGGTGGGAAAACGCTCGTTGATGGTCGCAGTAACCGAATCCTTAACGGCATCATCCACCAACAGATTGATTTTGCTGATATCGTCGTCGACGGTTGGAAAGTCAGAGACTTCCTTCAGCGTGTAGTAATATTGGCGTGCATTTTGTCGACCAGCTGGTGTTGCACTTTCGAGGATGTAGGCTGACCGCAAGCCACTAAGCGTCACGTGTTTAAGACTCTCCAATTTAAAGACGTCTGCTAAAATATGCGTGACAACTGGTCTGGGAATTGTTGTGGCGTTGACCAGTTGGTCGTGTTCGAATATTTGGGAACCGTTATCCGACACAAAGGCAATCTCGTCCGCCTTGCCGGGGAAAAAAGCTTTGAGTTGTTCATATTGATTCCCGCTGGCGACAATGAATTTAATGTCCTGTTGGCACATTTTGGCGTAGACCCTGTCGAATTGTTCCCGGTCATAATTCTTGGCGGAATTTAGAAATGTCCCGTCCATGTCTGTCGCAATTGCTCTAATCATCAGTTACACCGTCAATTCTATTAGGTTGCCCTCTGGGTCCTCAATCACAGCCTCGTAATACCCGTCGCCCGTCGTTCGTGGACCACTAAGTAGGTTAAAGCCGTCGTTTACAAATTGTGCAGCAAGCGTATCGACTCGCTGCTTCTCACCCAGTGAGATAGCGATGTGTGCGTAGCCTAGGACATCTGGGGCCCGTTTATTGATGTTGTCCTTGTGTGAGAGTTCTATGCGACCGCCCGTCGCAAATTTGAGGAAATACGACGAGAAGCCGGTCTTTACGTTCTCGTAGCGGGCACTCGCTAGTGTATTGAAATAGTGCTCATAAAATTGTTTCATTGTCTCCAAATCATTGACCCAAATTGCGATATGTTCTAATTTCATTTGTTTCACTCCATCTACAGCTAATTATTTTGTAATCGTTATCAACTTCCATTAAATCAGTAAAAGGATTGTTTGACCATGAAAATTATTGTTGCACCAGCCAAGAAAATGACGAACCAAAGCGAGAGCTTTCGAGCGAGACGGCAACCGCAATTTCTCGCCGAAGCCCAGGAGATTTTGGCTGCGATGAAGGCACTCGATTATGCCGCGGCAAAAGAAATGTGGCACTGCAGCGACCGCCTTGCCCGCCCGAACTTCGCCTGGCTACAGGAGATGAAACTGACAGAACACGTCACGCCGGCGCTTACTAGCTACGTCGGTATCCAGTATCAGTATATGGCACCGGATTTATTCACCAAGGATGCACTCGAGTACGTCGACCAGAACTTGCGCATCTTATCGGGCTTCTATGGCGTATTGCGGCCATTCGATGGCGTCGTTTCTTATCGACTATCACTTGATTCTAAACTGGCAGTTGCCGGAAGTCGGAATCTGTATGACTTTTGGGGTTCTAAAATATACCAGGCGCTTGAATTCGACCGAGAGCCCGTGTTAAATCTAGCCTCACTTGAATATACTAAGGCAATTAGGCCCTTTCTGAAGCCCACTGATCGCCTGATCGACGTTCTGTTCTACACTAGTGTCTCTGGTCGACTGCAGGTTAAGGCGACACACGCTAAGATGGCACGAGGGATGATGGTGCGTTATCTTGCGGAGCAGCATGTCACGGATATCCAGGATGTGCGCAACTTCTGGCATCCCGAGTACGAATATCGGGCAGATTTGTCCACGCCCACCAAAATCGTTTTTGTCCGAGATAAATAAATGAAATTTTTAATTTTACCTCAAGTCCACTTGAGCGAGTATCATGTTTATTGATATTTGGTTAAAGGAGACGAACGAAATGACAGATAATAAAGCTGCAGTAACCAATGGCATCTTCCCAATTGGGGAGGAAAATAACGCATATGCACAATTTTTTGTAGGTCAAAGTTACCTGAAGACATTGGTGGCTGACCCGAACGTTAATGTCGGCGTAGGCAACGTGACTTTTGAGCCGGGGACTAGGAATAATTGGCACATCCATCACGATGGTTTCCAAATATTGTTGGTAACCGCTGGTGAGGGCTGGTATCAAGAAGCAGGCCAACCTGCCCAAAAGATCAAGGCTGGAGACGTGGTGGTGACCCATGACGGCGTCAAACATTGGCATGGTGCGACGAAGGACAGTTGGTTAAGTCACATTGCGATTACGGCTGGCACCCCGGAATGGTTAGAGCCGGTTTCGCTCGCTCAGCTGCTCTGTGAATTCCAGCGTGATTGGAACAGGACGGAGACTGTGCCTGGCTTCGTGCAGTTGATGGTTGAGGCGGGTTACTTCCTCAATATGTAATTTGATTGACGTGAAAGCGATTGAGTGCTGCTGCAGTAAATGAGGAGGAATCTTCATTTTTTTTGCTGTCTAAAGCTCAAATTAAGCGTATAATGGGATTATTCTTAAATTTCCACAGGAGGATATTATGACGGCTTCAACACACTTATACGAGTATTTTCAGCCAACTAACTATCAACTTTACATTGATGTTAATCGGGCAAACAAAACAATTACGGGTAAGACAACCGTAACGGGTAATGCAACGCAAACGAGAATTGCATTACACCAAAAGTATTTGACAATTGACCAGGTAAAAGTGGCTGATCAACCAGTTAATTTCGAAGTGGACGACGATGCGGAACTATTCTGGATTGATTTACCAGAAGCGGGTACGACGTCTGTGACCGTCGACTACTCTGCCAAATTGACAGACACGATGATGGGTATTTATCCTTCATATTACACTGTGAATGGTGAGAAGAAGCAGTTAATCGGTACCCAATTCGAGACCACATCTGCTCGTCAGGCATTCCCAGGCGTTGATGAGCCTGAGGCTAAGGCTACCTTCGACCTAGCAATCAAGTATGATGAGGTGCCCGGTGAGACAACCATCAGCAACATGCCCGAGGTGAAGGTCGAAGATGGTGTGCACTACTTCGATACCACCGTCAAAATGTCGACGTACCTAGTTGCCTTTGCCTTTGGGGATATGCAAAGTAAGCAGACCGAGACAAAAAGTGGCGTGAAAATTGGGGTTTTCGCGACAAAGGCACACCCAGCAAAGAGCCTTGACTTCGCCTTAGATATTGCTAAACGCTCAATTGAATTCTACGAAGACTTCTATCAGACACCATATCCACTTCCCCACTCCTGGCAGCTTGCCCTGCCTGACTTCAGTGCTGGTGCGATGGAGAACTGGGGCCTCGTTACCTACCGTGAGGCAGCATTATTGGTCGATCCTGACAATACCAGTCTGGACGTGAAGGAATACGTGGCTACTGTGATTGCCCACGAGTTAGCACACCAATGGTTCGGCGATCTTGTAACGATGAAATGGTGGGATGATCTCTGGTTAAATGAGAGCTTCGCTAACATGATGGAGTACGTAGCTACAGATGCTTTGCAGCCTGATTGGAAAATTTGGGATCTTTACCAAGTTGCAGAGGTACCTTTAGCGTTGCAACGTGATGCGACTGATGGCGTCCAATCAGTGCACGTCGAAGTAGAGGATCCTGCTGAAATCGACTCGATTTTTGACGGGGCGATTGTCTATGCAAAAGGCTCACGGATGCTCGTCATGGCTCGTGCATTAGTTGGCGATGAGGCACTAAGAAAAGGCTTGCGCCAATACTTCATTGACCATCAGTACAATAACGCTCGAGGAAAGGACCTCTGGGATGCGCTCGGGCAGGCCTCCGGTCTAAATGTTAGTGAAATCATGAATACTTGGCTCGAACAACCTGGTTATCCAGTGGTTGAGGCGAGCGTGGTTGCTGGTCAATTAACTCTGACACAGCAACAATTCTTCGTTGGTGAAGGCAAAGATCTTGGGCGGATTTGGCAGATTCCATTGAATGCGAACTACGCCGCTGCACCAAAGATTTTCAAAGAGCAAAAGGTGGTCGTAGGTGATTATGAGCAACTGCGTGCCGAGAATGGGGTGCCATTCCGAGTTAACGTGGGAAATGATTCGCACTTCATCGTGAAGTACAGTCCTGAGCTCTTGTCTGACATCATGGAGACAGTCACCGAACAAGACGACCGCACTAAGTTGCAGTTGTTGCAAGACTTCCGCCTATTGGCAGAGGCAGGACAAATGTCTTATGCGGACATCGTTACAGTGTTACCAAGGTTCAAAGCTGAAGAGTCTGCAATGGTTGTTGATGCCCTCTACACGCTCATCGCTAACCTACGGAAGTTTGTTGTGCCTGAATCTGCAGAGGAGGACGCTTTAAAAGCTTACACCAAGGCTTTGAGCAGTGCTCAATTCGAACGGTTAGGACTCTTGCCTAAAGAGACGGACACAGTTGATGATCAAAGTGTCCGTGTGAAGATTGCAGATGCAGCACTGTATGGACGCAATGAAAAGGCACTGGGAGCAGCTAAAGAATTGTTTGAGGCACACGAAGCTGATCTAGCCAAGCTACCTGCAGATGTACGCTTGTTAGTCCTCTCAAACCAGATGGAAAACGCCGGTAATCAACAATTATTTGATAAGTTGGTTAACTTTTATCGGAACGCAGCAGATGCTAGTTACAAGGCAGCTCTTAGGATGTCATTGACTAAGGCTAACGATGAGGACTTGTTGCAACAGCTAGTCGACTTATTTAAGGACCCCGATACCATTAAGCCACAAGACTTACGGAGTCTTTTCGCCGGTGTGTTGAGCAATCATCACGGCGAACAGCTGGCCTGGGACTGGTTCAGAAATAACTGGGACTGGCTCGTTCAGACAGTTGGTGGTGACATGTCCTTTACCTCATATGTCACCTACATTTCACGGATTTTCCGGACACGTGCACGCTTAAACGAGTTCAAGGAGTTCTTTGAGCCAAAGATTAACATGCCAGGTTTAACCCGGGAGATTGTGATGGATACCAAAGTGATCGAGAATCGTGTCCAACTCGTTGAACGTGAGAAGGATGCGGTAAATAAAACAATCGCTGCTGCAAATCAGCAATAAAGTTTGATAGCAAATTAGGTAAATATGCAGAATTATTGGAATCAGCTAAATTAATTTAGCTGATTTTTTTTGGCAACAAAAATACGTGTTTAGGAGTGTAAATGGCCACGATTCAGGCTTGAGTTGGGTATAATAGCCTTAAAATTAGGCAAGGGGATGCAATGATGAAAAAATTCTATTTGAAACGCACAAGTTTGCCAGAGACAACGCAAAATAACACGCAACGTAATGGTGAGACGACCACGGTAGGTGAACGGGTGGCGGATGCAATCGCTAAATTTGGTGGCTCATGGGGATTTATCGGGATTTTTCTCGCCGTATTGGTCATTTGGATGGCCCTCAATGTGACCCACCTCTTTGGTGTGAAGTTCGATCCGTACCCCTTCATTCTCCTCAACCTGTTCCTGAGCTGTTTAGCAGCTATCCAGGCACCAATCATCATGATGAGCCAGAACCGGGCGGCCAAACGGGACCACGAAGCCGCTCAGAACGACTACCAGACCAACCTACAGGCTGAACGAAGAATTAAGAAACTTGAGAAAAAACTCGAACAACAAAATAAAAAAATTGATCAACTTTTGGCCCTGATTGAAGCTCAGGCTAAAAGCGATCAATTTACAAACGATCGTCAATGAGTTAAATGGGGATAATCGCTGGTGTTCTATGATTATTGTCGCAGGATACTCGTCATTTTCTTGCCGCGTGCTAACTCATCGACTAATTTGTCCATGTACCGGATTTTCTGCATGCGGGGTTCTGTGATTTCTTCGACGCGGACACCACAAATCATGCCCGTAATCAACGTGGCATTCTCGTTAAACTTCGCCTGGTCAACGAAGTCTCCGAGCATAATATCTGAGGCCACAAGGTCGTCCAACTTGTGCTCGTCATAACCGGTCAGCCAACTGAGAACTTGATCGAGTTCAGCTTTTGATTTATCCTTACGTTCGACTTTTTGGACGTACATCTCATAAATCTGAGTAAAGGACATTTCGAATAATTTAGGATGGGCCATTGTCATTCTCCTAGCATTAAAGTTCAAAATACTACAGAATATTGATGTTATTAGCAGCGCACTTTTTGAGCATCTCTTCCGGCCAGACACTTGCCTGGACCTCACCAACGTGTGCCTTACCTAATAATAACATGCAAAGGCGTGATTGTCCGATTCCACCACCGATGGTGTAGGGAAGCTCGTGGTTCATAATCATCTGGTGGTAGGGCAGATCCAAGCGGTCAGTGGCGTGTGCTATTTCTAGCTGGCGTAACAGGGCCTGTTCGTCCACCCGAATACCCATACTGGAGATTTCAATACTTCTTGCTAAGGGTTCATACCAGAAGAGAATATCGCCGTTTAATTGCCAGTCATCGTAGTCGGGTGCGCGATCGTCATGCTTCGGTTCATTGGCTAATGCGCCACCAATTTGCATGAGAAAGACGGCCCCGTTCTCCTTTGTAATGGCGTCTTCTCGTTCCTTTGGCGTATAATCCGGCCACCTGTCTGCTAGTTCTTGAGTTGTGCAGAAGTGAATTTTATCCGGGAGGTGATGGACCGCCTCTGGGTACTTATACCAGACCTCGTGTTCCATGTGCTTGATGACCTTGAAAATTTTGCGGACGGTCTTCTTCAAGGTGTCAATGTTGCGCTCATCTTCACGAATGATCTTCTCCCAATCCCACTGATCGACGTAGATGGAGTGGAAGTTGTCGATTTCGTCGTCCTTTCTGATGGCATTCATGTTGGTGTATAAACCTTGGTGCATCTTGAAGCCGTACTTATGGAGTGCGAGACGCTTCCACTTCGCGAGCGAATGGACGATTTCGATGGTTTCACCTGGCAATTCCTTCATCTGGAATGAGACGGGTTGTTCAACCCCACTAAGGTTGTCGTTTAAACCCGAGTCGTGGTCGACGTACATTGGCGCCGATAACCGGGACAGGTGGAGCTCCTTACCAAACTCATCCTGGAAGGTTTCTCGAATATAACGGATTGCTTCCTGAGTTTCTAGCACATCTAATTTAGGATCGTAATGGTCAGGGATAATTAATTGCATCTGTGTTACTCCTTTGTGGTAGTTTTTATTAGTCTGTTTTTGGGGAATAAAAAAGCCCTTCATCCCCAATACAGGGACGAAAGACTTCGCGGTACCACCCAGTTTGACTATTGCTAGACCACCTCTACCGAGTACAAGCATACTCGCCGCCTTTAACGTCACGGACACGTCTAAGCCTACTGAATTTCGGTTAGAAACTGGGAAGTGTTTTTCGAATAGTCAGTGACTCGTTGGTTTCCACTCAGCCCAACTCACTGGTAGTGTGACTATCTTACTCGTCTTCTTCATCGTTTTATCTAATGTTATTTTCATGTATTATAGCACGATAATTTACAAAAGTAAAACTAAATATTTAGTTTTGTGTTGCGTATGGTATAAATGGGAGCTGGAGGCTGTCTGCGACTGCCTGTTCGGTCAGCTGGCCGTTGTACGTATTCAAGCCAGTGGCAATTGTCGGATTGACTAACGCTTTACTCAAGCCAAGGTTGGCAATGTCTAAGCCATAAGGCGTTGTCGCACTTGAGAGAGCTTCTGTAGCGGTCTTCGGTACTGCCCCCGGGATGTTCGCGACTGCGTAGTGGATGACTCCATGGCTGACGAATGTTGGAGCATCGTGTGTTGTTGCGTGGGTCGTGGTGGCGAAAATTCCCCCTTGATCAATTGGAATATCGACGACCACGGAACCCGGTTCCATGCTCTCAATCATCTCTTTCGTGACCAGTTTAGGGGCGGCAGCACCGGGAATCAGCACAGCACCAATTACGAGATCAGCCGTTTGTACGCTTTGGGCAATCGTGTGACTGTTGCTCAATAATGTGTTAATTCTACCGGCAAAAATCTGCTCTAATTCTGCTAAACGGTGGGCGCTTCGGTCGAGGATCGTGACATTTGCGCCCAGTCCAACAGCGATTTTGGCAGCGTTTACTCCCACAACACCACCACCAATGATCACGACGTTACCTGGCCGAACCCCGGGGACGCCAGCTAAGAGAATTCCCTTACCCCCATTGTTTGATTCCAGGAAGTGGGCACCTGCTTGAACTGCCATCCGGCCGGCAATTTGACTCATTGGTACAAGTAGTGGCAGGTCGCCGTTTGGCCCCACCATGGTCTCGTAGCCGATAGCTGTGACCTTTGCAGCAAGGAGAGTGTCTGTTAACTCCTTGTTTGCGGCCAAGTGTAGGTACGTGTAGAGAATCAATCCGGGACGGAAATACTGGTATTCTTCTGCTAATGGTTCCTTCACCTTGATTACCATGTCGGCAGACCAGGCTTTTGCAGCGTCGACTAGTTCTGCGCCAGCGGTTGCGTATTCTTGGTCGTTAAATCCAGCAGCCACACCGGCATTGTGTTCGACTAGAACCTGGTGGCCTGCTGTAGTGAATTGTTGGACACCACTTGGCATTAAGCCAACTCGTTCCTCGTGATTCTTAATTTCTTTTGGTACGCCAATAATCATTGCTTGTTCTCCTTTTCCTAGAAATAAAAAAATGGACCAAATTGGTATCTACTACCAGTATGGTCCAGCTATTGTATTTATGCAAATCTAGTCGAAGATGGGTGACTAGTTAGCTTCGTCCTTGACGGAGAAGGCCATTTCCACATCCTCTGGAAGTGTTTCAGTTGGTGAAAGTTTCAACTTGATGGCGTCCTGGAAGTCGAAGAATTTGATTTCTCTGACGGGATCGCTATATGATTCTGGCTCCTTGACAATATTGCATTGCATGAAAATCTTGTAGGCCTGCTCCAGGTTGACGGGCTTGTAAGCATGTTTACTAATATCCTTTATGGCAACGACTCTTGCCGCTTCCGTCGTGATTCCCGTCTCTTGCAGGGCTTTCGCGTTGACGTTTTATCAATCAGTTTCTTCACAATATCACTAATCTTCTTGTAGCGTGCGAAGTCGGCCTGATTGTCTGTGTTGTTCTTTCCCTGGAGCGCGATTGTATGAATCTGACTTAAGAGCAGATTGATTTCTTGTTGTTTTCTAAGCATTGATTAAATTCCTCTAAGAATTGATTTGTGTCTCGTCATGAAAGGTTGTTGGCCACAAAAAAATGTATGAGCTTCCATAACTAGGTTTATCTTAACTCAATTTGGTCCATTTAATAACAAAATATGTGATAAATATAACAATAAAAAGCGTTCTTTAATTATGAAACTAATTTGAATGCGCTTATTTACATATTTCTACTAAGTTTGATTAGAAACAGCTACCAAACAAGCCTATTTATAGCAAAAAGAATAATTATTTGTATTTTAACGTTTCTTCGTTACAATCAGTTAGTAACATATAAAAATTAATTAAAGAGATAAAAGGAGTAAACATGACTTTTCCACAACTAGATTTAGAACACGTTACCGGCCCTAAGGCCACAATCAAGACTAACCAAGGGGAGATCATCATCCAATTATTCGCGGCCGAGGCTAAGAAGACAGTGCAAAATTTTGTTGAGTTAGCGAAGAAGGGCTACTACAACGGTGTAACCTTCCACCGGGTGATTCCAGACTTCATGATTCAGGGTGGCGACCCGACTGGGACTGGCGCCGGTGGTGAGAGCATCTACGGCGAGAGCTTTGCCGATGAATTCTCTGACCAGCTCTTTAACTTGAACGGCGCGCTTTCGATGGCTAATGCGGGTCCGAATACGAACGGCAGCCAATTTTTCATTGTTTCAAACACCAACGTGCCAAAGAGGATGTTGAAGCAACTGGCACCTGCAGGTTACCCAACTGAGATTATCGCTGCATATGAAAAGGGTGGTACTCCTTGGCTTGATCATAAACATACCGTGTTTGGCCAGGTGATTTCGGGCATGGACGTGGTGGAAAAGATTAGCAAGCTAGAGCGCGATGCCTTTGACAAGCCGATAGAACCCGTTGTGATGGAAGAAGTAATTATCGCCTAGATTTTTGAGTCTTCAAAACAGACTTTTGCTGATGACAGCGTTATACTTGGGGTAACTTAAATAATAAAGGAGTTGGTTCAATGGCAGATAGAGAATTTACAAGATCAGAGCTAGCTAAATACACAGGTGAGGGTGGCCAACCCGCCTATGTTGCAATCGATGGAACCGTTTATGATATGACTAACGTCGAAGCTTGGGCGGGCGGCAAGCACCACGGTAATACCGCCGGTCAAGATCTCTCGGACGTTATTGTTAAGGCACCTCATAAGAAATCAGTTCTAGCTAAGTTACCTGTTGTTGGTAAATTAGTCGATTAAAAAAAGCCGGTTATCCTGCAGGATAACCGGTTTTATTGTGCGCTCAGTTTAAGGCTAAAGATTCTTGAGCGCGATGTTCTTCGCTACGAAAGTGACCAGGCTGTTAATTCCGTCCGTTGTTGGATGAGTGTGATCGGCGACGAACCAATCGTTGTGGTCCTTCGAATATGCTGCCCAATCAATTATGGTCAGATTCTGATACTTCTTCGCGGATTTAGCGAGTGCAGCATTAACTTCCTCTTCCCACGGGCTGTCCGGCGTGTGGACATTAATCCAGAACACCGTGCGTTTAGTGCCGGCAACCTGCATGATCTGTGCCATTTGCTCAGGTGTATATGTCCCGTTTGTCCCCAGGCCGATTAGTAATGTGTCCGCCATCTGTCCTTGGTCAATCATTGAGCGCTCGATGTCTGCTAATTCGTAAATCTGACGACTGACGCTCGTGTTCAGGTTCATTTGCGAAAAGACTTTCTTGTACTTGTACGCACTACCTTCCATGACTGAATCACCAATGGCGGTTATTTTTAGCTGGTTAATGTATGATTGCTCACGCTTAGTCAAGGTTGTGTAGTCGACTGGCTTTGCTTTCTTAACCTTAGTGACTTTTTTGGTTGTTTTATCAGCCGCGGCTGGTGCCTTAGTTACAGCTGCGTCATTTTGACAGGCACCAAGCATCGCTGTAACTAGAGCAATAATACTCATTGTGCTAATCTTTTTCATACTCACGATTTCCCTGTCCTTTTCGATGTAATTTAATTCTAACACGATTTTGTTCGTGCGAGTATCCCTCTGAAAAATGTTATAATCTGAACTAGGTAGTAGGAGGAACAAAATGGCTAACTACAACGAAAATAATAGGCAATCGCTTAATCGGCCAACTACTCCGAAGAAGCGGAAGCCACTCGATAAGGTGACCGACTGGATTAGTACAAATGGCATGATCATTCTAGTTGTTGGTCTGGTGATTATTCTGCTGATGAGTGCCTCTAGGACGTTGGGCTGGGCAGCGCTCATCGCTGGTATGATTCTAATTTACATCATGGCACAGACCCAGCCGGAAGAGAAGGAGAGTAAGCTCAACCGGCGGCTCTCGACACAAGTCGACTTTTTAGGTCAACGAGTCGGCGCGGGAATTGAAGAACGGGTAGCTGCACCAGAGAATCCCTCGCCTGAAAGACAGAAGATTGACAGGCGCGTCGGTGGGTTGAATCTCAATCTACTCGTGCTATTTCTGGCTGCAATCACCCTAGTACTCGTCTTCTATGGCCCGTTTGCCTCTGCTTATGTGTTAGTAGGGATTGAGAGCAAGTCATCAATCTACCAGACGTCTTTGACGATTGCCCAAATAGGGTTGAACGCCGGAATTCTCAGCTACGGGTTCCTGACAATCGTCATTGGAGCGCCAATCATGATTATTCTACTTACCCTCTCTAAGAAACGACGGTCACGGCTCTGGGCGTTTATCCTTTCCGCGTTAGAGAGCGTCGTTTTGATTGTCGTAATGGCCAGCCTAATCTACATCATGAACACGGTGGAGGAGGGCAAGCTGGTCTCCATGTTCAGCGCTAAACTAGCGGATGTCCTCAGCATGACCGTTGGTTTCGGCATTTCCAGCTACTTGCTGCTAGTCTCCTCATTGATCACATCGGTGGTTACGGCTCTAAATAACAAGAAATGAAATTGAGTCGATGACTAATAATCAAAATGGTGTTGCCAATTTTAACGTTGGTAACACCATTTTTTATTGGTTATTTTTCAGGCTTTGGTAGCTTCTTTAGTCTGATAAAACGCTTGATTAGATACCCGTAGAATGTGCGGGTAATTGGAGCGTCCTCAACTGCCACCGTGAGTGGGCGTAAGTCAAATTGATCATCACGCCCTTCTTCTAGCAGAACGGGCCAGTCTGGTTGCATGATGAGCTGTTGGCCAATTCCAACAATTTCGGCATTTTCCAATACGCCTAATACATCGGCGCGAGTCCGGACACCACCGACACCAATCAATGGGAAGCGCCCATCAATATGGTCGTGAATGTATTTCAGAATGGAGTGTTCCCGGAAATTTGGATTATGTGACACCTTTTGGAAATCATCAAGCGACATGTGCACGTAATCTAGGTCGAATTGCTGGAGTTGATCGAGGAGCCAGAGGGTATCCTGCAAGGCAATGCCCCCGTGACCAAATTCCTCCGGGGAGAACCGGTAGCCGATGACGAATGGCCGGTCCGCATACTTGCTGCGTGCGGCAAAGACGGACTGCAAAACTTCATTTAGGAAGCGGAAACGTTGTGCACGATCACCTCCCCAGGCATCGGTTCTGCGGTTAGCATGTTGTGAGAAGAATTCTTGAACCAGATAGCCATTGGCACCGTGGATTTCGACACCATCAAAGCCAGCTTCAATTGCCCGTCTGGTTGCTGCGCCAAAAGCGGCGATGGTGGTTTCGATCTCGTTTTCCGTCATCGCTCGTGGTAGTTCCGATCCTGGCCGATGTGCCAGTACGACACTTGGGGCAATCGGCTGGGTGTGAATTGTGTCCTCATGGGTAAGCCGTCCAGCATGGAAAATCTGGATGAAGGCCTTGGCTCCTGCATCATGAATCGTTTCTGCCAATTTTTTTAGGTTCGGGATGTATTTATCATCGGCGATGCTTAGCTCACCGTTCCAGCCCTTACCTAATTCTGTGACGTTTGAGGCGGAGACAATAACTGCGCCTAGGCCTTTAGCACGCGCCCTATAGAAAGCCATCTCATCAAGTGTCACTTGGCCATCGTGCATGCTTTGGACGTTCGTTAGTGGTGCCTGGAATAGCCGGTTGGTAACAGTCACACCGGATTTAAATGTTAAGGGTTCGTCAAATTTGCTCATTATCATTACTCCTAAAAAAATCCTTTTCTTTGACATTACCACAAAATGGCCTTATAATGAACAAATTCGCTACTATAAGGCCGTCCGATTTTTTGAACGGAGGTTCTAACAATGAGATATCAACTTAGATTGAATACAGATACACAAATTTTTATTGTGACTGACACTGCAACAAGTAAAACTGCTTCTGGCAGAACAATTCAAGCAGCATTAGCTAAGATGAAAAAATAAGACGATGCAGCCGCATCGTCTTTTTCTTTTGCGCGAGATTAGTGGTCCAGGTGATTGGTGATGAGGTGTTCGTTGACGAATGCCAATTGGCCTAGTTCACTCAGTTCACGACCGTAACCGGAATTCTTAATGCCACCAAACGGTAACTCTGGTAAGCTTGTCCATGCGCTATTGATGAATGTCATACCGGCCTCTATTTGGGCAGCCACAGCCTCGGCGCGTGCTGGGTTAGCTGAGAAGACCGTGCTACCAAGACCATATGAGGAATTATTAGCTAACGCAATGGCCTCTTGTTCTGAATGAACGCGGTAGACTTGCGCCACGGGACCGAATAATTCCTCGTCGAAAATCGGATTGTCCGGTGTAATATCAGACAGGATGGTGGGCATGAAGAATTGTCCGGGAAGGTCAACTGGTTCATTACCGTAGATTATCTTAGCGCCATTAGCGACTGCGCGGTCAACTTGCACCTGAATTTTTTCTTTAGCGGCAGCAGAGGATAATGGTGCGAGTGTTGTCTTAGGATCCAGTGGGTTACCCATCTTCACCGCTTTAAATTCTTTAGTGAGCAGTTCGATGAACTCATCAAAGTAGCTGTCTAGGACGATAAAACGTTTGGAACTGGTGCATACTTGACCGGCATTTGACAGACGTGCATTTGCGACAATCTTCTGCAGCTCTGTTTTGTCAGCGTCGTCTAAAATAATGAACGCGTCGTTACCACCTAGTTCCATCGTGGACTTCTTTAAATGCTCACCTGCGGCCCGTGCGACTGCTCGACCTCCACGTTCGGATCCGGTTAGGGCCACGGCTTTAATACGTGGATCAGCAATAATCTCCTCGACCTGGTCGTAACTGACAAAGAGGTTGATGAGACTGCCTTCGGGGGCGCCACCGCGCTTGATAATATCCGCTGCCATTCTTGCGGAGCCAGGGACGTTTGATGCGTGTTTCAGAATCATGGGGTTACCAGCCATATAATTCGGTGCGAAGACCCGAATAATTTGGTAGAGGGGGAAATTCCACGGTTCACACATGAGAATCGGTCCGATAGCCTGTTTCAGGTAATACGCCTTACCAAAACTCGAGTCTAACGTGACTGGTGCCATAAATTCCTCACCGTGGTCGGCAAAATAATCAAGAATATTGATACAGAGCTCGACCTCGGCAAGTGACTCAGTAATTAATTTACCCATCTCAGTCGTCATCATCTGAGCCATCGGTTGCTGTTCCTGCTTGAAAAGCTTGGCAATTCGATGGAGAATCTCGCTCCTGCGGGCGAAGGCCATCTGTGCTAGGGTTGGCGCAAATTTGGCCACGGTCACGAGGGCGGATTCGACTTGCTCAGGGCTTGAGTTCTCATATGTCTTGAACGTTTCGTTCGTAAACGGATTGGTAGATTTGTATGTCATATAGACCTCTTTCTTGTCGTTAGTTAAAAATTTCCGTGCTACGGATATAGCTGTGCAAGCGCAATCATCTGCTTAATTATACTGGTTTTCTTGTTGATTGACCACCTGCATGAACGGGAGATTTATGCACCAATTAAGATTAAATTTTTTTTAAAAAGTTCGTTTTTCATGTATAATGCAGAAATAGACATTAGAGGAGAAGAATTATGTGGGCAACTTATACTAGAATTTCACTAATAAAACGAATCATTATTGGAATCGTGATTGGCTTTGTATTGGGATTGACCCTGCCTTCCTGGACCTGGATCGGCGTAATTGGTAACCTGTTTATCAACGCCTTGAAGGCTATCGCACCAATTCTGGTTTTCTTTATCATTACCGCGGCTTTAGCACGGCATAAAAAGGGCTCGCAGACTAACATGCGTTCAATAGTTATCTTGTATCTGGGAGCCACATTTGTTGCAGCATTGGTCGCCGTTCTTGTGACGTACCTCTTTCCGATCACGGTGGTTTTTCCAAAAGAGGCTGTTGCCGGTGTGCCTAAGGCACCAAAGGCAATCGGTGAAGTCATTAACCAATTGCTGATGAATGCCGTCGCCAATCCGGTCTCCGCACTCATGGAAGGTAATTATTTGTCAATCCTGTTCTGGGCAGTATTACTAGGACTGGGCTTGCGTAGCATCGGTGAGGCAACTAAGAAGACGGTGATTGACTTATCCGAGGCTGTGACACATGTTGTCCAGTCAATTATTCAGATGGCGCCGTTTGGCATTATTGGCTTAGTGTTTAATTCTGTTGCATCTACTGGAATTAAGGGAATGGCTACATACGGTCGTCTGATTCTGCTACTAGCGGGCACGATGTTCTTCGTTAACTTCGTTATTTATCCGTTGATGACCTGGTTGATGGTTCGGCAGAATCCGTTCCCACTAACTTGGTTTGCTTTCAAAGAGAGTGGCATTCCAGCATTTTTCACCAGAAGCTCAGCGGTCAATATTCCAATTAATCTTGATCTGGCTAGGAGATTGAAGCTAGATAAGAATACCTATTCAATCTCCATTCCGCTTGGCGGTTCTGCTAATAGTGGTGGTGCGGCCATCACTATTTCAATCATGACATTGACTGCCGCAAATACGCTTGGCCTACACGTGGATTTCTTCACGGCCTTTCTTCTTTGTTTGCTGACAGCCATCTCAGCCACTGGTGCGTCTGGAATTGCCGGGGGTTCATTGCTGTTGATCCCACTCTCATGTAGTCTATTTGGCATCTCAAATGATATTGCCATGCAGATGGTGGGAATTGGCTTCATTATTGGTGTGATTCAGGATGCGGTAGAGACAGCCGTGAACTCAGCCAGTGATCTCGTGTTCACCGCCACAGCTGAGTATGCGCACCTCAGACGAATCGGCCAACCCGTCGATATCGTGAAGCAGGTACGAGAGGCCAAGGAGACGGACTAATCAATATTACGGTGGCGGTGTTCTCGTAGTCTGATGTAGATGATGGTGGTAAAAATCACGATGAATGTCAGAATACCAAGTGCTATTAGAACGATTTGGAGCAAGAGGACATGCTCTTTCAGCCAGATAAAAATATCGTCAAAAAAATTTGTTTTGGCATAGTAAAGTGGTATATCCCTAATTAAGTTGGACATTGTCGTTCCTTTCTGAACTATTACTGACTTAGCCAACTTAATTGTACTTGAATGTTTAGCTAGCGGGATACCGAACGATTCAATAAGTAGATTATATAAAGGCGTCATTGTATTCCCTGTGGACAAACTCAGAGTAGGTTACAACTACGCACAGAAAGACCCGCACAATTCGTGCGGGTCTTTTAGATAATTGCCTCGATTTCTGCTGGTGAACTGAACTTGTAATCAGCGCTCTCGAACTGACCGCGATCGTGCGCGCCCCAGCCAGCGAGGCCAAATTTCACACCGGCTGCCTTAGCACTCTGTAGGTCGTAGATTGAATCTCCGATGTAGATAGTATTTTCCGCAAAGGCGCCAGTAGCCTCTAAGGCCTTCAACACCGGTGCAGGACTTGGTTTATGCTCTGTAGTATCACTTGCAGTGACAACATAGGGAAACTTCTGCACAATGCCATACGGGTAGACGAGTCGCTCTAGTTCCGTTTGATTCTCAGAAGTGACTACCCCAAGAGCCAGCCTTTCACGCAGCAGATTATCAATCGTGTGGTTAATCCCGTCGAAAACTTTTACCAAGTGCTGGAATTCTGGCATCTGAGCGTCCCATAGCTCGACCGATTCTGCAAAGGGAATCTGCAATTCTGCCATGATTTTGTGGGCGGGGATGCCCAACGCAAATTCAAGTTCGGCAATGGATTTATTAATGTGATAGTGCTTCAGGAGCATTTGCTGTAGTGCTCCCAGATTGGCCATCTCTGTGTCTAGCAGGGTGCCGTCTACATCAAATAAAACAGTGTTGATCATTATGTGTTCCTCTTCAGACCGTGTAATCAATTACGGTGTAATATGGATAGTTTAACAAATTATTAAATCAAATAACAACTTTACCAATTCGCACTTAGCTATGTTAAACTATTGCTACTATACGAGTAGAGGAGTCTTATATGATTGATTGGATTTTACGCTTTGTGAAGGGAATTTTCGTCGGCTCAGGGTTCATCCTACCGGGAGTCAGTGGTGGAGCACTCGCTGCTGTCTTCGGGATTTACGAGCACATCATCGAATTTCTGGCCCATGTCCGCAGAAATTTCAAGGATAATTTCTTATTTCTGTTACCCGTTGGGCTCGGGGGGCTGGTTGGCTTGGTTCTGTTCTCCTATGTTGTAAGCTTCGCGCTTGGCGAGCATCAGGACACGATGCTCTGGTTCTTCGTCGGGGCAATTGTCGGAACCCTACCAGCGTTGTGGCAACAGGCCGGTAAAATGGGTCGTACAAAGCGTCATTATGGGGTACTGGTACTCAGCTTTGTCGTCAGTCTCACTTTTCTGATTTTCGGTGAATCCCTAATCGGTAATGTACCCCAAAATTTTGGTACCTGGGTGCTTGGCGGCTTCCTAATTGGTCTAGGGGTGATTGTGCCAGGTCTCTCACCATCCAACTTCCTGATTTATATGGGCATGTATAAGGATATGGCCGATGGCATCAAGAGCTTCGACCTTGCAGTCGTGGTTCCTCTAGCACTTGGGGGTGTTTTGAGCCTCGTGCTCTTGGCCAAACTCATCTCGCTGATTTTTGCCAAGGCATATGCCAGCATGTTCCACTTCATTCTAGGCGTGGTGGCAGCCTCAACGGTGATGATTATCCCGTTTGATGCGCATTACACCGTGAGTTACGTTTTGATTGCCATTTTAATGTTGCTGGCGGGCGCCGCCCTCGGTTGGTTCATGGCCCAATTAGAGACCAAATACGAGACTAATTAAATCGAATTTACACAATAAAAAAAGAGTTAACCTTGGTAATTCACTACCGGGTTAACTCTTTTTTTTGGTGCGCTAACTATTGGACGTAGAAATGTTCTTGCTTGGTTTTGACGTGGTACAACAGCAGATATGATACCAACAGACTAGCAATCACGATGATGACGCCACCCCAGACCCAGAAGTAAGCACCTGCAGCGAGTGCCATCGCTAGCCAAATCATCAGGACGGTTGCAATTGCTCCTTTAGCACTGTTGACTGAACCCTTACTTGGTGTCGGTAATTCGTTGAATGGCACCTTGCGCATAAATATGCTAGCGACACATAGAAAGAGCAGGATGCTGAGCGCAGGGCCCGCCAGTAGCATTAAATAATACTTTGGTTTGACGAGGAAGATGGCGACAGCATCGCTCATCAAGCTGATGGGCAGGATGAAACGCATGATGACGGCCTTCAGTGTTGCTCGGCGGTACAAGTTGGTATCTGAATTTGGGATGGCATTCAGAATGGTAAAGCCATTAGCCTGGGTACTTTGATCAAGCATTATGCCAATCATTTGTGCCCCGAAGATTGTTGAGAAACTCAGGAAGGAGAAGATACCGTAATCTTGCATGAAGTCAAAGCCGGCAGCGCTGAATAGTGAGATCTTCATGCTCTCCATGATGCTTCTGGTTGAGCTAACAACCATGATCGCAATAATCAAGAAGCCCATCCCAAACATCGGGTATGTTTTCAACTTAAACTCGCGCTCGTTTTGCATGATGCGCCAGGCCAGTTTGAAATAAGTTCGTTCCTTGGGACTTTTAGCGGCAAGCTTGGTGGCAAGTTTGAACCACCAACCGTTTTTGTTGACAGAACCCTCATTCGAACTGAGTTTAGCTAAATATAGCTCGAACTTACCTGAGTTATTGCGGTAGAGGATGAACATCACCCAAGTGAGGACAAAAGAGAGGACGGTCAAGACAATCAGGTTAACGGTAGCGCCGTTGAACGTCATGAGTGTGACAGGAGCGGCAAACCAGACGGGGAAAGTGAAGGTGTAGAACCATTGGAACGTGTTCGGTAGAAAATCTAATTTGTCGTAGTTCATGAATTGCGGGATGTAGAAGATGGCAACCGTCAGGATGACCATGAAGATCTGCAGTGAGTTCAGCATGTTCTTTAGACGTTCACCACTAAAGGTCTTTAGAATTACGAGGTACAGGAGCATCGCCATGAAGAGGGTGGTCAGGCCAATGAGCAGTGCCATCACCAAAAAGACTAGCCCAGTCAGTGGACCATCATTAATGATACTTGCGATGATGGCTGGCCCAAGGAGACTGAAGAAAGTAAGGAGGACGTAGTAGGAGATATAGGTGAAGCGACTGATATTTAGCGTGCGGTCATCGACGCCCCGTGTGCCCATAATCTCCCGATCCTTTGGGTTTAACAATAAGCCTGAGAAGGATTGGAGCAGCGACATTAAAAGCATGAAGAAGCCCGCTAAGAAGATCAGCCCGTAACGGGAGAACGCGGGTACGGGCATGAATAATAACACGGTCATGAATAAGCCCATGAACAAGTTCAGCCAGATCGACTGGAGGTACTTATTGCGCCCATCTTTTTGCTTGTTGTTAAAGCCATCGCCTCTGTTTGAGTCAATCCGGGTATCCATCAGTAATTTCGTCTTGATGATTAGTCGGAGTTCTGGATAATTAACGCCATTGTTGGTGAAAATTGATTGAAAACGGTCAAGCACCTTGACGAATACTGGTAACTTGTAGGCCTTTGGCTCAATGACTTTATTCCTCTGAAACAGTTGCCGCATCTGGGGCACCTCCTGTCACGATGTTGACGAATTCTGTAGCTTTTTCGCCGTGTTCTTGGAAGCCGGTGAGATCATTGAACAGGCTTTGCAGGGAGGCATTCTGATCGTTATTCACTAGCTCCTGGTAGGTACCGTTCGCGGCAATTGCCCCGTTGTTTAGCATTAGGATTTGGTCACTAAGACGCTGAACGACGTCCATAATGTGGGATGAATAGAAGATGGTCTTACCCTCGTCTCGTAACTTGCCGAGGATTTCTTCAATTACTAGGACAGTGTTAGCGTCGATCCCGTTTAGAGGTTCATCGAGGAAAATAATGTCAGGGTTATGGATCAGTGCACCAATCAACAACACGATTTGGCGCATGCCCTTTGAGAATGTCGCGAGACGTTTGTCAGCGCTCGCGCTTAGGCCGAGCACATCTAGTAATTGGCGCGTCTTCATTTCTGCCTCCGTCGCGTCGATACCATATAGTTCGGCGATGAAGGTGATGTACTCGACCGCGGTCAGAACTTCAAACACATCTGATGCCTCGGGGACATAGCCGATATGTTTCTTGTATTCCTGGTCACCGGCATGAATCAACTCACCATTGATATAGATTTCGCCCGTATCGGGCTCGATTAAGCCCATGATGAGCTTGATAGTGGTACTCTTGCCGGCACCATTTGGACCAATGTAGCCAATGATCTTGCCCGGTTGTACGGCAAAACTCAAGTTGCGTAGCACAACCTTCTCATCGAAGATCTTGCCAATATTCCTCAGTTCAATCGAATAATCCATTTTATACCTCCATGTTTGAGCTGATTGTATCATAATGGAAGTGCTTTTAATAGTTAACTTCCGGGCACAAAAAAAGTAGGTTGGCAGTTAGCCTCACCTACTCAGAGAGTTAATCCTCTTCGTTTTGTAGCTTATTCTTGACAGCGGTACATTGGCGGCGGTAAATCATTTCCTTAATACCGGAAATCAAGAATGTTGGTATTGCTGAGATGAAAAGTAATGCGAGAATGACCAGCTCTGGTAACTGGGCTGTACCCATGACTTTGTGGAAAAGTGGTAGGTAAGTTACGAGTACTGAAGAGATGCCCGCGAAGGCCACCGTCAATAAAAGCACCTTGTTGCTGAACGGGTTGCGGGCGAAGATTGTCCGCTCGCTGCGTGCATCAAAGATGTGCCAGAGTTGCCCAAAGACGAGCATTAGGAACGCCGTGGTCTGTGCTTGGGCTGGTGAAAAGCCGTTTTTCGCCGCCCAGATGAAGGCAAAGAAGACCATGAGGCCCATGGTAAAGCCACGTAATGCCACGCGTTCAAGCATGCGTTTGTTCAGAATTGGTTCTTGCATATTGCGCGGCTTTTGCAGCATGATATCCTTCTCTGCATTATCAAAGCCGAGCGAGAACGATGGCAGTGAATCACTGATCATGTTGACCCAGAGGACCATGACGGCCGTCAGGGATGGGGTGAGCTCTGATACCTGACCGATCGGTCTGGTAACGAAGAACGTGACGAGCAGGAGCGATAGAACCTCACTGACATTTGTGACGAGCTCTTGTCTAATGAAGTTTCTAATGTTGCCGAATATTTGCCGGCCAGCTTCCACGGACTTCTCAATGGTGGTGAACTTGTCATCAAGCAGGATGAGGTCTGCGGAATCTTTCGTGACCTCCGTCCCGTTGATGCCCATCGCAATGCCGATATCGGCGGTCTTGAGTGCGGGTGCATCATTGACCCCATCACCGGTCATTGCCACCACCTCGCTGTTTTGCTGGAGGGCCGAAATGATGCGCTGCTTGTCTCTTGGTGTGACCCGAGCATAGACCCGCGTGTGCTCAACTCTTTGCAGCAATTCCTCATCCGACATCGCTTTGAGCTCCGCACCGGTAATTGCCGGCGCGGATTTAGCATTGATGATTCCTAGGCGAAGGGCAATGGCATTCGCTGTGGCCGCGTGGTCCCCGGTAATCATCACGACTGCCACGCCAGCACGGTGGAGTTTCTTAATTGATGCCTTAACCTCTGGTCGTGGTGGATCAATGATGCCAGCAAGTCCCAGGATAGTGAATTCGGTTTCGAGTTCTGCGACACTCCCGTTGCGCGCTAAATCCTCAGGAACTTGGCGCTCCGCTACAGCTATCGTCCGTAGCGCTTGGTCGGCGAATTCATTGAGTTTTTCGTCGAAAATTGTGGCAGCTTCGGCAAAATCAACGAGCTGATCCTTAATGAGGGCTGCGCTGGCCTTTTGAAACAGCACATCGGGTGCACCCTTCGTGTACACGTAAAAATCATCGTCCTTTTGAACCACCATACTCATCATCTTGCGTGTGCTGTCGAAGGGCAGCACACGAATTATGTTGTAGTCCGGTGCGGGCTGCGAAATTAAGGCGGCATGGTTCTGACCGATTTTTGCGCCCAAGACAACCAAAGACACGTCGGTAGGGTTACCCAGCGGGTAGTATGCTCCATCGTCTGGACTTTGTTGAATAGCGGCCTCGTTGTTTAGGAGGGCAGAGGTGATGAATCTCTCATATAACGGCAGTAACTCGGCTGCTTCCTCCACACCATCGACCAGGGTCACTTCACCGTGGGGCTCGTAACCTTGTCCAGAAACCTCAAAAGTATGGCCGTTAGCGAAGAAGTTGGTCACGGTCATCTCGTTCTTGGTCAGCGTTCCCGTCTTATCAGACGCAATGAATGTTGTAGCGCCAAGCGTTTCCACGCTATTCAAAGACTTTATTAGACCGTTGTTACGGGCCATGATGCCGGCACCAATGGTCAACACGATTGAGAGGACCACCGGCATGGCATCCGGAATTGAGGCCACGGCCACGGCAATGGCCGAGCTGATGTTTGCCATCACTGCCTCAATCGTCACGGCACCGTAGTTCATGTACTCCTTTGCAATACCGTAGATTAGTACTACTGCGACAATGCCCGCCGCCACATACATTAACGTTCTCGTGAGGTTTTTGATGGTTTTCTCAATTGGGGTTGGGGCAATTGGCGTTTCCTGCAGCATGCCTGCAATCTTGCCGAGCTCCGTTGCCATTCCTGTCTGCACGACGACACCCAGTCCGCTACCGTTCATCACGGTCGAGCCGGAGAAGGCCATGTTGGTTTGGTCTCCCAGACCGGTCTCATCCGGTAATGCTGCGGTAGTTTTATTAATCGGGTCGGACTCACCGGTGAGGTGTGATTCATTTAACGAAAGCTCATTGGCTGAGAGAATGCGCAAGTCAGCCTCAATGAAGTCGCCCATTTTAAACTTCACAATATCACCTGGTACGAGGTCTAGCACGTTCACGTGGGACCAGTCGCCCTCACGAAGGACGAGCGCATGGTGGTCGACCATCTTTTTCAGACTATCGAGCGATTTCTTCGCTTGGAGTGTCTGGTAGAAAGTGACTAACGAATTAATTAAGATAATCGCGAGAATCGCCACAGTCTCGTAGACCGCGCTCATCGCGTGTTCCATGTCGTGATTTACGTAGATATCATAGAATGCACTGGCGATGGAGAGCGCGATGGCAATCCAGAGCACGATGACAATCGGCTCTCTTAGGGTATGCAAAAAGACGCTGAGCGGCTTCACCTTCTCCTCACTCTTGAATGTATTCGGCCCAAATTGTTCCTGCCGCGACTTAACCTGCTCGTTCGTCAGCCCGCTGGTCTGGTTCGTTTCCAGTTCCTTTAGCACGGCTTTTCTATGCTTGTTGTAGCTCATAATTCATCTCCCTTATTGGTTCACATGAAATGGCAACAAAAAAAATGCCATTTATGCATTTAAAATTCCTAATAACATTGTTTCATAAAAAATGATAGGTATCAAACCTAACGCCTGAGTTATCTTTGAACAGCGCAATATTGGGAAAAAACAGCAACCTCTAAGATGTTAGATGTTGCTGTGGTAATTCGTTATGCTGATTAATCTGCTAAAAATTGTAAGCTGGCACTGAGGACATTCTCACTATAGTCCATTGCGTGGCCACTACCGGCCACGGTGTGGAGTGTAACGGGTAAATCATCGTGCGCAAGTAAGCTGACGAAATTCAGTGTATCCTGCAAAGGCACTAATTCATTGGTCGAGTTATAGAGCAGGATTGGCCCAATCTTACCGTTGTAGGTTGCTTCGACGTTTAGCTGATTGCGCTCAATGTCTGTCGCCTCCGGACCGAGATATGTTTCAACGAAGTACTTGTAGAATGAGGCGTGAATATCTGTTGGATCTTCTAAACCTAACTCGTTTTTGGCATCGACCGCGGCGTGCACGTCTTCATGCTCGTGTAGCCAACGGGAGAAGTTGAGTGGTGCCGACCAGGTGACTGTCTTGAAGCCGTACTTCATGGAGAGGACTAGGGCCATGGTGCCACCAACACTCGCGCCAATCTGGACTATTTGATCCTCTGCAGCGTAATAATCGCTCTGCAGCAACCATTTGATGAGCCTGGCACTGTCTTCATGCGCGCTTGGAAAGGTATGTCTCGGTGCCAGTCTGTAATTGGGAATTAGTACTTTAAAACCATTATTTGCGGCAATCTCCCCAATTGGTTGTGCGCTAGATTTATCGCCGCGGAACCAACCACCACCGTGCCAGAAGACCAATATTTTGCCATTTTCGTGTTCTGGTAGGTACAAGTCGAAGGCGAGGTTTCTATCTGGATCGAATACCAGCTCTTTTTTAACTGTAATCATTACTAATACTCCTGTTGATAAATTTTAAAATCTATTGAAATACTGCTTCATTCTGTCGGTCAAAAAGCAGCTCGTGCTGCATTCTGTAGCACAATTTGGTTTCTACATTAAGCAGATTACGTGTGCTGATTGCAGTGGTTAACTTGGACAAGCGTAGACCATAACCACCTGCTGGGTCAAGTGAGCCACTCATTATGAGAAGGCGATAATCTGCCGGTAAACCAGCCAACCAGTCGTCAGAAGTCGTGGTTAGCGCCAGTTGTGCAATCAGTTGCCAGCTAGCGAGGGTGTAATCATAGCCCACCAGTGGTTCTAGTTCTAGCTGCTTTCTAACCATTGGGTTGTTTGTGACCCAGCCAAACTTCTCTCCGGATTGGAAATCCTGGTTGAATACGTTGTTTGCTTTTTGATTCAATTCGCGGGTTAGTCTGGTACTCTCAAGTGGTTGAAATGACTTGATTGCAGGTGCAAATAGCTTTGCCACAGAGGGAAGGTTAATAATTCCAATTAAGATTGCCGCCTGTTAGAGCTCATGGTCCTCTTGCAGTAGTTCGGTAACCACGATGGAGCCGAGTGAACGACCGAGGATAATCAGGGGGATCTCGGGATAAAACTGACGGCAAGCTAGGCTCACGTTTTTACTGCGTGTGACAATTTCAGGTGTTGGTGTACTTATTTGTGTCTGTGGAATAATGTTGCCCAGATCATTCCGCTTGAGAACGGCCTTACCCTTACCGAAGTGGTCATGGCCAATCACCAGAATGTTTTGTTGGTTCAGGAAGTGGGCGAAATGGTCGTAACGGTCGATATAATCAGACATCCCGGTGATGATTTGGACAATTGCCCGCGGCTTTTTGACCGGCCACAGAGTATAATAATTTGCACTGGTACCGTTTACTGCTTTAAGATAATCAATTATTTCCATACGAGCCTCTACCGGGTGACTTCTGGACTAAAAAACAATTAAACATACAAACATGTTTTATGATGGAGGAGAATAGAATAAGCATGATTAATTCGCGCCGATTTGAATTGAGAAAAGTACATGAAGACGAGCTGGAGCAGCAACTAGGATTGCTGAATCAGGCGAAAACAATTCTACAGGAACGTAACATACCGCAATGGCAGGAGGGCCCTTACCCGAGCATGTCAGATTTAGAGCATGACTTCGCACTGGGGCAAAGCTACGGCTTTTTCTCAGGAAAGACCTTGGTGGCGACTGCCGCAGTTAGTGCTGTGCAGAATCCGCTCTATGACGACGAGCGGTTCCAAAAGAATGAACACTATCTCATAGTGCACCGGTTCGCTGTCAGCTCGACTTTTGCCGGGCAGGGTATTGGGACCAAGTTCTTGCAAGCAATCATTGAGAATGCCCAGAAACGGGGGATCTATGATCTGAGAATTGATACACATCCCCGGAATTTCGCCATGCAAAAGACAATCATTCGGGCCGGATTCCACGAGGTCGGTGAGCTGATTCTCCCCGCGATTACAAACCCAGAAAGAATTGTTTATCAGGTTACCACAAATTAATTGACTTGGGCCGTTGGTTTTCGTCCACTGAGGACCCGAATGACCTCCTCCACGGCCATTGTGGCCATGTTCATTGCGGCCTCTGTGGTCCTGGCACCGATATGCGGTGTGATGATGGTGTTTGGTAAATCACGGAGCTGACTCGCGAGTGGAAGTGGCTCTGTTGCGAAAACATCAAGGCCGGCACCCGCTATTTCGCCCGATTGAAGGGCCTTGACTAAGGCAGATTCGTCGATGACGCCACCACGTGCAGTATTGACAATATATGCCGTCGGTTTCATTTGTTTGAGCAAGTCGGCATTTACTAGCTGGTGGGTATCTGGTGTGTCTGGGACGTGGATGCTAATGATATCGCTCTCGGCGACTAGTCTCGTTAGTGAGACGTATTCACCATACTTGAATTCCCGCTTCGTTCGGTTAGCAATCAGAATTTTGGCATTGAAGGCATGAAGTCTCTCCTCGACTTCCTGGGCAATGTGCCCGTAACCGATTAAACCAACGGTTTTGTGCGCCAGTTCTAGGCCAAATGGAGCATCTGCGATCAACGAATTATCCTGTGACTTCAGCGCCTGATTATAGCGTGGTGTGAGTGTTAGTAGGTTTAAAATCAAGGTGAGAGTTAGCTCGGCAACGCTCGTCGCGTTTGCACCTGGCGTGTTCGTGACGGTGACGCCAGCTTTCGTGGCTGCGTCCAGGTCAATGTTGTCATACCCAACGCCAAAGCGTGCGACCAGTTTCAGCGTAGGCAGAGCTGCAAAGACTGTGGCGTCTACGGGCGTCGTGTTCAAAATGATGGCGTCTACGCCTTTAGCCTCCTCGATTAAGGATGTGGTGCTGGCCATCCTACCCCTAACGACCTCAAAGTGGTTGTTAGTGAGTATCTCAATTGCTGCTTCCGGCATGAAATTGGGTACCAATACTTTTTTACTCATGTTTTCCTCCTGCTTCACTGAAACCAACACCGATTAGAAATTGAATTGGCTACAATGAAATTTATTTGACTTGACTACCAGTTAGCTATAAATTGAATACTATTGCTTATATATTACTATTATACAAATTACGACAAAGAGTTTCTTCTTTTTGACTCTTGGATGGGGATTTATGAAAATTTTTAAAAGAATTCTACAAATTTTGGGTGTAGTCTTGCTGACTGCCTACCTGGTTTTTGCCTGGGTGAAGAATACGCAAGAAAACGCCTCAACCGCGAGCACTACAGATACGAACGTGATTCGCATTGGGACCGAGGGGACCTACGAGCCGTTCTCTTACTATAATAAGGATAATCAACTCGTTGGGTTTGATGTTGACGTGGCCAAAGCCGTTTTCAAGGAGCTTGGGATGAAAGTACAGTTCATTGACGCTCCTTGGGATTCCATGATTGCGGCGTTTAATGCTGGCAAGACCGACATCGTCTTTAATCAGGTGGGAATCACACCCGAGCGGAAGGCGAAGTTCTTATTATCGACACCGTATAGTTACTCGCATGCTTCCCTCATTGTGCACAAAAACAATTCAAATATCACGTCGTTCAATGACTTGCGGGGTAAGAGAAGCGCCCAGTCGTTAACCAGCAATTACGGCGCGCTGGCTGAGAAATATGGAGCGAAAATCGTCAACACGGATGCGTTTACTAAGGGAGCGGACCTCATCATTGAGGGGCGCGCCGATGCCACCTTAAACGATGACGTCGTATTCTACGATTACCTCAAACATAAGCCAAATGCCCCATTGAAGATTGTGAAAAAGGCGGCGGACAGTGTACCAACTGCGGCCTTGATTCACCGTAATCAACAGTCGCTGAAACAAAAGGTGGACCAAGCGTTGAATAAGCTCCGGGCAAACGGTGAATTAATCAAAATCTCTGAGCGCTATTTCGGAAAGGACATCACGAAGAATTAATATGAAAAATATCGTTTTTGATTCAATCTTACCGCTACTAGAATCTGCCGTGATGGTCACTATTCCCCTAACGATTATCGCATTTATCTTCGGCCTAATAATTGCCATCCTGACGGCTGTGGTGCGGCTGTCGCACGTGAAGGTGATTAAGCAACTCTTCGGACTCTATGTCTGGATCTTTCGTGGTACGCCGCTATTAGTCCAACTGTTTATTATTTATTTCGGTCTCCCATCAGTTGGTATTCGGCTCGATGCGTGGACTGCCTCGGTGATTGCCCTATCGCTCAATACAGGAGCGTATGCATCGGAGGCCATTCGCTCCGCAATCCTCTCCATTGATGTGGGCCAATGGGATGCTGCCACGAGTCTCGGTATGTCCCGGTGGATGGTGCTGCGGCGGATTATCGCACCACAAGCGCTTCGTGTTGCATTGCCACCGCTCTCAAACTCGTTAATTAGCCTGGTTAAGGACACTTCATTAGCATCTAGCATTACGTTGCTCGAAATGTTCATGACATCGCAAAGAATTGCAGCTAGAACGTTTGAGCCACTATTGATGTACAGCGTGGTTGCGCTATACTACCTGGTGCTCTCAACGTTGTTGACGTTCTTGCAACAGTACTTAGAGAAACATGCATCACGATTTATACGGGAGGAATAGTATGCTGGAATTGAAGAACATTAATGTAAGCTATCAGAACCATTCTGTGATTGAGGATCTTTCAATCGCCTTCAAAGAACAGGAAACTACGGCAATTGTTGGGCCTAGCGGCGCCGGGAAAAGCACGCTGCTCCGCACCCTCAACCTGTTGAATATTCCCACATCAGGCGTGATCAGTTTCAACGGACAGGAGCTCACCTTCCCGAAAAAATACCCCAAGAAGTTTCTCAACCGTTTCCGGCAAAACTTTGGGATGGTCTTTCAGAATTTCAATCTTTTCCCGCATCTAACGGTACTAGAGAACGTAATGGAAGGGCCCGTACATGTCCAAAAGCGGGATCGTAAAACGGTGGAGCAGGAGGCACGCAAATCCTTAACCAAGGTGGGCTTGGCCGCTAAAGCCGATAGCTACCCAGCCCAACTATCAGGCGGACAACAACAGCGTGTGGCCATTGCCCGTGCGATGGCCATGCACCCCAAATTCTTATTCTTCGACGAGCCCACAAGCGCGCTTGACCCCGAGCTAGAGAACGAGGTTTTAAATGTGATTGGTGAGCTGGCAAGCAAGCAGAATTCGCAAATCATCGTCACGCATAACCTGAACTTCGCCCGAGAAGCTGCCGACCGCATTATTTTCTTTGAGGACGGTCAGGTGCTCTTCGACGGCACACCAGACGAGTTTTTTGCTAGTGATTCCCCGAGAATTCAACAATTTACCAAGAAAATTTTAAAATAGAATCACTAATCGTGCTTTTTCTGATATCATGGTGAGAGCATACATTTACCTTAAAGTAAATGTTTGATCTAACATCAATTTTTTGGGGGAAGAAGATGGAATATTCACTAGCAACACAACTTATTGCAGAATTTATTGGGACAGCATTCATGGTGCTTTTGGGGAACGGCTCCGTGGCAAATGTTGAACTGGAAGGCACAAAGGGGCACCACGGCTCATGGCTCATTATCGCCATTGGATACGGAATGGGTGTGATGATTCCGGCACTCATGATAGGCTCTGTCTCCGGTAACTACATCAATCCGGCGTTTGTCATCGGCATGGCTTCGGTAGGTTCACTAGCATGGGGCAAGGCCTTGTTGTTTATTGTCGTGGAATTTTTAGGAGCCATGGCCGGCCAATTGGTGGTTGTGGCAATGCACAAGCCATATTATGACAAGACAACTAATCCGACTGCTATCTTGGGTACATTCTCAACTATTGAAAATACGGGAAGTAAGCTCAACGGCTTCGTCAGCGAATTCTTCGGTAGTTTCGTGCTTTTCTTCGGTGCGTTAGCACTGACGCACAACGCGTTCAACGGCAAAGCAGATCTTGAGGTGGCCCACATTGGGCTCGGTTTCTTAGTCATGGCCCTTGTGGCCTCGATGGGTGGCCCAACTGGTCCGGCATTGAATCCGGCGCGTGATTTGGGTCCGCGGATTTTACACGCCATCCTACCGTTGAAGAACAAGGGTGATTCACAATGGGACTATGCTTTGATTCCCGTGATTGCCCCGATTTTGGCAGCCGTTTGTGCCGCATTTCTTTTCCGTGGCATATTCGGACTATAATCTAACAGAATACTATTAAATATCAGGCTGAGGTGACTCGGCCTTTTTTGATGACAAAAATGTAAGTTCTAATTTGTGCTGAATACAGCTATGATAATGTAATATGGTAGACGAAAGCTAGGTGAAGAAATGTCCATGTCCCCGAAAACATCCCGCAGGATAATCAATATCGTAACCATTGTGAGCTTCGTGGTTCTGGTGTTGTTGACAATCTATTGGTGGCGCCTCGGAATATTTGAGTCACAGGCCAAGATGCGGGGCTATTTAGCTGATAAACAAATTCTGGGCCCAATTATCTTCGTAATTATTCAAATAGTTCAGGTGGTCATTCCAATCATTCCTGGTGGTATTAGTCTGGTCGGTGGCGTGCTGTTCTTCGGCCCTATTTGGGGATTTGTTTATAATTATGTCGGTATCGTGATTGGTTCGATTATCAATTTCTATCTTGCGCGTTACTATGGTAAGCCATTCATTCTCCACATTGTCTCGGAGAATACCTACAACAAATACGAGGCCAGAACGAAGGATCAGAAGAAATTCGATATCTTTTTTGCCTTATGTATTGTGCTGCCCTTGGCACCAGATGATATACTTTGTATGATAGCCGGGCTGACAAAAATGAAATTTTCACGTTTTCTGTGGATTATTCTCTTACTGAAGCCATGGACGATTCTAGCTTACAGCATGGGGATGCTCTATGGTGGAAAGTGGCTGTTCAAGTTAATTGGAAAGTGACAATTTGGTCGTGAAATTAGAAACCAAACGAACATATTTACGTAAATTTGTTGAATCTGACGTGACACAGATTTTTAAATGGGGGCAAAATCCGGTGTACAAGCGTACAGCGGGTTTTTCTAATATTAAAGATAAGTATCAGGCAAAGCAGGCCATTGCACAGTATATGGCCCGGCCGTTGAGCTTCGCTGTGGTCCTAAAAGAGACTGATGAAGTGATTGGCGTTGTGGAGCTCAGTAATCGGGGTGAGGAGCAGGAATCGGGGTTACTGGCGACCAAGGAGTTGGGTCTCATGTTGGATCAGGCATATTGGGGTCAACACATCATGAGTGAAGTACTGCCGCTAATTATTGACTTTGCCCGGGACGAACTCCACCTGACTGAGCTTTGGGCTGGCGTTTATCCGGATAACAAGGCATCGAAAAATCTCTTATTGAAGTTTCATTTTGAATATAAATATCAGGTCGATTACTCGGTGATGTACCAATTTGCGGACTATCAAGAGGATTACTATCGCCTGAAGCTCAACTAGATTAGCTGTACGTTTTACGAAATATATTGTATTTTATAAAAATTAGCATATAATTATGATAGAAATATTAAACAGGGGTCTGGGGTGTAGAGCTGTAATTACAAAAGATGGAGTCAGAAGATGGATTTAGCGACTGAGGTATTTTTAACTAGTGCTGAACAAGAGCGTTTTACTCTTTTCTCGATTATCAAGTCATACTTGGAGCGAGTCTACATTTTTAAAAATCAGGATCAACCGTTACGCGATACTTTCGAACGTGATTATACTGCGGTAAATCTGCGTGAGATTGCGAAGATTACGGGTAAGACATACGGCTCTGTCTATAACACATACTTGCAAATAATTGAGGATTTCAAGAATATTTTCGTAGAGGATGATCCGAAGGAAAGTGAAATATTCAATTACGAGGCCGACCTGTATCGATTCTACTTAATGACTAATTCGTACAGCTATAAGTTTATTAAAATCAGTTTGAAGGATGAGCATACTTCACTAGATGAATTTCTGAAGCAGAATGATATTAGTAAGGCTACGGCGATGCGCCACTTTAAGCCTCTACGCCAGCACCTTAAACAGTACGGCGTGCGGATGGTCTACGATCAAATTGGCTTTACGGGCGATGAGGTCTTAATTAGACTGGCAGTGACCAATCTCTTATGGATTGGCACAAACGGTATTACCTGGCCATTCATCCTCATCAACCACGACACCGTTGACCGACTTTTCAAACAAATTATGCGGGACTTTGGTTTCGAAGAAACAAATCATGCAACATCTGAACTATTCAGATATTATGTGGCTGTTGCATTGGAGCGGATTTTGGGTGGTCATCTGGTGGAGGACAATGAAACACTCAGACTACTGCGTTTTCCTTTTCCGTCCACTATTAAACGTTTCTTAGATGAGACGGATAATGATCTGTTAAAAGACCATCCGCCGTTAGTCGAGCTCACCGAATCTGCGTCACTCTATCTGATTTTGAATGGTCTTCCCTTCAAGTACGAGACCATTCAACCAATTGATTTTCTCCTGAAATCAATCAAACATTACAACAGCAATATTTATGATTTCGTTGATGACTTCATCAATCTGTTGCCGCCTGAGTTGTTAGATCAATTCAACATGTCAATTCTCGAAAAGAAACAATTCAAGTTAAATTTAGCGCAGGTCGTAATTGGGGTAATTACCTTCAAGGAACTGTATCAGGTTGTCATCGATGACTTCTTCGGCAATGAAAGTTTCTACGCGATCGATGAACAGAAGAATTTGAAAGAGATCGTTGATCAATCATTCGACCAATTGGTGCGGGATAAAAATGAATTTGAGCTGGATAAACTCAATGTGGTCAAGTACGGTTTCTACCAGATTTTACGGCGAATGAGCGTCTTTGTGAAAGTCAATACGACCGTGAAAGTGGCGATTAATGCTCCGGTCAATACGGCAGCATACGATGATATGTATAATTTCCTTCAGAGTATCCGCTTTGTTGAGTTACAGAAATTCATGGATATTGACGAGACAACGGACGTGATTGCGACCACAATTTCTCGTAGGGAGGAATTTCAGCCTAAAGCTCCAAATGCGATTATCACGCATGTAGATGACCCGTTGACCGATGTGACTTTTGGGTTGCTCACCATTCTTATTTTTAGAACGTGGCGCCATAAACTAACCGGGCAGTGACCGGCTTCAAAGAACCTTTAACTTACTAAAAAAAGATGGTATAATTTTGAAAACACGAAATTCCAGACTGATTCAGAGAGCTCATGAGTGGTGTGAATGAGTAGAGGTCGTTCCAAATTTCTAATGTGGGTAGGTAATGCTACACGGCTATTGGCCGTTATCCAATCTTGAGTGTGACTCATATTTGAGTTGAACTAGGGTGGTACCGCGAATCTAAGACTAATTCGTCCCTATAGGGATTATTAGTCTTTTTATTTTGCAATTAACAAGGAGGAACCATAATGCTAGACATCAAAAAAATTAGAAATAATACTGAGTGGGCGAAGGAAAAACTAGCAACAAGAGGTGTTAAACCGGAAGAGATTGATACGCTATTGGCGATTGACAATGAGCGACGCGAAGTCCTGCTCGAGAACGAGCAACTACGAAACAGACGAAATGAAGTTTCAGACCAGATTGCAGTTCAGAAGAGAAATCACGAAGATGCCGGTGCCGTTATTGCGGAAATGCGTGCGGTGGGTCAGCAAATTAAGGAACTTGATGTGAAGGAGCAAGAGCTAACCGCTAAGCAGACGGATATTTTGCTCCGTTTACCGAACTTTCCGGATGATTCTGTGCCGGTGGGTGCAGACGAATCTGCAAATCAAGAGTTGCGGCAGTGGGGACAAAAGACTGAGTTCACGTTTGAGCCAAAGTCTCACTGGGAGATTGGGGAAGATTTAGGTATCCTGGACTTTGAACGCGGTGCGAAGGTATCGGGAAGCAGATTTCTATACTACAAGGGTCTTGGTGCTCGTTTGGAGCGCGCTGTCTACAACTTTTTCCTTGATAAACATGTTGCAGAAGGCTACGAAGAAATTATCACCCCGTACCTGGTGAACGAACAATCAATGATTGGCACTGGCCAATTTCCTAAGTTCACTGAAGATGTATACACAATCATTGATGAGGATAACCCACTGACCTTAATCCCAACGGCCGAGGTACCGCTGGTAAACTACTATCGGGGCGAAATTATCCCAACGGAGAAATTACCAGTTAACTTCACCGCACTCTCGCCTGCTTTTCGCTCGGAGGCTGGTAGTGCAGGTCGAGATACGCGCGGACTCATTCGTTTGCATCAGTTCAATAAGGTTGAGATGGTTAAGTTTACTAAGCCAGAAGATTCTTGGAATGAGCTGGAGAAGCTCACTAAAGATGCAGAAGATCTGCTGCAGAAATTGGGATTGCCATATCATGTTATTGCCTTGTCAACTGGGGATGCCAGTTTCACATCGGCTAAGACGTATGATTTAGAAGTTTGGATTCCAGCCCAGAATACGTACCGTGAAATTTCCAGTTGCTCAAACTGTACAGATTTCCAAGCAAGGCGTGCGCAGATTAGGTATCGTAATGACGACGGCAAGTTGGAGTTCGTGCATACTTTGAATGGCTCTGGCCTGGCTGTTGGTAGGACGGTGGCTGCAATTCTTGAGAACTATCAAAATGAGGATGGAAGTGTCACTATCCCTGAGGTGTTACGGCCATATATGGGTAATATCAGCAAGATTGAGAAAGTAGATTAATAAGCAACACATGAACAGCCTGTCGCGGTGATATAGCGCAGGTTGTTTTTCTTTTGAGAAAAATCAAAATTTCACTTGCAAAAGCATTTTTCGTCAGGTAATATATTTCATGTTGCCTGACCAGTTAGCAATTTTCTGGTTGAAATAATTTAAACAAATTACTTGTCAAATTATTTACTAAGTGGTAACATTTATAAGTCGTCAATGGCGACACAGTAGACCTTTGAAAACTGAACAAAGTTTCGATTTAAGTGTGCGGGGGGTTAAACCCCTAAAGATTTAAGCGAAGTCAATTCGTGAATAAACAATAAAACTAAGAGCTATTTGAAGAATATCTCAAGATAAAAATTGAGAGTTTGATCCTGGCTCAGGATGAACGCTGGCGGCGTGCCTAATACATGCAAGTCGAACGAGTTCTGGTTAAGAGTAGCGGTGCTTGCACCAAAGCGATTAACAATGGAACGAGTGGCGGACGGGTGAGTAACACGTGGGTAACCTACCCTATAGCGGGGGATAACATTTGGAAACAGATGCTAATACCGCATAACAACAACTATCACATGATAGATGTTTGAAAGATGGCGAAAGCTATCACTAAAGGATGGACCTGCGGCGTATTAGTTAGTTGGTAAGGTAACGGCTTACCAAGACGATGATACGTAGCCGACTTGAGAGAGTGATCGGCCACATTGGGACTGAGACACGGCCCAAACTCCTACGGGAGGCAGCAGTAGGGAATCTTCCACAATGGACGAAAGTCTGATGGAGCAACGCCGCGTGAGTGAAGAAGGGTTTCGGCTCGTAAAACTCTGTTATTGGAGAAGAAGGATAAGGTAAGTAACTGTACTTTATTTGACGGTAACCAACCAGAAAGTCACGGCTAACTACGTGCCAGCAGCCGCGGTAATACGTAGGTGGCAAGCGTTATCCGGAATTATTGGGCGTAAAGCGAGTGCAGGCGGTTGTATAAGTCTGATGTGAAAGCCCTCGGCTCAACCGAGGAATTGCATCAGAAACTGTATAACTTGAGTGCAGAAGAGGAGAGTGGAACTCCATGTGTAGCGGTGGAATGCGTAGATATATGGAAGAACACCAGTGGCGAAGGCGGCTCTCTGGTCTGTAACTGACGCTGAGGCTCGAAAGCATGGGTAGCGAACAGGATTAGATACCCTGGTAGTCCATGCCGTAAACGATGAGTGCTAAGTGTTGGGAGGTTTCCGCCTCTCAGTGCTGGAGCTAACGCATTAAGCACTCCGCCTGGGGAGTACGACCGCAAGGTTGAAACTCAAAGGAATTGACGGGGGCCCGCACAAGCGGTGGAGCATGTGGTTTAATTCGAAGCAACGCGAAGAACCTTACCAGGTCTTGACATCTAGCGCCAATCCCAGAGATGGGACGTTTCCTTCGGGAACGCTAAGACAGGTGGTGCATGGTTGTCGTCAGCTCGTGTCGTGAGATGTTGGGTTAAGTCCCGCAACGAGCGCAACCCTTATTACTAGTTGCCAGCATTAAGATGGGCACTCTAGTGAGACTGCCGGTGACAAACCGGAGGAAGGTGGGGATGACGTCAAATCATCATGCCCCTTATGACCTGGGCTACACACGTGCTACAATGGGCGGTACAACGAGTTGCGAACTTGTGAAAGTAAGCGAATCTCTAAAAACCGTTCTCAGTTCGGATTGTAGGCTGCAACTCGCCTACATGAAGCTGGAATCGCTAGTAATCGTGGATCAGCATGCCACGGTGAATACGTTCCCGGGCCTTGTACACACCGCCCGTCACACCATGAGAGTTTGTAACACCCAAAGCCGGTGAGGTAACCATTAATGGAGCCAGCCGTCTAAGGTGGGATAGATGATTAGGGTGAAGTCGTAACAAGGTAGCCGTAGGAGAACCTGCGGCTGGATCACCTCCTTTCTAAGGAAGCGAGTGGGAAGAAGCGTAGGAATACGTGGAAGCCACGCGACAAAAGCACACGAGAAACTTTGTTTAGTTTTGAGAGGTTTACTCTCAAGAACAGAATATCTAAAATTCAAGCGAAATCGGGCCTATAGCTCAGCTGGTTAGAGCGCACGCCTGATAAGCGTGAGGTCGATGGTTCGAGTCCATTTAGGCCCATAGCTTTTACGGAAGCTAGGAATAAGATATGGGGGTTTAGCTCAGCTGGGAGAGCGCCTGCCTTGCACGCAGGAGGTCATCGGTTCGATCCCGTTAACCTCCATAGGACGAGAAGTCCTATGAGTAGCACATTGAAAACTGAATACGATTCAAAGAAAGAAAACCGAGAATATAAAAAAGAGTGCAGCTGACACCGTTAAATCAAAGAGCGATTAAGGCAGACTTCAAAGGTCACGTAGTGACTGAAGAAGGCGACTTAAGGCGAATTGATTGGTGGCAGTTGCACGACTAGGAATATTCAATGCGAACGAAAAAGCCGAGAACGAAGTGAGGAATCACTAAAAATATTTGTAGGTTAAGTTAAGAAGGGCGCACGGTGAATGCCTAGGCACTAGGAGCCGATGAAGGACGTGACAAACAACGAAATGCTTCGGGGAGTCGTAAGTAGATTATGATCCGGAGATGTCCGAATGGGGGAACCCAGTAACGAGAGTTACTATCGTATATTGAATACATAGGTATACGAAGGAAGACGCGGTGAACTGAAACATCTCAGTAGCTGCAGGAAGAGAAAGAAAGATCGATTTCCCAAGTAGCGGCGAGCGAACAGGAAAGAGCCCAAACCAATAAGCTTGCTTATTGGGGTTGTAGGACTGCAAGAGAGTACAAGCAGGTATAGTCGAATAAGTTGGGAAACTTAGACAGAGAAGGTGAGATCCCTGTAGACGAAATATCAACTTGACGAAGCAGGATCCTGAGTACGGCGGGACACGTGAAACCCCGTCGGAATCTGGGAGGACCATCTCCCAAGGCTAAATACTCCCTAGTGACCGATAGTGAACCAGTACCGTGAGGGAAAGGTGAAAAGCACCCCGGGAGGGGAGTGAAAGAGAACCTGAAACCGTGTGCCTACAAGTAGTCAAAGCCCGTTAAAGGGTGATGGCGTGCCTTTTGTAGAATGAACCGGCGAGTTACGTTATGATGCGAGGTTAAGACGGAAAGGTCGGAGCCGGAGCGAAAGCGAGTCTGAAGAGGGCGAGATAGTATCATGATGTAGACCCGAAACCAAGTGACCTACCCATGTCCAGGTTGAAGGTGTGGTAAAACGCACTGGAGGACCGAACCCACGTATGTTAAAAAATGCGGGGATGAGGTGTGGGTAGCGGTGAAATTCCAAACGAACTTGGAGATAGCTGGTTCTCTCCGAAATAGCTTTAGGGCTAGCCTCGGGGGAATGATAATGGAGGTAGAGCACTGTTTGGACTAGGGGCCCGTCAAGGGTTACTGAATTCAGATAAACTCCGAATGCCATGTATCAATTACCCGGGAGTCAGACTGCGAGTGATAAGATCCGTAGTCGAAAGGGAAACAGCCCAGATCACCAGTTAAGGTCCCAAAATCTATGCTAAGTGGAAAAGGAAGTGGAGTCGCGCAGACAACTAGGATGTTGGCTCAGAAGCAGCCACCATTTAAAGAGTGCGTAATAGCTCACTAGTCGAGTGGCGCTGCGCCGAAAATGTACCGGGGCTAAGCATAGTACCGAAACTGTGGATGCATGATGAAAGTCATGTGTGGTAGGAGAGCGTTCTAAGGGCGGAGAAGGTAGATCGAGAGGACTACTGGAGCGCTTAGAAGTGAGAATGCCGGTATGAGTAGCGAGAGATAAGTGAGAATCTTATCCACCGAATGACTAAGGTTTCCTGGGGAAGGCTCGTCCTCCCAGGGTTAGTCGGGACCTAAGGCGAGGCCGAAAGGCGTAGTCGATGGATAACAGGTAGAGATTCCTGTACTAAGAGTTAACGTTTGAGTAATGGAGGGACGCAGGAGGATAAGGAAAGCGTGCGGCTGGATATGCACGTCCAAGTGTCAAGTCTGAGGGTGAGTTAAATGCTTATCTTTGTCAGGACAAGATATGATGGGGAGCGAAATTAAGTAGCGAAGTTCCTGATTTCACACTGCCAAGAAAAGCTTCTAGCGAGTTAACAATTACCCGTACCGCAAACCGACACAGGTAGTCGAGGAGAGAATCCTAAGGTGAGCGAGAGAACTATCGTTAAGGAACTCGGCAAAATGACCCCGTAACTTCGGGAGAAGGGGTGCTGATAGAGATATCAGCCGCAGTGAATAGGCCCAAACAACTGTTTATCAAAAACACAGGTCTCTGCAAAATCGAAAGATGACGTATAGGGGCTGACGCCTGCCCGGTGCTGGAAGGTTAAGAGGAGATCTTAGATTCGTCGAAGGATTGAATTGAAGCCCCAGTAAACGGCGGCCGTAACTATAACGGTCCTAAGGTAGCGAAATTCCTTGTCGGGTAAGTTCCGACCCGCACGAAAGGCGTAATGATTTGGGCACTGTCTCAACGATAGACTCGGTGAAATTATAATACCCGTGAAGATGCGGGTTACCCGCGACAGGACGGAAAGACCCCATGGAGCTTTACTGTAGCTTGATATTGAGTATTTGTGAAACATGTACAGGATAGGTAGGAGCCGAAGAAGAGAGTACGCTAGTATTCTTGGAGGCGCTGGTGGGATACTACCCTTGTTTTATGAATCCTCTAACCTGCACCACTAAGCGTGGTGAGGGACAGTGTCTGGTGGGCAGTTTGACTGGGGCGGTCGCCTCCTAAAGTGTAACGGAGGCGCTCAAAGGTTCTCTCAGAATGGTTGGAAATCATTCGCAGAGTGTAAAGGTATAAGAGAGCTTGACTGCGAGAGCGACAACTCGAGCAGGTAGGAAACTAGGACTTAGTGATCTGGTGGTACCGCATGGAAGGGCCATCACTCAACGGATAAAAGCTACCCTGGGGATAACAGGCTTATCTCCCCCAAGAGTCCACATCGACGGGGAGGTTTGGCACCTCGATGTCGGCTCGTCGCATCCTGGGGCTGTAGTCGGTCCCAAGGGTTGGGCTGTTCGCCCATTAAAGCGGCACGCGAGCTGGGTTCAGAACGTCGTGAGACAGTTCGGTCCCTATCCGTCGCGGGCGTAGGAAATTTGAGAGGAGCTGTCCTTAGTACGAGAGGACCGGGATGGACATACCGCTGGTGTACCAGTTGTTCTGCCAAGGGCATCGCTGGGTAGCTATGTATGGAAGGGATAAGCGCTGAAAGCATCTAAGTGCGAAGCCCCCCTCGAGATGAGATTTCCCATTCGTAAGAAGTAAGACACCTTAAAGAATATGAGGTAGATAGGCTGGGAGTGGAAGTACAGTGATGTATGGAGCGGACCAGTACTAATCAGTCGAGGACTTAACCAAGAAGTAGCTTAAGCACAATAGGCAAACGCAAAAGGTTTTCTAGAAAAGAATCGTATTTAGTTTTGAGTGTGAGAATACTCAGAAGAAGAGTGTGGTGGCGATAGCAAGAAGGATACACCTGTTCCCATGCCGAACACAGAAGTTAAGCTTCTTAACGCCGATAGTAGTTGGTGGGAGACTGCCTGCGAGGATAGGAAGTTGCCACGCTTTTTTTTTATTCCGGATTAGCTCAGTTGGTAGAGCGCTTGACTGTTAATCAAGATGTCGTCAGTTCGAGTCTGACATCCGGAGCTTAGGGGAGGATTAGTCGTTGACTAATCCTTTTTTGGTGGAAAAAATAGACACTCAATCTAGGTTGAGTGTTTATTTGAATTTATGCTGACTTCGTCAAGAGTGTGGGTACAGGGAAAACAGGGATGTTAATTGTGACCGATTCAAGCGCTGACGTTCCGACAGTTTCAAAACAGCTCAACAAGTTGTTTCCCAAGTACCAACAGAAGTCGCGTTATGCATTGACTCATGGTGAATTTGCTGCATCTTACAATAAGCTACTCACCATGCTAATAGTGGGTGTTCTGATTCTTACTGGTTTATTGACGTTGATTTTCGTGTTTCTTAATCGCCAGCTGATTGGTGCTAGACGGAAGGAATTGGCAATTCTTTATAGTCTGGGTTATTCGAAGACCGATGTGGTAAAAATCATTGCTGGTGGAATTATCAGCCAATTCGTGGGAATTTATTTGGGTGCTACCTTAATTGTCTACTTACTCAAAACTTTCCTATTGGATCGTTTCTCTTACGGTGCGATGTTCACCTCGCTGTACTCATTCTCAAACCAGATTGTCATTGTGATTATCATGTTGATAGCCATTCCAATTTCTGTTTTGTGGGGCGTTTCTTCCGTAAAAAAGAAAAAATTCATTGAGAGTTTGAGGTAGGGCAAATGAGGAAGAAACTTTTGATTGTTCTCGGTATTATTATACCGGCAGTTGGTGCCGTGTTCTATCTGAAAGATCGTGGTAAGACAGTGATTGCTGAGCAAAATACTGTGCTAGTTACCAGTAAAAAAACGGCCATAAAAACCGTGATTACGATTAGTTCAAGAAATAAAAAACAAGATTTAAGTACTGAGATTACCGATTCCGACCACTACACAATTTATTCAACCGGCAAAATGCCCTGGAACCGTGATGATGGAACAATAATTAAGCTAGAGTACGAATTACTATCTGATGGCACAGTGAAACGGCCAAACGGGACGATTGTCAAAGATTCTGACCACTTGAACGTTGAACTTCCGTATGCAGCTGATAAGAGTCAGCTAGTTAAACTTAGATAAATAAATTTAAAAAAGATGTGCTCATTTTTACACATCTTTTTGAGGTTAGTAATTTATAATAGGTGATACCAATTAGATACTGTTGATAAATCTTGCTAAATGTTCATTATGTGGCGAAATATCTTTGAAAACGCCGGTATTTTCTAGAATATGAGTAAAAACCAGTCCAATTTGCTGCTGCACAAAAGTATCTGGATCCTGCTCGGCCGTGTATGCTTGTTTAAGCTCTTCAGCCCACGCTTGATGGATGTTCTTCACCGCGCTTTTCTTGCCGGTGATATAGTTAGTGACCTCAGTCAATTCCGTCCTAAGACGGCCCGGTAGGATTGCCAAGCCCATTGCCTCAATCAGGCCAATATTTTCTTGCTTAATGTGTTGATATTCAGGGTGAACGTGAAAAATTCCATCAGGATAGACTGCTGATGTATTGTTGTCTCGCAAAAGAATGTAGAGGGTGTATTTTTGGCCGTTTTTGCGGACAATTGGATTAATTGAGTGATGCCAAACAGCGGCATCACGTGCCCCGATACCCAAATCCTGATCGTCAAATTGTAACCAGGCCTGCAAGATTTTGTCGGCGTAATCCACTAACTTATTCCGATTGGTGGACTCTAGCCTAATTGTCGTCACGGGCCAGTTGAGGACAGCAGCGCGAACTTCCGACTCACCAGTTGCAAAAGTGAATGCTGCCTGGGCACGTTCAAGTGGAAAGACATGCTTACCGCCCTGATAGTGTTCGTGTGCGAGCATCGAACCGCCAATAATCGGCAGTCCGGCGTTGCTACCGAGAAAATAGTGGGGGAAGATATCCACGAAGTCAAACAGGTTAACGAAAGTATCGTGATTAATCCGCATTGGTTCATGTTGCTTATCGATCACGATGACGTGCTCATTAAAGTATTCGTATGGCGAAAACTGCATTGCCCAGGGATGATTATTCAGGGTCAACCTGATTAAGCGGTGAGCACTTCGTTCCGGGTAGCCAGCACCGCCTAAATAGCCCTCATTTTGAAAGCACAGGAGACACTGCGGGTAATCTCTTTTCGGTGCTAGTTTGGCCGCGGCAATCTCTGCAGTTGTTTTCTCGGGTTTAGACAGGTTGATTGTGAGTTCCAATTCACCGTAAACTGAGGGCTCGGTGAATTGAATGTTTCTTGCTATGTCGGCTACTTTGAGGTAATCGCTGGCCACTGACAGGTGATGGAAATAATCTGTAGCGGCACTTGGACCGTTTGCCTGGTATTCGGACCAGAATTGGCGGTTAACGGCACTCGGTACGGGTGTGTATAAATCTAATAATTGAGCAACCTGGACTTCATTTGTGGCCAATTTCTGTGCGGTTTGGAGCGCAGAAAAAGACACAGGTACTGTGAGCTCCCGTGCTTCATCTTGAACGATCGTCAGTACTTTGTTGGCTAAGTATGTCTGATCAATTTCTTCAAATTGATGGTTATTTACAATAATTAAAGAAGCCAGATGTTCAACTGCATTTACGTTCAAAGCTAGTCTCCATATCCATTTGGGTGTTTCTGGTGCCACTGCCAGGCGCTGCTAATGATCGTATCGATTTGCTCGTAACGAGGTGTCCATTCGAGGATTTCACGCGCCTTTTTGCTCATTGCTACAAGCGAATCAGGATCACCGCCGCGTCGAGCACCAATTTCGTAAGGAATATTCACTCCGGTAACCTTGATGGCACTCTGTAGAATTTCTAGGTTAGAGAAACCATTTGAGGAGCCCAGGTTAAAGACGTTACTTGGATTCCCGGCCTGTAAGTACTTCATCGCCGCGATATGGGCATCGATGAGGTCGAGGACGTGGACGTAATCACGTACGTTTGTGCCATCCTTCGTGTTGTAGTCGTTACCGAAAATGGTAATCCGATTCCGGTTACCAAGTGCGGTATCTAGGATGATTGGAATCAAGTGAGTCTCTGGGTGGTGCGCTTCGCCGATTGAACCGTCGAGCTTAGCGCCAGCAACGTTAAAGTAGCGGAGTGCGACGAATTTGATGCCATAGGCCTGGTCAGCCCAACCCATGATTTTCTCCATCATCAGCTTGCTCTCGCCGTATGGATTGATTGGATTAGTTGGTGATGATTCCGTAATTGGTAATTCTTTGGGTACACCATACGTTGCGGCCGTGGAGGAGAAGACTATTTGATTCACACCATGGTTCTTCATAACTTCAAGGAGGTTGACCAATCCCGCCGTATTGTTTTTGAAATACTTAAGGGGCTTAGTCATTGATTCGGATACAAGTGAGAACGCGGCAAAGTGCATGACGGTCTCGATCTCTTCCTGCTCGAAGACGTTATTCAAGAATTGTTCATCTAAAATATCGCCCTTGTAAAATTTGGCCTGCTTGTTCACTGCTGCTCTATGTCCTGTGACTAAAGAATCAACAACGACGGTATCGTATCCTTCATTAACAAGTGTATCTACTGCGTGGGAACCAATGTAGCCGGCGCCACCAAGTACTAAAATACTCATAAATTATTCCTTTCGATTTCTCTAAATGTAGTTCCATTCTACCACATAATTTAATATATTAAGTAAAAAAAATATGTTTGGAATTTCTTGCGCTATTTGCTATAATGATTGTTGTTCTTGCCGTCTTAGCTCAGTTGGTAGAGCATCGGTATCGTAAACCGAGGGTCACAAGTTCGAATCTTGCAGACGGCATATTAACTATAACTTAAAAACACCCAGTAAGCGCAATACTATGCGGTTGTTGGGTGTTTTTTAAGCGTTTATAAATTGGAAAAATGCCAAATTTTTAGAAAGAAATTATAGAAAATTGAAACTGGTTTGCGGGATAGAGGAATGTTTGTTAAACTTTCTAACCTGTACGATATCAAAATGGTGGTAGTAAATTATGAAAAATGAAAAAGTAAAAACTTTTCTAGGGCATCCGTTAGGTCTGAGAACCTTATTTATGACGGAATTCTGGGAGAGATTTAGTTATTATGGTATGCGTGCTATCCTGTTGTACTACATGTACGATGCGATGGCAAACGGTGGCCTTGGAATTGATAAGGCGACAGCTGGTTCAATTATGGCCATCTATGGCTCGATGGTCTATCTGACGTCGGTCATTGGCGGGTTCGTCAGTGATCGAATTCTTGGCAGCAGAAGAACTGTCTTTTGGGGTGGTATTGCCATCATGATTGGTCATATCATTCTCTCGATGCCGCTGGGCTTCGCCGGACTACTGTGGTCGATTGCCTTCATCATTATCGGTACCGGCCTCTTGAAGCCAAACGTCTCTAACATGGTAGGTCACCTGTACGGTGAGAATGATTCACGGCGGGACTCTGGCTTCAGTATCTTCGTCATGGGAATCAACCTTGGTTCATTCATTGCCCCACTGGTTGTCGGAGCGATGAAGGGTGCATACGGGTACCATGCCGGTTTCTCACTTGCCGCAATTGGGATGGCTGTGGGACTAATCTTCTATGTCATAGATTCGAAGAAACAATTTAACAAAGAGGACGACAAGGCTCCCGATCCGATTCTAAAAGCCGAGCTCAAAAACATTGTGGTGCGGGTAGTGATTGCCTTAGTTGTGGTGGTCGTAATCATTGTGTTGATGGCGGTAACGAACACATTGACGATTGACAATATCGTTGCTGGACTAAGTATCATTGCAATTGTGATTCCGATTTTTTACTTTGCACAGATGCTAACCAGCCCGAAAACAAACAAAGAGGATCGCTCACGAGTGCTCGCGTATATTCCGCTGTTTATTGCAGCTGTAGCCTTCTGGGCTATCGAGGAATCGAGCTCGGTTGTGCTCGCGTTCTTTGCGAAAGACAACACGCGAATTCTGCATATTTTCGGTTACACGGTTGACCCAAGTCAATATCAATCATTGAATCCGCTCTTCATCATCTTCCTCTCTCCTATTTTTGCATGGCTCTGGATCAAGCTTGGTAAAAAACAACCGAGTTCACCAATGAAATTCGTAATCGGGCTGATTTTCACCGCGGCATCATACATGATTATGGCCGTGCCGATGATTGGCCGAAGTGAGGATGTGCGTGTAAGTGGCCTCTGGCTTGTGGCCAGCTTCTTCTTGGTGGTGATTGGGGAGATGCTCGTCTCACCGGTAGGCCTTTCGGTGACGACAAAACTGGCGCCAAGGGCATTTAGCTCGCAGATGATGGGGATGTGGTTCCTAGCTGATGCGGTGGCTCAGGCGATCAATTCACAGATTATTCGCTTCTATCATGAAGGGAACATTGCAAACTACTTTATCTACGGCGGAATTATCGCGCTTGTGTTATCATTAATTATGTTCATGTTGAAGGGCAGGATTTCTAGGCTCATGGCTGGAGTGAAATAATTGGTGAGAATTGCTTTTGCAAGCGACTTACACTTCGATGTAAATCAGCTTGACGCGAAAAAGTTAATCCAACAACAAATCGACTTCTTGAACAGACAAGAAGTCGATTATTTTTTTGTGACTGGCGATACCTTCAATGACTTCAACAAAACACTTGAATATTTTGAGCAATTCAACAACTTGGCGCGTAATACCAAGGCCTACTTTATTGCTGGAAATCACGATATGGTTCGCGGCGTCAAATACTACCAACTGGAGGAGCCACAGTCGAAATACTATCTCCACCACAAGACGTTATTGATCCCTGATACAAACTTTGCCATAGTGGGGAATAACGGTTGGTATGATTATAGCTTTGCTAAGACCCGGCTTAATTTGACTGATAATGATTACTACCATTTCAAGCAGACATACTGGGTTGACGCGGTAATCGATGCCCCGCTATCCGACCGGGAGCGTTTTGACCGCACCCTGGCACAGATAGAAGAGTCGATTGAGCAGGTCCAGGCTGTGGGGCAATCTAATAGGCACATTATTTTGTTAACGCACTTTGTGCCAAGGCTGGAGTTTATCAAGTTCACTGACTATGAGAAGTGGAACATTTCCACCGCGATGCTCGGCGGAGTCGGGCTGGGTGAGCTGATTGATCGTTATCAACTGGACTACGTTGATTTCGGTCACTTGCATATCCGCACACCAGACACGCAGATCGGGCAGACGACATACCTCCATCAACCGCTTGGCTATCGTACCAAACGCAGGCATGAGTGGGAGAACGCTGACTTTATGACGGAGTTTATGCAGACCACTAAAATAATAGAAATTAACTAAAAACGCTTGATTTTTGGCTGTGGTTTAGCTATGATATTTAGGTGCTAAAGTTATGGAGGAGTAGCGAAGTGGCTAAACGCGGCGGACTGTAAATCCGCTCCTTCGGGTTCGGTGGTTCGAATCCACTCTCCTCCATTTGTATTATTGGGTTATAGCCAAGCGGTAAGGCAACGGACTTTGACTCCGTTATGCGATGGTTCGAATCCATCTAACCCAACTAAATAAAGACAGCTAGGGTAATTCCTAGCTGTCTTTTCATATTGTTGAAACTAGCTGAGTAGTTCACGGTGATAGCCACCGTAGCCGACTGAAGTGAATGCTGGGTTGTCCTCGACATCCTTGATGGCCGTGACGAGCGCGTCTTCGGCCGTGGCCCCATGACTGAGAGCGCAAGCTGCTTTCTTGACGCCTTCTTCGGCAATTTGCCACGTTGCAATCATAAAATAACTCGTAATTAAACCTCCCTGATTGGACTGATTTCAATCTTGTTGGTGGAGTGGTAAATTTTTCCTTTTTGGTCTAGTTGACGTATAATCTTTTTAAGGAGTGATCATATGCAAGAGCCAATGTATATCCAAATACACAACAAAATAAAAAAAGACATTGAAAATAAGAAGTGGTTGGTTGGCGAACGAATACCAGCAGAACGCCAATTAGCCATTGATTTCAATGTTAGCAGAATGACCCTTAGGCAAGCAATCAAAACTTTAGAAGATGAGGGCATTTTAGAGCGGCGTTTGGGCTCTGGCACGTATGTTGCTAACCAAAAAGTGCAGGAAAAAGTAAGTGGTATAATGGGCTTTACCGAAATGATGACCGCACAGGGGAAAAAACCAGCTAGTCAAACCATCTCATTTCGGATGGTGCAACCTTCCCTGAGTGAAAAGGAAAAGCTCGAACTAGGGGATGAGGAAGAGGTTCTCCGGATGGAACGTGTGCGATTCGCCGACGGCGTGCCTATTTGCTATGAGATAGCTAGCGTACCACGTTCCTTGGTCAACAACTATACCAGAGAAGAGATTACGTCCTCTCTGTATCAAGTCCTCGAGAATAAAGGTAAGGTAAATTTCGGCCACGTAGAGCAGCGGATTGGTGCGTCAATTGCAAATGAAGAGACAGCCCGTTTGTTGGATATTAAGAAGGGGGAGGCCGTCGTGACTAGGCGACAAGTTTCACACCTCGATACCGAGCAGCCATTTGAATATGTACGGGCTCAGTATGTTGCCGAACGATTTGAATTTATCTTCGAAAATTAAAAAAACTTCAGTCAGCACATACGTTTGAAAACGCATGTAGTAGCCTGAAGTTTTTTTCTTGCAAATTTTGAGGTCTTACTAGGGGGGTATATCTTAATGAGCAAGCAAATGGTACTTAGTTATTTTTTGTGCTCTTCATCGTCAGGAGTAAGGAGGTCCTTCGCCTTCTCAACTGTTTCTGTCACCTTTTCTTTTGCTTTACCAAGTAACTCTTCTGCTTTACCTTGGTTCTCGCGCGTCTTATCACCGGTCAGCTTACCTTCTGCTTGCTTGAGGTTACCGGTAATTTTTTCTTTTGTACCATAGTCTTTCGTGTCGTGATCTCTATTCATTTCTGTCTCCTTTAAATAATTAATTTGAATACAATTTAATTATATTAAGGATAAACGGACAAGTATATCATAACGACTTTATTTAAAAAAAACCGGGATAAATTATCCCGGTTTACTTAATTTTATTTCAAATCCTCTTTGATTTTAGTTGTGGAGATTCCGGATGTACGTGGGAGGTACACCACTTCACAATAGTCCTTAAGAAAGTCAAATTGACCTTGCCAATCATCACCCATGACGAACGTATCGATGTCGTATTTCTGGACATCTTTGACCTTTTGATCCCAGTCGTTCTCGGGAATTACTTCGTCAACGTACTTGATGGCTTCCAGAATATATTTGCGGTGTTCGTATGAATTATAAGCCTCTTTGTGTTTCTTGAACTCGTTGAATTCATCCGTTGATAGCCCCACGATTAGGTAGTCACCCATTTCTTTTGCGCGCTTTAACAGGCGAACATGGCCCCAGTGTAAGAGATCAAATGTACCGTAAGTAATTACTTTTTTCATTAATATTCTCCTTTGTCAGGACTATTGTAGCAAATAACCTTGAGAACTTCCTGAAGAATTAGATAAAAAATCAAATTTCGTACAATATTTAGATAAAGATTTGATATGATAAACTAGATTAATTTCGTGGAATACTGAAGGTTACTGATGAAAAACTTTTTATTTAAACTATACCTAGGCTGTATCAAACTGGTCTTACAGTTTACAAAAACTGATGCAAATAAATATGTCATTTTAAATGGTGCCGGTCGTTCTGGGTCTAACGGCTTTTTATTTTACAAATATTTGCGGGAAAACCATCCGGAAATTTCCGTTGAGCTGGTCGAGCCGTTTCCGACAACCCACCTTTCCTTTAAAACTTGGCAGAGTATTTCCCGGGCAAAGTTCATCTTTGTGACACATGAGCCATTTAAAATCAAGCGGAATCAGATTTGTGTGGAGCTGTGGCATGGTATCCCACTGAAGCGCATGGGCTTCATGGCAAAGAATACTAATCCCACTAATAACTTGAAGACGATGAAGACATGGGCCAAGGAGGCTGACTACGTCGCCTCCAGCTCTGCGCTATACGAGAGTCTAATGTCCGCCTGTGTTGGTATCAGTGATGATAAATATCTGCGTGTGGGATTTCCAAGAATCGATGCGCTCTACGGTCAAGCAGATGAGCTTTCTGAGGCTATCATTGAACAGCTCTTTGACGCTCCCAAAGTAAATAAACAGACCAAACTAGGCATTTACATGCCAACATTTAGATTCGAATTAGAGAACGAGTCAGTGATGCAAGAAATTAGTGCGGGGAACTTTCTCGCCGTCTCCGACTTTGACCTCCAGCAACTAAACGCTTTTCTACAACAGCATAACCAATTCCTGCTTGTGCGACTCCATCCTTATGAACAGAAATTCATGAAGCAAGAACTCAGGCTCTCGAATATTGCAGTCTTAGAGGATGCTTATTTAGTAGAGCATGAGTTAGACTTGTACGAAATTCTGCGCGTGACAGACTACTTGATTACCGATTTCTCCTCAGTCTACTTTGACTATCTCCACTTGAATAAACCAGTTTATTTCCTTGCGAACCATCTTAATGAATATCTAGCGAAACGAGGAATTTTGCTCGATCCGTATGAGAAGGTGACGCCTGGCGTGAAGGTCACCTCACAAACCGAGCTCGAGCAGGCCATGGTGTCTGATGATCACTGTGCAGCTAAACGTACGGAATGCTTAGAACTCAGCTACTCTATTCCCAAAAACGCGAATAGTCAGCGGCTGTTTGACCAATTAATCGAAGTGAAGGGGGATTAAGTGTGCGTAAAACTTTAGTTAATATTTTCTACAATGCCGTCTACCAGATTTTTCTGGTCTTAGTCCCACTAATAACGGTCCCTTATATTTCTCGTGTGATGGGTCCAGGACCATACGGTGTCTATAGTTCGGTTAAATTTACGATTCAATTCCTGATGGTATTCTGCTCTGCGGCGATTGGTTACATCGGTACGAGAACCATTGCTCGCTTGCGTGCTAAAGGCTCAACTAAGGAAATGACCGCAGCTTTTTGGGGACTATGGTATATTCAGGCTATTGCAAGTCTGGTCATGATTATTTTGACTGTTGTATTTGTGACGGTTTTTAAAATCAAATATTGGAATTATTTCTACCTGCAAATTCCGTTTTTGATCTCCGCGATGTTTGATATTGCCTGGTTCTTTCAGGGCGTGGAAGAGTTTGGTCGAGTGGTACTCAGAAATACGATTGTCAAATTATCATCTGTGATTCTGATCTTCCTCTTGGTGAAAAGACCAGGAGACCTGTGGATTTATATGTTAATAATGTCGGTTAGCACGATGATTGGTAGCTTTGTCTTTTGGGTTTCAATCAGTCAATATGTCGGGCGACCAACCAAAAGTTTCTACCAACTGAAGCCCACAATCGCTTCGATTATCACCTTGTTGATTCCACAAATTGCCACCCAGGTGTATACGTCGTTAGATAAACCAATACTGGGTGCATTTGTAAGCCCAAACCAGGTCTCGTTTTATGACAATTCCCAACGCATATCGACGATGATTCTCGGAGTTATTACCTCCATTACAATTGTGATGATGCCGAAGATGGCCAGTACTGGTGAGCAATTTCAAAAGTTCTTCGTCAAAAAATCGTATGAAGCAACACTATTTCTGGGGCTGATTTTTGCAATAGTTGTAGCAATTAATACGCATGAATTCGTGCCGTTCTTTTTTGGTCCCAGATACGAACCGGTCGCACAACTAATGATGTTCTCCACACTAACGATTATTTTTATCCCTGTTGGGGGCGTGTTTGCCAATCAGTTTGCGCTGGCAACAAAACGTGATAAGGATTATGCCATTCCGGTAGTTGTTGGCGCAGTTCTAAGTCTAGCTCTCAGTTTTATCCTCTACCCTAAATTTGGTGCTGCTGGTGCCACGGCAACCGTAGTAACAACCGAGTTTATCGTCTGTTTAATGCGGATTTGGATTGTGCGTGATGCACTTGACTTTAGTTACATCTTTAACGAGACACCCAAATATATAATAATGGCACTAATTACACTTGTGGTCGGATTCCTGCTGCCACAACTGGTTGGTAATGCCTTCTTTGATATGGCAATTAAGTCAATTATTGTCATGATTGTTTATGGTGGATTGTTCTTCTTACTCAAATTTGACCTGAATCAAGATGTGTTAAAATTGGCTAAGAGAATGATCAAACGTTAATAGGTGGAGAATATGAATAAAGTTACAGTACTTGGCGTGGATTTTGATAATAAATCAATGAGTGAATTTCAAAATACCTTTATCGAGCGACTGAATAATCGGCAATCCACGTTCATCGTGACGGCAAATCCAGAAATTGTGATGGTGGCGCAGGATGATCCGGATTTTATGGCAACCATTAAGAGGGCTGATTATGTGACTGCCGATGGGATAGGGATCGTGAAAGCTGGCAAGATGTTGCACACACCCCTAAAGGAACGTGTGGCTGGATTTGACCTGTTTATGTGGTTCCTAAACGTGGCGGAGAAGAGAGGAAGTCGGGTCTACCTAATTGGTGCACAACCGGAAGTCATTACGTGCGTGCGGGAGAAGTTGACACTTGATTACCCAAGCATTGAACTCGTCGGTGCAAGAGATGGTTATTTCAAAGAAGATTTGAACGAAATTGCAAATGAGATAGCGGCTACAGAACCTGAAATGGTGTTTGTTGCATTGGGGTTCCCCCGTCAGGAGCAATTGATTGATCTCATGCGAATTAATGGTGTTCCGGCCATGATGATGGGTGTGGGTGGAAGCTTCGATGTCCTTGCTGGCGCCGCTAAGCGAGCACCAAAACTGATGCAGGACCTCCATTTGGAATGGTTTTATCGCTTAATCAAAAATCCGTCGCGGTTCAAGCGTATGCTGGTTTTGCCCAAATTCGTGCTTGAGGTTAAGAAACGCGGTGACGGAGAATGAGAATATTACATATAAACGCAGGCCTCGAACAGGGCGGCGGTCTTTTTCACATAGTCAACTTATTGAAGGTCGCAAGACTTGAACAGCAGGATTTTACCTTGCTAACATTTGCTGATGGACCGGTCGCGGCAGAGGCACGTAAGGTTGGTGCTAAAGTAGACGTATTGGGAATTGATAGTCGGTATGATCTTAGACTACTGCAGAAACTGAAGCGATACATCAATAAGGGTAATTTTGACATCGTTCACACACATGGTGCTCGTGCCAATCTGTTCATGTCCATGATTAGCGGTCAAATACCTGCTAAGTGGGTCATCACGGTGCACAGTGATCCAACGAAGGATTTCGGCGGCCGGGGGTTTGTCGGGCGAGTTTTTACTAAACTGAACCTCCGCAGTCTTAGGAAGGCGGATAGATTATTAGCCGTCACCAAAAACTTCAAGAATCTCTTGGTCCAGCAGGTTCAAGTCGATCCTGCACATATTAGCGTGATTTATAACGGTATTTTTTTCGATCAAGATGAGAAAAAGCAGCTACAGCACGCGGGATTTAACATAATCAATGTTGCAAGAATGGAGCCGATCAAGGGACAAATGCTCCTACTCCAGGCGCTTTCTGAGTTGAAGTTAGCAGACCTCAAGTTGCACTTTGTGGGCGATGGCAGTGCGTTGCAGGAACTAAAAGAGTATGTGAAGGCTCACGGAATGAACGAGAACGTCGTTTTTCATGGTTTTCTACCACAATCAGCAATCAATGATTTATACCAAACGATGGATCTGGCGGTGTTAACTTCTTACTCGGAGAGTTTTCCCCTTGTGCTCCTCGAGGCCGCAAACGCTGAGGTACCTATTCTGTCAACGAACGTTGGTGACATCGAAAAGATGATACCAGATGAACAACACGGCTTCGTAGCCTCGATTGGCGATGGCGGTTCCATCAAAAACGCAATTTTAAAGGCTTATTCAATCCACCAAGAACAACCAAGCACCCTTAATGAGATGGCGCAAATTGAGAAATCATACCTGAGCGCCAATTTTTCGATGGTGCAGCAACTAAACTCGATTGAGAGTATTTACCGCGTACTACTTAACAACTAAGTTGGGTTTTGAAAGGGAATTTTTTAAATGGGTAGACAGACACAAAACTTTAGTTACTTTAAGCAGGTACCAATTGTCATCTTCTTTGCGCTACAACCAATTGCTTTAGGGCTGATTGCAAAAAACGCTGGGGCCAACAGCAATTTAGCTATTTTCTATACCAGCTTAGCGGCCATAATTGGTGTGCTATTGTTTTTAAAGTCAATTGGGAGCGACTTTAGGCTCAAGTTAATCAAAGTGGTCAACTGGCTAGTAATTACATCGTTCACTACGCTAGTCTATCTTGACCTCACTAGTGCTGCAGCGGCTGCGGATTTTCTGACCCCGTTAGTTTTGGCATCTGGAATCACGAGTATTTATTTGCTGCAGCAACAGTTCAATGCTCGACAGGTATTAATTTTTATTTTAACCCTTGTTAATGTACTGTTAGTGGGGAATCCTGTGGCGAGTGTCTTGTTTGTTTGTGATGGCTTGATTGCAATAGGCGCCAGCTTCTACAGGCGAAGAGCCACGGGGCAAATCAATGTTCAAACGACCGTAATCTTGATTATTGCTTTTGTTGGTCTGAGGCTTGACGTGACCGGATTGAAGTTGCTTCAGCCCGAGTTGAATGATTACGTGATAATCTTATACTATTTGGTCGTGTTATTTGCCGGGGTTTATTGGACAAAACAGCTCAAAATCAAGACTAACGGTAACTACTGGCTCATTGCTGGGACCTTGACAGCAAATCTAATTATTGTGCAACTCTCGCTCCAATATGCAGGAATTCTGAACCCGTTAAACGTCGTGGCTGCCGCATTTATTTCTTGGCACCTCTTTCTTTTTGAAGGTGTGCGTGTCGGCGATGATGTCAGCGGTATTCCGCGGGTCTCTGTACTCATGCCCACATATAACAGTGCGAACACGATTGAAGCATCACTTGATTCATTGTTGATGCAGGACTATTCCGATTTCGAAGTAATCGTGATTGACGATGGCTCGACCGATGCCACCCGATCCGTCGTTGAAAGGTATCAGGCCAATCACCCTCAAATGGCGCTTACCTACGTATATCAAGCAAATGCGGATCAACTTGATGCGCTCATGAATGGCCTTGAACTAGTTACTGGTGCTGTGACATACATACTTCATTCTGATGATCTACTTTATAATGAACGGGTGCTCACCGGCGGGGTAGAGGCGCTGCAGCACATTGGCGTTGCGGGAGTCTTCCCCGACTTTGAGGTAGTTGACAATCACCTGGCGCGAATCAAGGTCAATCGTGTTAAGCCATTTGTTGGTGGCAAGTCTACTATTGTCAAAACGGGGCTCCAATTTGGGCGTAATCCGTACAGCGACTTTGCCTTTTGGCGGACCAATATTTTCAGGCAGCAAGTTGCCTCAAATTACTTGGCGAACAATATGGTTGCCTGGTACGATTTTGAGCAGAACGTCCCTTTGAATATGGTTAACTTAAATATCATTGGGTTCAAGTATCGGATCCACGAGGGTAATTATCTGAATTCCACGGATGGCTCGGTCAATGTGCTTAGTGGGGAGCTCCGCACTTTGACACATGTTCTTGCGCGGCACAGGATACCGGCGTTTAAGCTACAATCACTAGTGTTTCGGGCATTCAATAAATTTAAGCTAGATAGCTTAATTCCAGTCATTAGCTTTAGCGGTCAGACAGAGCCGGCCGAGATTGTGGAGCAGGTAATTAAATTACGTGTACCGGAAATCAACCACCCATACCTCCGGACCATACTTGATTTCTTCAGGAATAGGAATAATCAAAAGCAGGCTGAACTGGTGGTACCTGAGGATCTACGAATCTTTAGGGGTGGAGAAATTAGACTATTTAACCGGCAGCTAGCTAGTGGTTCGTTGCCAGATTTCTATCATCAACTGATGGAATTACTTGCAGCTGGCACAACGACTATCACCGTGGCTAGCGCAAGTTCTGCTACCAAGATTACGCAATTATTAGAATTTTTCTGTGTCCGCGATTATGTCAAAGTTGAGGTGATTAAATAATGATTCCAAAGAAGATACATTACGTTTGGGTTGGGGGGAATGAGAAACCTGCCGCCATCCAGCAATGCATGGCAACCTGGCGCAAACAACTGTCTGATTACGAGATAATCGAGTGGAATGAGGATAACTTCGATCTGAAGCAGAATAAGTATATTAGGCAGGCCTATGAAGCAAAGAAGTGGGCTTTTGTCAGTGATTATATCCGTGCTAGTGTCGTGTACGAGTATGGCGGTATCTATTTGGATACGGATGTCTTAGTCTTAGACGACTTGAATAAACTGCGAGAAAATCGGGCTTTCGTGGGCTTTGAGAACGCTCAGTACCCATTTACCGCCACGTTCGGTGCGGAGCCGCACCATCCGCTGGTAAAGGATATGGTCGATTATTTCAATGAGCTAGACTTTGAGTTTGATACTAGTCAACAGATGGCTGGCGTCAATACAGTCAGCGTTTCCGATATTCTCATTGATAAATACCATTGCCTCCCGAATAATCAGGAGCAGTTACTTGAAACGGGCATTCACGTTTATCCGGACAATATTTTGTGTAACCCAAGCGCGGAGTCTAGCACAATTCACGTCTTTACCGGTACCTGGATGGAAGGTAAAAAGTCCTTGAAACGTCAGTTGGTTACTAAATTTAAATTACACATTAAGACCAAGAGGCAGGCTTCATTGTATGCCAGAATTTTTGGTCGTGGCTGATAGTTCGGATACTTGGACTATCTTTTTTTGTGAGATTAGTTATACTAAATATGTAAAAAACTTTGATAATCGAGGACAAACCATGATTCGGAAGACTGAAGATTCGTTAATTTTACATACTGACCTTTATCAATTAAATATGATGTATACCTACTTCAAAGAGGGCATCCATAACAGGCATGCCGTATTTGAATGTTATTTCAGAAATATTCCATTCAAAAATGGCTACGCGATTTTCGCCGGGCTGGACCACTCTATTGAATACCTCAGCAGCTTGAAATTTGCTGAGAGTGACTTGCAGTACCTAAAGGATACTCAGGGCTACGACGATGACTTTCTCTCTTACCTCAGAGACTTTGACTTTAGTTGTACAGTCAACTCTGCAGTTGAGGGTGAGATTGTGTACAACAACGAACCAATCTTTCAAGTTGAGGGTCCATTAGCCGAATGTCAGCTAGTTGAGACCGCATTACTCAATATCATCAACTTCCAGACGTTGATTGCAACGAAGGCGTCCCGAATTAAGTCTGCTGTGGGTGACGATATCGTGATGGAGTTCGGTACACGACGGGCTCAAGAGACGGAGGCGGCAATTTGGGGAACTAGGGCTGCCTACATTGCGGGTTTCGACTCTACGAGTAACGTCCGCGCCGGCAAGAGATTTGGTATTCCCGTCAGCGGTACGCATGCACATTCTCTGGTCCAGGCCTATCGGGATGAGTACAAGGCATTCAAGGCGTATGCAGAAACTCATCGCGATTGCGTCTTTCTGGTTGATACGTATGACACGTTGAAGAGTGGCGTGCCAACAGCAATTAAGGTTGCTAATGAGATGGGTGACAAAATCAATTTTGTCGGCGTTCGGATTGATTCTGGCGACATGGCATACATCTCGAAAAAGATTCGTAAGCAACTTGACGAGGCTGGTTATCAAAATACCAAGATTTTTGCATCAAACGATCTTGACGAACAAACCATTACCAATTTAAAGATGCAGGATGCGAAGATTAATGCGTGGGGTGTAGGAACCAAGCTGATTACGGCTTTCGATCAACCAGCGCTTGGTGCTGTTTATAAACTGGTAGCGATTGAAGATGAACATGGCCAGATGGAGGATACGTTGAAACTTTCTAGCAATGCCGAGAAGGTGACAACACCGGGTAAGAAGCAGGTTTGGCGTATCACAAATAACGATAAGGACAACAAGTCTGAGGGCGATTGGGTAAGCCTTGCCAGTGAGAATCCGCGCAGTTATGATTCGCTATTTATGTTTCATCCGCAATATACCTACATCAATAAGGTCGTCAAAAACTACACTGCTCGGCCAATTTTACAAACCATATTCCAGCAGGGAGAATTAGTGTATCAGGTACCTACGCTTGAGGAGACCCGTGAGTACAGCCGGATTCAATTGGATAGTTTATGGGACGAGTACAAACGCGATTTGAATCCGCAGGAATATCCGGTTGATTTGTCCCAGAAGCTGTATGATCACAAGATGACGTTGATTCATGAAATTCGTGAGAAGTATTCAAGGGAGTAGAAAATGCGTGAATTGCAGAAAGAAATTATCGAGTTAGAGAGAACTAAGCCAACGATTGAACCGGAACATGAAGTGCGTCGTTCTGTAGATTTTCTGAAGGATTATCTACAGCAGAATCCAGGCTTGAAGACTTATGTCCTAGGAATTTCTGGGGGTCAGGATTCGACTTTAGCTGGTAAATTAGCCCAGATGGCGATTAGCGAGCTGCGAACAGAAACTGGTGCTAAGGATTACCAATTTGTGGCGGTTCGGTTACCATACGGCGAACAAGCTGACGAGCAAGACGCACTAGATGCAATCAAGTTCATCCAGGCAGACATGACGATGGTTGTGAATATCAAACCGAGCGTCGATGCTCTGGTGGAAGCTGTCACTCAAGATTCCCTTGTAATTTCAGATTTCAATAAAGGAAACATTAAAGCGCGGGCTCGGATGGTGGCGCAATATGCGATTGCTGGTCAGATGCACGGTGCTGTTATTGGCACCGATCACGCCGCTGAAAATGTGACGGGCTTCTTTACGAAATATGGTGATGGTGGTGCTGATTTACTTCCCCTGGCTGGGCTCAATAAGCGCCAGGGCAAGGCATTGCTGAGTTATCTTAAGGCTCCTAGTCATCTGTACGAAAAAAAACCAACAGCAGATCTAGAGGAGAAGAAGCCACTGCTGCCTGACGAGGAAGCATTAGGCGTAACCTACGATCAGATTGACGACTACCTTGAGGGTAGGAGAATTAACGGGTTAGCGGCGGAAAAGATCGAACAGCTTTATCTGAAGTCAGAGCACAAGCGGCATCTGCCTGTGACGCCTTTTGAGCGGTAAAAATCTGGCTAATTGCAAATTGTCAAAAGGTTAAGCTTGCATAATTTAGTTAATTTATTTTATAATAGTTTTATCCATAAGGGAGTAACTTGCAGAATAATGTGATAAGTTCATCAACCGGAGATATTCTGGGCTTATCTTAATTAGTGAGACTTATGTGCGGATTATTTTCGTGCGTAAGTCTTTTTTCTTAAGTTATCAATTTTAATATCGGAGGAACAAATGGACGTTAAAAAACGGATTTATGCTCAAACCAATAACGAGATTATGGAGCAGTTTGCCACTACAAATCGTGGCTTAACTAACGCTGAAGTACAGGAGCGGCTAGCTAAGTATGGTCCAAACGCCTTGGAAGCTGGTAAGAAAAAGACTATGCTCCAAAGGTTTTTAGATCAATTTAAGGATTTCATGATCATCGTATTGATGGCTGCTGCACTGATTTCTGGGTTAGTAGCACAGGAATGGGCCGACTCAGCGCTCATTATGTTGGTTGTGATTATCAATGCTATCCTCGGTGTTTTCCAAGAATCAAAGGCTGAGGAAGCGATTGATGCATTAAAGAAGATGTCAACACCAGACGCCCGTGTACGCCGCGACGGGGCAATCGTGTCCATCCCGAGTGACCAATTGGTTCCGGGTGATTTGGTGCTCCTGGAGGCTGGTGACGTTGTACCGGCAGATATGCGTCTGATCGACGTGGCTTCGCTCAAGATTGAGGAGTCAGCTCTGACTGGTGAATCCGTCCCGGTCGAGAAGAGTAATGAGACCTTGAACGACGAAGATGTTCCTCTGGGGGACCGGATTAACATGGGTTACATGAATAGTAATGTAACCTATGGCCGTGCAGAAGGTATCGTCACTGGTACGGGAATGCAGACTGAGGTTGGTCAAATTGCCCACATGATTAATCAGGCCGACGAGACCACAACGCCACTCCAAATGAATTTAAATTCGCTTGGTAAAACTTTGACAATCTTAATTCTGATTGTTGCTGCTTTGATTTTTGGAATTGGAATATTAAACAACCCACAAGGCTTACCAATGAACGAGTTGATCATGAATATGTTCTTGGTTGCTATTTCATTGGCCGTGGCTGCGATTCCGGAAGGGTTACCAGCCATTGTTACGATCATTTTGGCACTTGGGACACAGAAGATGGCCAAGGAAAATGCACTAGTGCGTAAACTGCCAGCTGTAGAAACTTTAGGTAGCACCGACATTATCGCTTCTGACAAAACCGGTACGTTGACGATGAACCAGATGACGGTGGAGAAGATGTACTACCAAGGTGTGCTCAGGGATGCTGATGCCGATATCGATTCAGATAACAAAGCGCTGGTAGTAATGAGTTTAGCTAACGACACTAAGATTCAAAATGATGGGAACCTGTTAGGCGACCCAACAGAGACCGCGCTCATTCAATATGGTTTTGACCACGATTTCGACGTGCGCAATCTGTTGAAGAAGCAGCCACGTGTGCAAGAAGTGCCATTCGACTCGGAGAGAAAGCTGATGTCGACGGTCCACGAGCAGGCAGACGGTAGATATCTTGTGGCCGTCAAAGGTGCGCCGGACGAGTTGTTGAAACGCATTACTACTGTAGAAATCAACGGTGAGCTTTCACCAATCACGGACGAGCAGCGGGACAATATTCTGCAAACTAATGAGGACATGGCTAAGCAAGCATTACGTGTACTAGCAATGGCTTACAAGACGATCGATGAGCGTGTGCTGGTTGCAGACAGTGAAAGCTTAGAAAATAACCTTGTGTTTGCCGGACTTGTTGGGATGATTGATCCACAAAGACCAGAAGCTGCCCAGGCTGTTAAAGAGGCTAAACAAGCGGGTATTCGGCCAATGATGATCACTGGTGACCACCAAATTACTGCCGAGGCTATAGCCGTGCGGCTAGGGATTATCGAGGCAGGTGATGATGACGCAGTCATTACCGGTGCTCAGCTTGATGCGATGGATGATGCTACTTTTGACCAACGCGTAGGTGAATTCTCAGTCTATGCGCGTGTCTCACCGGAACATAAGGTAAGAATCGTTAAGGCATGGCAGAAGCGCGGTAAGGTTGTTGCCATGACAGGTGATGGCGTCAACGATGCGCCAGCTCTTAAAACATCAGATATTGGTATTGGGATGGGTATTACCGGAACCGAGGTATCGAAGGGTGCTAGTGATATGGTGCTTGCGGATGATAACTTTGCCACAATTGTGCTTGCTGTGAAGGAAGGTCGTAAGGTCTTCGCAAATATTCAAAAAGCCATTCAATATCTGATGTCGGCGAACCTGGGTGAGGTATTAACACTATTCTTTATGACCATTCTTGGTTGGGATATTTTAGCTCCTGTCCAATTACTTTGGATTAACCTGGTAACTGATACCTTTCCTGCCATTGCTCTTGGTGTTGAGCCAATTGAACCTGGCATAATGCAGCGCAAGCCAAGAGGAAGAAAGTCTAATTTCTTCTCCGGCGGCGTAGCCTCATCGATCTTCTACCAAGGAATTATTGAGGGTGCATTAACGCTGGGAGTTTATCTGATTGGTTTACACGTTGGCCCGCATGTGAGTGATCCTGCATTACAGCATGCTGATGCATTAACGATGGCTTATGTAACTTTAGGCCTGATCCAGTTATTCCACGCATTTAACGTGAAATCGGTGCATCAATCGTTATTCAAGATTCACCCATTTGCAAACAAGATGTTCAACTTGGCAATCGCGGTATCCTTTGTCTTATTAGCAGTGACCATTGTGGTTCCTGGTTTCAATGGCTTATTCCACGTAACGCCACTTGACCCAATTCAGTGGGCGATTGTCATTGCGGCGGGTATTTCAATGCTAATCATTGTTGAAGTTGTTAAATTTGTGCAACGTAAGATGGGTAAGAATTAATTTGGGCCAGAAGATGTATAATAATTAATTAAAAAACAAAACGACCTGCGGGTCGTTTTTTAGTGGGGGATGATTAGTAGTGACTCAGCAAGAATTACAGCAACTGGTTGAGCAAATCTCACTCGAATATTTTAAACGGCCGTTTCGCCACCGAGTCGTGATCAATCACCGTTTCAAGACCACTGGTGGTCGCTATCACTTGGCAGACCACCATCTTGAGTTTAATCCTGCATTTCTGACAGCCGAGCTGCGAACAGATTTAATTGGCATTGTAAAGCACGAACTGACCCATTACCATTTACATCTCTTACACCGTGGATACCGTCACCAAGACCGGGATTTCAAGGTTTTACTACAACAAGTCGGTGGGAGCCGCTTTGCGCTAGACGTCGGCAATCGGCGGCCGCAAGCGAAGAAATTTCACTATATCTGTACTAACTGTGGGCAGCAATACCACAGAGTAAAAAGAATAGATACAAGGAGATATCGTTGTGGTGTGTGCAGTGGTATACTAAAAATAACAACGAAAATGTAATTAACTTTCTTTCGATTTTGGTGAAAATAGGCTTGAAAAGAATATCTATCTCTGATAAACTTTTCAAGTACGCGGGCGTGGCGGAATGGCAGACGCGCAAGATTAAGGATCTTGTGATCAATTACGATCGTGGAAGTTCGAGTCTTCTCGCCCGCATAAAGAAAGTTGATTCTTTGGGTAAATCTTCCCATGACAATATGACAGATAGTGTCATATCCGTTGTGAGAAGTTTTTTGTTTTCAATTATTTTTTTGGAGGAATAGATAATGAAAAACAAACTAATTGCTGGGATTTCTGCTGTTATTTTTAGTCTTGCTATTGGTGTTATACAGGCTGAACCAGTAGATGCTGCGGTAAATCAAGATTTATTCGTCGTAGCCGGTCACCGTGGAGCAATGGGGGAAGCGGCGCAGCAAACACTTGCTGGATTTGATCGCGCCGTTTCTGAGGGTGTTGATGCGCTAGAATTTGATATTCAGTTTACGGCTGATAATGTAATGGTCATCAGTCATAATCCAACAACATGTGAAATTTTTAATCAGAATTTAAATATCAGAAATAGTACACTTGCGCAGTTGCGCCGACTGAGATACAAGGCATCTCCATATGAGACAATCCATACTGTTGAAGAAATTTTTCAGCGTTACCATTCAAATCCCACCTTAGGTTATGTACTTGAATTGAAGACTGTAGTTCAAAACCAAGAGAGAATGCTAATCAACTTAATTAATAAGTATGGTCTCGCATCGCGGGTCATCGTTGAGAGTTTTCAGCCATTGTCATTAAGTAGAGTTAAACAAATTGCTCCTAATATCCTGACGCTTCAGTTGACAGCATCTCAGCCGACTCTAACGGATTATTTACGTGAATCACATGATGAGTTCTTCGGTATTCCCGATACAATGGCAACGGCCAACAATTTATCACTGATTAGTAGTTTTCGTAAAAAAATAATGGCTTGGGATATATCGGCGAACGGGAGTGATCTATCGTCTGCGAGCGTAGCATCACTACCTATTCAGGGAGGAATTGTTAACTTCCCCGCTCAGGCAAAGCAGGCGTTAGAGGGCAGTATCAGTGTTAATGCCGCTAGACAAAATGTAAATCAACAGGTGGTGCACGTGAATACGCATGAGGACATTTGGCTTTGGAACAATCCTGAAAACCCAACAGTTAGAACACAGAAAATTGCCGGAAACACAAATTGGCGAGTAACTGCAATGAAGTTAGTTGACGGGGTAATCTGGTATCAACTCGCGACGAACGCATGGGTTAATGGTAAGTATACCGGTCCCCAAACGCCTACCCTTACCAATGTTCCCAAGGTGGTTAAGGTTACTACTAGGGGTACGGCATGGCTCTTCAGTGATCCAGTAAATCCTAACGTTCATGTATCAACGGTTAACGGTGGATCTAATTTTAAGGTGGTTAGCTACAAGCTTGTTGATGGTCTATATTGGTATGATTTGGGTCGTAATGAATGGATTAGTAGTCAATATGTTGTTCCAACTTCTTTTGGTGAAAAAATCAATTCTACGCCAACGGAAGTAACCATTATAACGAAACCTGTCAACAGACAAACGAAGATTACCAGTAAAATTTTAAAAGTCCATGTGCCATCTGAAATCTGGCTTTGGAGTAATCCGACTACAAATGCTACACATGTCAAATCCGTTTCGTTGAATAGTCGTTGGAAAATCGTTACAACCCATAAAGTGGGTAATACAACATGGTACAACTTGGGCCGCAATGAATGGATAAATGGCCAGTATGCTGTTGTTGAGAGTGACAATGTTTTACGTGCTACTAAGGATACCGGAGTTGTTTTATGGAGTGATCCAACAGTTCTGACAACTAAGAAACAAGTTGTATCGTTCAGTAGCAGCTGGAAGATTGTGGGTACGAAGAATGTAAATGGTATGTACTGGTACAACTTGGGCATGAATGAGTGGATTAGTGGTCAGTATGCACAGCAGGTAAACTCAGGGGTTGATACCGATGCCGAGGCAGCTGAACCAACCAATAAGCCAGCTCAAACAACAGAGCCAGAGAAGACTGAACCAGAAATAAGTAGACCCGTAGCGAAAAAGATTGTTACAATCAAGAATCCTACTGATATCTGGCTCATTGGTAACCCAGGAGTCAAGCCAATTCATACAAATACTGTTCAATATGGTACACTCTGGAAAATTGTAGAGATAAAGCAAGTAAATGGGATAACCTGGTACAACTTAGGCCGTAACGAATGGATTAGTAGTCAAAACGCACAGATTGTTAACTTTGCTGGCGGGAAAGCTTTAAAAGTTGTTAAACCGGGCCAGGCATGGCTCTGGAATAATCCAACGAGCCCAACTCAACGTACTCTATCGGTTAATATTGGCAGTCAATATATCGTTGGTGAAACTAAAAGAGCTGGTGGGTTAACGTGGTACGAACTTGGTATTAATAATTGGATAAGCAGCCGAGAAGCAGAGTAATAATGCTTTAAATAGCTATAAATATAACGATATTTAGACTAATATAAATGGCGGATAGTTCCGCCATTTTTTGTTTTAACTTAAAGATGATAGTGCAGGATTGACATCAATTAGTGAAATAGTTTAAATTAAGTCAACTAATGTCAACTAATATAGAAGTAGCAAGGTACAAAAATGCGTAATCAGAACACATTCAACCTAACTTTAATCGCAATCTTTACCGCAATTATTTTCTTACAGGCATTCGTGCCGAATCTTGGCTATATCGTGATTGTTCCCACTTTACCCGCAATTACCACTATCGTACTGACGGTCTCCATTGGTGGTAGCCTGCTGGGCCCATGCCAGGGAGCGATTCTGGGACTTATCTGGGGGCTGATTTCACTCTACATGGCATACACGAGAGCGACTGATCCGATCACACTCTTACTTTTTCAAAATCCGGTGATTGCTGTTGTACCGCGAGCACTCGTGGGCGTTTTATCCGGCTTGGTTGCACAGGCATTAAAAAAAGGCAAATACCAAAAATTAGGTTTAAGCCTTAGTGGAGTCGTCGGCGCGTTGACCAACACCTTGTTTGTAATTCTGCTCAGCTCGCTTTTTTATCTGGGCAATCCTGATAAGCTGACCACGCAGCTCGGGAACATTAACCAGGGGAATCCGTTAATCGTTATCCTCTTAATCGCACTTGGGTTAAATGGTGTACTTGAGGCGCTTGCTGGCGCAGTTGTGACGCCAATCATTGTTGCACCCTTGCGGAGAGTATTGGGGCATTTTAGAAACAGGTAGTAGCTATTTAAGCGACTTAACCAGACTTGCTGCGTTGTTTTTACTCCGAACCGCATTAACCTGCCAAATTTCTATTTGCTGCGTTAGCGCGCCATAGTATTGGGTTGTGGACTCCACAGCAGCTTTCAAATCGGACCTATCAGGTTGACCATTTTTGTATAAATCAGTGACGCGTTGTTCAGTTTCCTTCGCCTTGTCCAAGTATTTCATAAAGGTTTCGTGATCGAGAGTGGTAATATCCTGGCTCTGCGTCAACCGATTTAGACGACTTATTGGAAAGTTTTTATTATCTTGCTTCACTGTATTTTTAAAAGTAGCACTTAGCTCTGCTTGAGCTTTGTTAAGTTTTGTGAGTTCGGCGACTGTAGCGTCGCGGGCCTCTAGACTGACATTTAACTCATCTAAGTCTGAGTCGGGTACCAGTTGGTCATAGAGCGCAACGGTCGCCTCAAGCTCCTTGCTGAGGCGCGATAGTGCAGTGTCTTGTCTGTGGCTATTCTGTTCGAATATTTGACTCTCCTTAATCAGCTGTGTCTTCGTGGTAATTCCGGCATTACTACATCCTGCAAGCAAAAAGGTGCCAACTAATAAAAAAATAAAAAAAGTTTTTCTCATAACAATCCCCTACTTTCAGCTATTATCATACCATAGAGCATTAGCTAGTCATTTATTTTTACACCTATTCCTTGTTATTATCGAATTTATGTGCTAATATTCTAATTGTATTTGTGAGTGGTAATAACTGGTTGTAAATTGGTTTTTCTAGTAAGACTTTCTTCTTCCACACGTACCAAGCATTAATTACACATATTATATTTAAGATTCCTTAAGGAGGAAGTTTTTACTATGGAAAACGGCACAGTTAAATGGTTTAACGCAGAAAAAGGCTATGGCTTTATCACTCGTCAAGATGGCAGCGATGTATTCGTACATTTCTCAGCTATCCAAGGTGACGGCTACAAGTCTCTTGAAGAAGGTCAAGCAGTTTCATTCGATATCGAAGAAAGCGATCGCGGACCTCAAGCAGTTAACGTTAACAAACAATAATTTTTAATTATGTTTTGGTCAGCCTTTGGGCTGGCCTTTTTTTTAAATAGAGGAGCTAAGTTTGTGGCTAGAAAATACACCAATCAAAAGAAACTTGTCAAATATCTCAAGCTTTTTCTGGTTGCGTTAAGCCTGATTGTACTTGTTGCATTTGGCTTTTACCTTAAGGAACGCCATGATGAGGATGTTGCCATTCGCCAAGCAGAACTCGCTAAACAAAAAATACTGCAGCAAAAATTAGATTTCATCAATGAAGTTGCGCCCATTGCGCAAAAGATTAACAAACAGTACGGTATTTATGCCAGCGTCACGATCGCCCAGGCTGCACTTGAGAGTGACTTTGGCCGGAGTGTGCTTGCCGCTAAGTACCATAATTTATTTGGCGTGAAGGGCTCTGATTTGAGCAATACAAAGGAACTCGAGACAAAGGAGTATCTGAACGGCAGTTGGGTTACCATTAAGGACCGCTTTCGGGTCTACTCGTCCATTGAAGAGTCGATTACCGATCATTCACTATTGTTCGTAAATGGCACTACCTGGAACAATAATCAGTATGAACATGTACTGGCGGCTGACTCTCCGGCTAGTGCTGCTAAAGCCCTAGAACAGGACGGTTATGCAACTGATCCAACTTATGCACAGAAATTAATCGAACTAATTAAACAGTATAATCTAACAAAATATGACTAGTTTGTTCACATTTTGCGTTTTTTTTGTTATGATACTTACAATCGTTGTTTGTAAAAAAAGTGGAAAAGGTGGGTCAAATTGAAACTTCTAGAAGAAAGAATTGAAAAAGATGGTCAGGTACTTGGCGAGAATGTGTTAAAGGTTGATAGTTTCTTAAATCATCAGGTTGACCCAATGCTCATGGATGCAATTGGCACCGAATTCTATCAATTATTTGCGGGTGATAAGCCAATTACTAAAATCCTGACCGTGGAATCATCGGGAATTGCACCGGCAATCTTTACCGGCTTAAAATTTGGCGTGCCAGTTGTTTTTGCCAGAAAACATAAATCGTTAACTTTAAAGGATGATGTTTACTCTTCTGAAGTTTTCTCCTTTACGAAGCAAGTCAGTAATAAAATTAGTATCTCCCACAAATTTCTCAATCAAGCTGATCGCGTTCTAATCATCGATGATTTCTTGGCCAATGGTCAGGCAATCGAGGGTCTCTTAGATATCATCGGTCAAGCAAATGCATCACTAGCGGGTGTGGGTGTTGTGATTGAAAAATCATTCCAGAAGGGCCGGGCAATCCTTGATCAGAAGGGAATCAAAGTCGAGTCATTGGCCAGAATTAAGAAATTTGCAGACGGTAAAGTGATTTTTGTGGAGGAGTAGGAAAAATGAAATTATCTGAGGTATCAGAACCAAAAGCAGCAATATTAGGTTTACAACATCTACTTGCAATGTACTCGGGGGCAGTACTTGTACCACTTCTGATTGGTGGTGCGCTTGGCTTTAGCGCAACTCAAATGACTTACCTGGTATCAATTGATATCTTTATGTGTGGACTGGCAACGTTAATTCAATTGAAAACCAACCGATTTATCGGCGTCGGCCTACCAGTTGTACTAGGGTGTGCGATTCAAGCCGTGGAGCCTTTGAAGATGATTGGTAAGGAGTTTGGTATTCAATACATGTACGGCGCAATCATCGCTGCCGGGATTGTGATTGTGCTCATCTCAGGTTTGTTTGCACAGTTAAAGAGATTGTTTGCACCTATTGTCACTGGAACTTTATTGATGGTCATTGGTTTAACACTGATTCCCATTGCGTTTCAGAATATTGGTGGTGGCGATGCCACTGCTAAGGGTTTTGCCAGCCCAGAGAACCTGCTGGTCGGATTTGGTACAGTCATCATCATTATACTGATCAACGTGTTTGCTAAGGGCTTTTTGAAAGCTATTGCCATTCTGGTCGGGCTCGTTGCCGGAACGGTTGCGATGGCCTTCATGGGGCAGGTCTCATTGCAACCTGTGATTGATGCGACCTGGTTCCACTTACCACAAATATTCTACTTTGGCACACCCAAGTTTGAAGTCTCCTCGATTGTGACCATGGTGCTAATCATGATGACTACTCTGGTTGAATCAACCGGTGTGTACTTTGCTCTGAGTGATATTGTGGGTAGGAAACTGAAGAAGAGCGATATGCGAAAAGGGTACATGGCTGAGGGAATTGCCGTGATTCTCGGCGGTGTCTTCAATACATTTCCGTACACCAGCTTCTCGCAAAATGTTGGTTTGATTCAACTGACCGGGATCAAGACAAAGAAGCCAATTTACTACGCAGCTGGCTTCTTGATGCTTCTTGGACTATTGCCGAAGGTGGGCGCTCTTGCGACAATCATCCCTGCGCCAGTGCTTGGCGGTGCAATGCTCGTGATGTTTGGTATGGTCGCGATGCAGGGAATCAAGATGCTGAAGGCAGTTGACTTCAATAGCGATAAGAATCTGCTCACTGTGGCAATTTCGACGGGACTAGGACTAGGCGTAACGTTCTACCCAAACTTCTTCTCAATCTTCCCAACAACGTTGAGAATGCTCTTAAGTAACGGAATTGTGATCACGATTGTGGCAGCAATCATCTTGAATTTGGTCTTGAACGGCAAGCAGGGCCTGGCTCCTGACGACGAGAAGTTAATTGCGGAGCTCGAGGCTAAGGAACTGAATAATTAGTTTGGAATTGGGATTAAGCTGACTGTAGCTTAGTCTTTTTTTGTCGTCTCAGAACTACAAGCGAGTATGGCTTTCTGCTATACTTATTTAGTTAGTTAAACAATTGCAAAAAGGAAAAAAGGTAATTTAATGAGTGCAGATGCATTAATCAAAAATCTGAATGAACAACAAAGTCTGGCCGTCAGGACAACGGAGGGACCACTCCTTGTGATGGCTGGCGCTGGTAGTGGTAAGACCAGTGTTTTGACTAGAAGAATTGCCTACCTGGTTGAAGAAAAGAGTGTGTTGCCGTGGAATATCTTGGCAATCACCTTTACGAATAAGGCTGCAAAGGAAATGCGCGACAGAATTGAGCAGCAGCTTGGGGCGCAGGCAAACGACATCTGGATTTCAACCTTCCATGCTCTTTGTGTGCGGATTCTCCGTCGTGAGGCAGAGAAAATTAATTATACGAGTTCATTCTCGATTGCTGATCCCGCGGAGCAGTTAACGTTGGTCAAGCAAATTCTGAAGCGCTTGAATTATGATCCTAAGATTTATGACCCGAAAAATATTCTGCACCAAATTAGTAACGCGAAGAACGATTTGGTTGACCCAGACGGCTATCAGAAACTCGTCGCTACCCCTTTTGAACGCGTTGTTGGTGAGGTCTATCACGAATATCAGGCAGCGCTCCAACGCGACCAGTCAATGGACTTTGATGATTTAATAATGCAGACCATTATCTTGTTCAAGTTAGATCCACCAACGCTCCACTTCTACCAGAATAAGTTCCGCTACATCAGTGTGGATGAGTACCAAGATACTAATGAGGCTCAGTATCAGCTTGTGAAGATGTTGGCTGCCCAATATCGCAATCTTTGTGTCGTGGGTGATGCTGACCAAAGTATCTATGGTTGGCGTGGTGCGAACATGGAGAATATCCTGAACTTCGAGCAGGATTATCCAGATGCCCAGACGATTATGTTGGAGCAGAATTACCGGAGCACATCGCATATTTTAAATGCCGCTAACTCGGTCATCAAAAATAATGTCAACAGAAAGCCAAAGGATCTGTGGACGGACCAGGGTGAGGGAGCAAAGATCACTTATTATCGGGCTCAAAGCGAGAGCGATGAGGCACACTTCGTTGACAGTAAGATTGTTGAGGCCATCGAGGCGGGCAAGCGAGAATACAAGGATTTTGCCGTGCTCTACCGGACTAATGCTCAATCGCGTTCGGTCGAAGAGGGTCTGTTAAAGGCGAATATCCCTTATAAAATTGTGGGTGGCCACAAGTTCTATGATCGAAAAGAAATCAAGGACGTACTGGCGTACCTGAAATTGATTGCGAACCCGGCCGACTCGATGAGTTTAAATAGGATTATCAACGTCCCTAAACGGGGTATTGGTCCAGGCACGATGGAGAAGCTAATAACGTTTAGCGACGCAAATGAATGGTCGTTGTTTGAAGGGATGCGAAATCTCGTATTATCGCCGATCAAGGGCCGTGTGGCGCAGACGATGATGGATTTGGCCACAATTCTCACCGATGCCAAAGAATACAGCACTAGCCACTCGGTGACTAGCACCACGAACAAGATTCTTGAGGACACCGGTTACGTAGCGGCACTGAAAGCGGCCCATACATTAGAGGCGGACACACGAATCGAGAATATCGATGAATTCTTGTCGGTCACCAAGAAATTCGATGACCAGTATGAACCAACTTCTGAGGAGAGTAATCAACTAAGTGATTTCTTGGCTGATGTATCGTTATTATCGGACCAGGATGACTTGGAGAATCAGAATAATCAAGTTGCTTTGATGACGCTCCATGCTGCAAAAGGGCTGGAATTTCCAGTGGTCTTTCTTGTTGGACTCGAGGAGGGGCTCTTTCCTCTGAGTCGTGCAAGTATGGATGAGAGTGAGCTTGAGGAGGAGCGCCGCTTGGCCTATGTTGGTATTACTAGAGCGCGTGAACAACTTTACCTCACCAACGCAGTTTCTAGATTGCTTTATGGGCGGACACAGGTGAATATGCCATCTCGTTTCATTGGTGAGATTGCCGATGAGGATCTGGAACAAGAGAACCCAACCGCCGCAAATGTTTTTGTCGGGAGTGGGAATACGACGAATGTTCCATTTGCTAGAAGAAACGACCGGGCAACCGCCACGGTTTACCAGCCGAAAGTTGCTGTGCATAGTGCAGGTGCTATTGGGGCTGAGAAATCAACCTGGAATGTGGGCGATAAGGTGACACATAAGGCGTGGGGCGAGGGAACAGTCGTCAAAGTCAGCGGTAGCGGTGATGATCAGGAATTGGATATTGCCTTCGAAAATGAGGGAATTAAACGATTGCTGGCCGCATTTGCACCAATCAAGAAAGTCTAAGTGAAGTTAGGAGGGTTTAGCATGGCTGAAAAACTCACGAAAGAACAAGCTCAGGAACAGATTCTTGCGCTTCGTGCGCAATTGAATGTCTGGGCGGAGCAGTATTATGATCGGGATGCACCAACAGTTTCCGACCGGGAATACGATCTTACCTACCAGCAGTTGGTTAACTTAGAGAGCGAGTTTCCAGAGCTAATCACACCTGATTCCATCACACAACGCGTTGGGGGGACGGTCGAGGATGAGTTTAGCAAGGTGCGACATGAGATTCCCATGCTTTCGATGGGAGATATTTTCTCAAAGGAGGAACTGATTGAGTTTGATCAGCGTGTCCAAAAGGCGGTTGGTAAACCGGTAGACTATCACGTAGAGCTAAAGATCGATGGCCTCTCGCTCGCACTCGAATACCGTTTGGGAAAGCTCTTTCGTGCTTCAACTCGTGGTAACGGTTCGATAGGTGAGGACGTGACGGCTAACGCCAGAACAATTGCGGATATCCCTCAAACCTTGCCTGAGCCGTTGACAATTGAGGTCCGAGGTGAGTGTTTAATGCCTAAGGCGGCCTTTGCCAAGTTAAACGAGAAACGAGAGCAGGCTGGACTGCAAGTTTTTGCCAATCCTAGAAATGCAGCAGCGGGTTCACTCCGACAGTTGGACGAGAAGGTGACGAGAGAACGGGAGTTGAGCACGTTCATCTACACCTACGTAACGCCGCCGGTAGCAGCGATTAAAACGCAGCAAGAGGCAGTGCACGAGCTTGCCAGATTAGGATTTACAATCAACGAAACATCGATTGAAGCCAGTTCACTGGACCAGATATTTGAGTTTATTGACCACTACGAGCAAGAGCGCGATAGCCTGCCCTACGGCATCGATGGGGTGGTCATTAAGGTAAACAGCTTACAGTTGCAGGAGCAGTTGGGAAACACAGTGAAGGTGCCACGTTGGGAGATTGCATATAAATTCGCACCGGAAGTCGCCGAGACAGTAGTGCGTGACATAGAATGGACCGTTGGCCGTACCGGCGTTGTAACGCCAACAGCTGTGATGGACCCAGTATCTCTTGCCGGCACCACAGTTGCTCGGGCCACACTCCATAACCCCGCCTACATTACCCAGAAGGACATTCGGTTGGGGGATACGGTTAAACTACATAAGGCTGGGGACATCATCCCCGAGGTTTCCGAAGTGATCCTAACGAGAAGAGCAACAGATAGTGTGCCCTATCTCGCGCCGACAAAATGTCCGTCTTGTGGTCAAGCGCTGGTACATCTGGAAGACGAGGTGGCGTTACGCTGCATTAACCCAATGTGTCCTGCCCAAATCCAAGAGGGATTAACACATTTTGCATCTAGAAATGCAATGAATATTGCCGGCCTTGGACCGAAGATTGTTCACCAATTATTTCAGAAAAACATGATTAAAGATGTTGCGGATCTTTATAAATTAACGGCGTCCGATTTGCTGCAGCTAGACGGCTTCAAAGAAAAGTCTGTGAATAATTTGCTAGAGGCTATCGGTGCTAGCAAGGACAACTCTGTTGAGCGGCTAATTTTTGGATTAGGAATCCAACATGTCGGTGCTAAAGCAGCACTTCTGCTGGCACAGAAATTTCAAGATTTAGATAAGTTAAGCGAGGCAACGGTGCAAGAAATAGTATCTATTGATACAATAGGTGAGACTATTGCACAGTCTTTAACATTCTATTTTGCCCAGCCAACTGCCAGCACGCTTTTAGCTGAACTAAAGAATGCCGGTGTCAACACACAATATCGTGGTCCGAAATTAACGCAAATTGCTGATAACTTCTTTAAGGACAAGACGGTAGTCATTACCGGAAAGTTTACGGAATTTAGCCGCCAGGAATTGACGAAAATGTTAGAGGAGCGCGGTGCTAAGGTCACTGGCTCTGTATCCAAAAAAACCGATATAGTGGTACATGGTACAGATGCAGGAAGTAAATTAGACAAGGCAAATAAATTAGCAATACCTCTCATGAATGAGGCAGAGGTGCTAGCTGAATTCAACTAATCGGAGGCGGATTTTGAAACGATTTTTGCAAATTATAACTGCTCTTAGCGTGGTAATCTTTCTGGCAGGGTGTGGTAACTTGAAAAACTCTGACTTGTCGAATAACGCGACCACGTCGACGAAGAAAAAGAGTTACCAAACGACCGGATCGACAGCCGGTGAATATAGCGTACTTCTACGAAATGGTCAGTATAAAATAAGCCCAATCAGTGGTATTACCGCAACGAACAATAGTAATGATGTGGATCTAAAGAACCTGGAAAGCGGCTTGATGAGCTTATCATTGGCCGAATTCTCCGCTAATAAATTTGTTTTTCAAGAGGGCCAAGAGCTGACACGTGCACAGGTTAGTGCGTGGTTGAACCGCTATGACAAGAAATCTAATAAGAACGGCCTCAACCCTGTTGATAATAAGAAAACCGACGCGGACACCAGAAATCCAATTTACTTGGAGCAGGTAATTGAACAGGATTACTTAACTGGCAGTGGGAGTACATATGAGCTTGGTGGCATCAGTATTGGTCTTGCAATGAATTCTGTGGATTATTTCACGAAGGTCAAGGATGGGCCACAGTATAAGACAACGATTAATAGGGCGACACAGCTTGAGCAGGGGAAGAAGATTGCGACTAAACTACTCAAGCAGCTGCGCTCACGGAAGAAATTTCAGAATATTCCGATCATGATCGGGATATTTAGTAAAACGGCTAGTGATTCGCTGGTTGGCGGTAATTATTTGGCAACTGGCTTGGCACCTGATAACAAGAAGTCGATCACAGATTGGAAAACAGTTGATGAGCAGTCACAGGTTCTACCGACGATTGGCAACGACAAGCCGATTAACAGCAATGATGCGGAGTCTTTCTCAAACTTCAAGGCCGCCGTGCAAGGGTATTTCCCAAATATTAGTGGTGTAATTGGGCGGGTGCACTACCGTTCAGGTCAGTTGACTTCGTTTGAGATTACTGTTAACACCCAGTTCTATGGTTATGCCCAGATAAACAGTTTTGCTAAATTGGTCTTGTCTTCGGCCAAGAAGTTTTTGCCGAACAACGTACCGCTCGAGATCCTTGTTCAATCCGTCAACGATCCACAGGCACTTATTTCCAAAGAAAAGGCCAACTCGGCTTATAATGTACATGTTTTTAGATGATGAAAGAGGTAAATGATGATTTCAAAGGAAGACATCAAACACGTGGCGTCACTTGCAAAGCTTGAATTTACGGAAGAGGAGCTCGCAAAGTTCACTACGCAAATGGATGAGATTATTGAAATGGCAAATCAGTTAGGCGAAGTCGATGTGGCAGAAGTTGCACCCACAACGCAAGTGGTGGCAGAACACAACGTATTCAGAGAAGACGTCATTGTTCAGGGTGAATCACGTGCAGTATTATTGCAAAACGTGCCTGAAAGCCAGGACGGGTTCATCAAGGTGCCAACGATTATTGATAAGGATGAGGACGAGGACTAATGAATTTTTTAAACGAAAATATTGATTCACTCAACCAGAAGTTAAAGAGTGGGGAGTTAGATGCGAAGACGCTCACCGCTGATACCTTAAAGGCAATCGAGGAGAAGGAGACGGCGCTGAACGCTTTTGTGACTGTGGCAGAAGATGCTGTGCCAGCCGAGCAGTTAGACTTGAACAACGTGCTTGCTGGTATTCCAATTGCAATCAAAGATAACATCATTACAGAAGGCTTGCGCACGACTGCATCGAGCCATATTCTGGATAACTTCGTGCCAGTATATGAATCAACGGTTGTTCAAAAGCTGAAGGAAGCCCAGATGACCATCATTGGTAAGACAAACCTGGACGAGTTCGCCATGGGCGGCTCTACCGAGACCAGTTATTTCGGTACTAGCAAGAATCCGTGGGATTTAACTAAGATTCCCGGTGGCTCTTCTGGTGGATCTGCAGCGGCTGTTGCCGGTGGTGAGGTTGTGGCGGCCCTTGGTTCTGATACGGGTGGTTCTATTCGCCAACCAGCGTCTTACACGGGTATTTTTGGTATCAAGCCAACCTATGGGCGAGTTTCACGCTGGGGTCTAATCGCCTTTGCTTCGAGTCTTGATCAAATCGGTGTGATGACGAAGCGGGTCAAGGATGCCGCTCAGGTATTGAACGTGATTGCCGGGCCTGATGATAAAGACGCTACGACATCCCAAACGAAAGTACCAGATTATACCCAATATTTGGGGCAAGATATTAAGGGATTGAGGGTTGCTGTACCGGCCGAGTATATGGCAGAAGGAATTAATGCTGACGTTAAGGCAGTTGTGCAATCAACCATCGATATGCTGGCACAAAATGGCGCAATTATCGATACCGTGAATTTGCCGCACACCAAATATGTGTTGCCGACGTACTACATCATCGCTTCCAGTGAAGCATCAAGTAATTTACAGCGTTTCGACGGTATTCGCTACGGCTTCCGCGCACCTGATGTGAAGAGCCTAGAAGATGTCTTCGTTAAGACCCGTTCAGAAGGCTTTGGTGATGAGGTAAAGAGAAGAATTATGCTAGGAACTTTTGCGCTCTCAGCGGGATACTACGATGCCTACTTTAAGAAGGCTTCACAGGTACGGACGATGATCAAACAAGATTTCGATAAAATTTTTGCAGAACACGACGTCATCGTTGGACCGACAGCACCAACGACGGCGTTTGGCATCGGCCAACAGGTCTCTGACCCCTTAACGATGTACGCAAACGATATTCTGACCATTTCTGCAAACTTAGCGGGGATTCCGGCAGCAAGTGTACCGGCAGGTCTATCTGAGGGGATGCCCGTTGGACTCCAGGTGATGGCCAACCGCTTCGATGAGGGAAGCATCTTCAAAGTGGCAAGCTTCGTCGAACAACAGAATAAATTTTACGCAAATAAACCAACAGGAATGGAGGATTAATCATGAATTTTGAGACAACAATCGGACTAGAAGTCCATGTAGAACTTAAAACCAAGACCAAGATGTTCAGTCCTTCAGCAAACCTGTTCGGTGTCGAACAGAATACAAACACGAATGTCATTGATTTTGGTTTCCCTGGTGTGCTACCAACGGTGAACAAGAATGCATATCGCCTGGGTGTGATGGTTGCGTTAGCGCTCCACGCCGAGGTCGCACCTTACACGCACTTCGACCGTAAGAATTATTTCTATCCCGATAACCCAAAGGCCTACCAAATTACCCAATTTGAGTTTCCACTAGCTAAAAATGGCTATTTGGAGATCGAGGTTGATGGTAAGAAGAAGAAAATCGGGATTGAGGAGCTCCATGTCGAAGAGGATGCCGGGAAGAATACCCACGGCTCTGACGGCTACTCATATGTCGATTTGAACCGTCAAGGCACGCCTCTAATTGAGATTGTTTCAAAGCCAGATATCAAGAGTCCAGAAGAAGCTTATGCTTACCTGGAAAAGCTGAAGCAGACAATCCAATTCACGGGCGCATCCGATGTGAAGATGGAAGAGGGTTCGATGCGGGTTGATACCAATATTTCAATTCGCCCAATCGGCCAAAAGCAGTACGGCGTTAAGTCGGAATTGAAGAATTTGAACTCATTCAATCATGTTCGCCTGGGTCTAGCCTATGAGGAGAAACGCCAGGAGAAAATTCTGTTGAGTGGTGGGACAGTTCGGCCAGAGACCAGAAGATACGATGAACCAACGGGACAGACGTATCTAATGCGTGTCAAAGAAGGCAAGGATGATTACCGTTATTTCCCAGAACCGGATTTGCCAGCGTTTTTCATTGAGGATGAATGGGTGCAAGAAATTGCGGCAGCTATCCCAGAGATGCCTGAGAAGCGGCGCGCACGCTATGTCTCTGAATTCGAGATTCCAGAATATGATGCTGGTATCCTGACCCAGACCAAGGAGATGGCAGATTTCTTTGAAGCAACTGTGAACTTAGGTGCTGATGCGAAGCTAGCCTCCAACTGGTTGATGGGCGAGGTTAACGGTTATCTGAACGAGCACAAACTAGATCTGGAGGAGACTAAACTAACTCCCGAGAATCTGGCGGGAATGATTAAGCTAATCGTCGATGGGACAATTTCCTCCAAAATCGCGAAGAAGGTTTTCCAAGAAATTATTACCAATGGCTCGGAACCAAAGGCCTGGGTCACTGAAAAGGGCATGGTACAAGAATCGAATCCGGATGTTCTGTTACCAATGATTAACGAAATTCTGGATAACAACGCACAGTCAATCGAAGACTACAAGAACGGTAAGGATCGCGCATTAGGCTTCTTGGTTGGACAAATCATGAAGCAATCGCGTGGTAAGGCAAATCCGAAGATGGTCAATAAGTTCTTACTCGAGGAATTGGCGAAGAGATAAACGAGGGCAACATGGTAAAAAAAGCACGGTTAATTTACAATCCAGTATCAGGGAACGAACAGATGCCGGCACAAGTTGCGGGTATTTTAAACACGCTTGAGCAGGCGGGCTATGAAGCTAGCGCATTTCAAACGACTGTCGAGGAAAACTCGGCAATGAACGAGGCAAAGCGGGTCGGTCTGGCCGGTTTTGATCTGGTAGTCGCGGCTGGTGGAGACGGCACGATTAATGAGGTCGTGAACGGTATCGCACCACTTCCTGAGCGGCCCAAGATGGCCGTTATACCAGCAGGGACTACCAATGATTTCGCCCGTGCCTTACATATTCCGCGCGATGACATGCAAGAAGCGGCCAAAGTCATCCTAGAGGGAAAGACGATGGGCATGGACATTGGCCTAGCAGGCGATAAGTACTTCATGAACATCGCAGGTTCTGGTAGCCTGACGGAGCTGACTTACGGCGTGCCTTCTGAGTTTAAGTCTGTACTCGGATATGCGGCCTATGTGATCAAGGGTGCCGAGATGTTACCGAAGATTCATGCGGTCAACATGCACTTGAAATGGGATGGCGGCGAGTACGAGGGTAAACTGTCCCTCTTTCTACTGGCGATGACCAATTCAATTGGAGGGTTTGAACAAGTCGTTCCCGATGCATCACTCGCCGATGGTGAGTTTACCCTGATTGGCGTCAAGACAGCAAACCCAGTTGATGTGTTGCGCTTGTTGGCAATGGCCTTTAACGGGAATCACATCAACGATCCCCAGATCATCTATGAAAGGACAACCCACCTGTCCGTTAAGGTACTAGATGAGAATGAGGAAGTACCAGTCAACCTTGATGGCGAACTGGGGGGCTATTTACCACTTGAGTTCCATAATTTAAAGCAACATATCGAGTTTTTTGTCAAATAGTGTGTATAATATGAGTTTGTTGATGCAAACTCATATTTTTTAGGAGTAACTTTTGGAAAAAAATCAAATTATCAAATTAGAAATTACAGATCTGAGCTATGACGCACTTGGTGTGGCGCATACCGAGGACGGCATTACCGTTTTCGTGAATAATGCACTTCCCGGTGAGGTGGTCGAGGCACAGATTCTGAAGGTCAAGAAAAATTTGGCTTTCGCGCGAGTTCAGAATATTCTGGTCAAGAGTCCGGAGCGAATTGAGGTTAAGAAGAACCAGTGGGTGCAAACCGGACTGGCTTCTTTAGCCCATCTGAGCTATGATGCCCAACTGAAATTCAAGCAACAGCAGGTGGAGAATCTACTACAAAAGGCGCACCTGACTGACGTCACGGTGAAGGAGACCCTGCCATCACCGCAAATTACTGGATACCGCAACAAGGCTGAAGTACCCGTGCGGCAAATTAACGGTAAGCTCGAAATTGGCTTTTTCCGTAAACACTCGCATGATATGGTGCCACTCGAGAATTTCTTCACGACCGATGCTAAGATTGATCAGATTTTGGTCGCAACACGGGACATTTTACGTAAAAATCACGTTAGTGCATATAATGAGAAGTCGCACCTGGGCGCGATTAAGTACCTGATGGTCCGCGTAGGCCATTACACCGGTGAGATCATGGTTGTCCTGGTCTCTACTGTCAAGAATTTCCCCCAATTACCACAGGTAATTAGTGAGATTGAGCAATTACCAAATGTGAAGAGTGTTGTGCTGAATTACAATCCGCAGAAGACGAATGTGATTCTTGGCCGCAAGGACATTTTGTTAGCGGGTAATCCGTACATTACTGATCAAATTGGGGAACAGAAATTTATGATTTCGCCGCAATCATTCTTTCAGATTAACTCTGAGCAGACGACCAGATTGTACGATTTGGCAGTGCGGCAGGCAGATTTACAGGCAGATGATGTTGTGATTGATGCTTATTCCGGGATCGGTACCATTGGCCTATCTGTCGCCCAGCACGTCAAAAAGGTGATTGGTGTTGAGGTGGTGAAATCGGCTGTCGAGGATTCCGAGAACAATGCCGCGCTTAACCAGATTGATAATGCTGATTTTGCCCTCGGTAAGGCCGAAGAGATGATGCCTAAGTGGCAGGAACAGGGTTTATCCACGGATGTGGTCTTTGTTGATCCGCCGCGAAAGGGCTTGACACCAGAGTTTATTGAAGCAACAGTGAAGACCGGGCCGAAGAAAGTGGTTTATATCTCATGCAACCCTGCAACGCTGGTGCGTGATTTACAACAATTCCAAGAATTGGGTTATAAGTTCGATACAATTGCTCCGGTCGACATGTTTCCAATGACACCGCATGTGGAGACGGTAGTATTGATGTCAAGGGTTGATAAGTAAGCGTGTAATAAGATAAGTAAATAAAGGCTTTCCGTGATTTGAGGTCTGGTTCTAAGCCGGAAGGATAATCACGGATTTTTGCTTTGGGGAAGATATCCAAGAGTGGTGGATTACTCACCGGATTTACGAATTTGAATATAGGCTTGGTGAGTTGATAAGATTGCTGGCAAAAATGTGGTGAGTTGACAAGATGGCTATTGGCTTGAATGGACAAACAAGATTGAAATGCACTTATAAAGTAATTACTTTTCAAGTGCATATAAAGGTTGAAATAAGAGCTGTAAAAGGCAATTAATTCGTTCTAATGCTTTCCCAGTAAAACCGCCGCAGCTTTTAAAATTTCAAGTTCCTCCTTTAATCACTTATTTTCCTTTTGAAGTTGTTTGAATTCTTTGGACGTTACTTCAGTACCGTCTTCTAGCTCAACTGATTTAGCGCCTTTAACCCAGTTATGAATTGCGGCTGGAGAAACACCGTATTCCTCGGGAAGCGAGCGAATAGATCTTTTCTCTTCAGGATGCATCTTCACAATGCTGGCTTTAAAATCATCTTGATATCGTTTCATTGGAATGCTCCTATCTTGTTTTATTAATTATGGCATAACTGTTCAGAAATTTATGTACCAAATACTAGGATAGGAGCAATAAGTATCCCATCAATAACTTATAGGAGGAGGTCAAATGACACGGAATATAATTAATGTAAAACCAATTAAAGACAAGAAGGTAATGCTAGATTTTTTATCTGAGTTAAACAAAGGAAAACATGGGAAAAGAGACCATTTAATATTTACCATAGGCATTTTCACTGGCTTGCGGATTTCTGATATTTTAAATTTAAAAGTGTCTGATGTTCAAAATAAAACGACAACTATCATTGTTGAAAAAAAGACGAACAAGCAAAGGGATTTAAATTTATCGAATCTAACAAGTTTAATTATTGATTATTTGAATACCTATCACGATAGGCAATCTGATTGGCTTTTCTATCGTCCTTCAGACCATTCACAAGCTCTAGGCACTCATCAATATTATAAAGTGCTTCAAAGAGTCGCAAGTGTTCTTGAATTGGATTATATTGGCACACATACAATGAGAAAAACATTCGGATATAAGTATTATCGTCAATTCAGGGATATTCCCACATTGATGAGAATTTTGAATCATTCTAGTCAAGCAGTGACTATCCGATACATCGGATTAGAAGAAGAATAAATACGAGCTAGCTTGGATAAGTTCAATCCATTAGATTAAATTGGTGGTTATAAAATATTTTACAACTCACTTAAAATAACTTATAGTTGGATAGTAATAAAAATAAATAGTTAAGAAAGGAGAAAGAATGTCAATTTTATCAACAGTATTGATTTTTTTAGTAGCTTTGGAATTTTTCTATATCCTATATTTAGAAACGTTTGCTACAACTTCAGACGCTACAAGTCGAGTATTTAACATGACAAAAGAAGAGTTAAAAAGCAAAGCTTTAAACAAACTTTTTAAAAATCAGGGTATTTATAATGGTTTGATTGGTGTTGGGTTATTATATAGTGTTTTTCTTACAAGTAATCCAATAGAAATTAGTAGATTATTATTAGTTTATATTATTTTAGTGGCATTATATGGCAGTATTACAAGTGATAAAAAAATTATTCTAACTCAAGGCGGTTTAGCCATTTTAGCACTTATTTCAACATTTTTTTAAGAAAACAAAAAGCACAGTCAATTAAGAGTGGATATACTCCTAGTTAGTTGGATACGGAAATAATTAAAATTCCGGTCTCACGAACTAGGAGTATTTATTTTGGCTAAACATTATAGTGTTGAGGAAAAGATTGAGATATTGTCCTTCTTAGATAAAGGCTGGGGTATAACTGAGGTTGCCCAATACCATTCTATATCTACAAGTACCGTCAAACTTTGGAGACATCAGTATCAACTTAAAGGTATTGATGGGCTTAAACAAAGGGAATACACCCACTTCTCTCAAGAATTTAAACAGAAAGTCGTCCTTGAATATCTCAGTACAGATACTTCTCTACCGTTTCTACGTGACAAGTACAATATATCAAATGAATCTGTCATCTATCAGTGGGTAAAACTGTATACTAGTGGTAATAAATTAGAGGCCACTAGGAGATCTGAGATGAATAAAGGAAGATCAACCACTCTCAAAGAGCGGATAGAAATCACAAATTGGGTTATTGCACATGATTACGACTATAGTGGTGCCATGCGTAAGTTCACCGTTTCATATGGTCAGGTATACAGTTGGACTAAGAAGTTTAAGAAATACGGTCCCGATGGACTCATTGATCGCCGCGGTAAGGGAAAATCTGAAAATGATTTACTCACTACGGCCGAAAAGCAGGCACTGGAAGTTAAGCGACTAAAGGAGCAGGTAACTTACTTGTCCACAGAAAATAATCTTTTAAAAAAATTACAGGAGATAGAAAGAAGGGATTCCAAGAGAACAAATATCGTGCAATTAAAGAATTATCACAGAAAGTAGATGAAAGAAGTGGAAAAGTCTTCAGCGTAGCTCTGAGCTGCCAAATTATGCAAGTTGCACGTTCATCTTACTATGCCTGGTTAAACCATGTTCCATCGAAAAGGAATATCGATGATCAAGGCATCCTAGATTACGTAATTCAATTAGAAGAAGCACACAACTATATCTTTGGGGTAAAGCGCCTAGTGATGCATCTAAATGACGATACACAATATCATGTATCCAATAGTAAGATGCGACGAATCATGAGAGAAAATAATATATTAGCTTCAATTAAGACCAAACGTAAACCAAGAAAAAACCTCAAAGAAGAAATTATCAGTAAAAATTTACTACTGAACGAAGACTATACGCACAACTTTAAGCCCGGGTACGCTAATAAATATTGGGTTACAGACTGTACCGAGTTACTCTATGGCCATTAATAATCAGTGTAAACTTCGGCTCAGTGCGATAAAGGATCTGTATGACCATTCGATAATTGCGTGGATAGTAGATGATACAGAAACCGCAAAATTGGTAACAGAGACATTTAAGTTAGCGATTGAGAATGAATATGGTGCAGTAACTGAAATACTGCACAGCGATCGTGGTAGCGACTATGTGTCAGGGATGTTTAACACTACCTTATCAGCTGAAGGAGTCTTGCATAGTATGTCGCGGCCGGGAGAACCAGGTGATAATAGTTCAATTGAGAGCTTCTGGAGCCACATGAAAGAAGAGTACTTTAGGTTCTACACTTCAAATACAAAGCAAGAATTGATAGACAACATAGCGGAATTTATGAGCTGGTATAACAATGAACGCCGACAAAGCACACTAAAATGAATATAAGCGTTTCTGAACTTGCTAGACGTATTGGCCAGACTCCACAGAATTTCAATAAGAAATTAAAACGGGAAACGGTAACCTTGGATGAGTTGAAAGCCATCGCTGATGTGCTTGGTGTCAAGTTTGAGCAGGCTTTTATATTGCCTGATGGCAATGAAATAAAGACGGGTAAGGAGTAAAGGAGGAAAACAATGGTTTCTGCAGAATTAAAGCTAATTATTGATGAATTAAGTACACAGGGTAAAATGATTTTTCATGAGGAGACTACAGAAGAAAAAATCACAACCTTTGAAAAAGAAAATAATGTCGTTCTTCCATCCAAATACAAAGAATGGCTGCAGCTTTCTGATGGTGGTGAGTTCTTTTTGCCAGCAGGTATTCAATTATATGGAATTGAACACAAGCCAGTGATTAATGTAAATGATAATTCACGACCAAACGATGACTATATCGTTATTGGGGCTTTAGCATCAGGCGACCCAATCATCTGCGCAAAAAATAGCGAAAAAATAGCTATATATAATCAAGAAGCTGGAAGGATAGAAGACGATGAAGTTTATGATGATTTTATAGTCTTTCTTAAACATCTGCATGATTTGCTTGGCATAGGTGGTTGATTATATGTCAAGAAGAACAGAAGAATCTAACAAGGCGATACATGCGGCTTGGAATAAGGAGCAGGAACTTGTCCAAGAAGGAAAAGGGACAAGAGAATGGACTGCCCAACAACAGAAAGATATTCTTGATAAAGGTAAAGCCTATGATGAGAACCGTGTAGCTTTTCAAGGACAGCATATGAAAAGTGTGGAAAGATATCCAGAATATCAAGGGGACCCCGGAAATATTCAGTTCCTAACAAGAGCAGAACATTTAGAGGCCCACGATGGGGATTGGAAAAATCCGACTAATTGGCATTTTAATCCTGTTACAAAAGAAAAGACTGACTTTGGAGATGGAACATTTATTCAATGCGAAACAATACAATTAGCCGATCCTGTAACCAAAGCACAAAATAAACCAGAAATTGAGAAAGAAGTTAATCAAGAGTCTGTAAGTGGAGTTCAGAAAAAGGTAGAGTCAAACAAAAAATATGAATCTCTACACGAGACTGTACCACCTAATAACATAGAAGACATAACGAAGCAGGAATTTGTACCGAAATTGAAGAGCGGCTTCAAAACCATAAGTAAAACAATTATAGAATTTTCAGATAAACACCCGAATGCAATAAAAGCAATAAAGGGCGTTGTATTATTTGTGGCTAATGTGGCTGTAGCTGCTATCAAAGAATCATCAAGGAGCGGTTCATCAAATTCAGAATACGAATGGTCAGATGATGACCGCGCTGAGTACGAAGATTCATATGATGATTATCCTGCAGATCAGGACACTTCAGAATCCTCGGAGCGTTCTTCTCCTAATGAACACACAGTGAGAGGACATGGACAGCATTATCATTATAAAGATGGTAGTGTTAAATGGAAAGATAAGGATCCATACTCGCGTGGTGGAAACAATGAGGAATAACAAAAGACCCCCTGGCATTATAATTGATATAATAATGGATATGTTCCCACATACGCAAGCCCTCAGTGGATATGTTCCCTCAAAGACAATAATGTTCAAGTGACTAATTTTTGACAGCTATGAATTCATCTCAAAACACATCGAGAGCGTTACAATCTTAACCAAATAGGGCGCTAAAAAAGAATCTTGCAAAAGATTCTTTTTTTATTATTTAAGTTTCGCCACAAAATTGTTGACATTTTAACTACTTGATAATATTATGTACCATTACCTAATAATAAAGTATAGTATAAAAAGGTATAGTACGAGACAAACTAGCAATATCATGCGAAAAAAGGAGTACAAATAGATGGTCGCAATTAAAGTTGAAAATGTCACAAAAAGTTTCGGTCAGCTCGATGTATTGCAGGGAGTGAGTCTGACCGTAGGTCGGGGGGAAGTCTTCACGCTCTTGGGGGAGAATGGGGCAGGTAAAACAACCCTGATCAATATTTTAACCACACTCTCACGACAGAACTCTGGGCGTGTGCGTATTCTTGGCCTGGATCCGCAGAAGAAAGGTAACGCCATTCGCCGCCAAATTAGTCTGAATGCCCAAGAGGCGACGGTTGATGGCGAATTTACCGGGTACCAGAACCTGCGCCTTGTAGCAAAGTTGCGCGGTGTAAAAGATGTGAGTACGGAGATAGAGCGTGTCGCGAGACAGCTCAACTTGACGGACTTCTTAAAGCGGAAGGTACTAACTTATTCTGGTGGAATGAGACGTCGCCTAGACTTAGCGATGTCTCTCATCGGCGATCCCCAAATTATTTTCCTGGATGAACCCACCACAGGTGTCGATCCGAAGAACCGCTTGGCGCTTTGGCAAATTATCACTGAGATGCGTGACGACGGCAAGACAGTATTTCTAACTACCCAAATGCTTGAGGAAGCTGATCGATTATCGGATCACATTGCTTTCATCAATAACGGGCAGATTGTGCGTTATGGCACACCGCAAGAGATGAAGCAACTTGCTCAGGAAAAATTTGTGTTGAGTGTTCAAACGGAGCAGTTGGCGGAAACAAAAAAAGTACTGCAAAATGCAAAAATCACATTTACGGGCACAACTGAGTTACAGATTGAGCAGCAGGATGCCAAGCGCGTACTACTTACACTTAGTAAACACACAATAACAGTATTACACTTTAACCAAGCAGAAAAGAACCTTGAGTCCGTCTTCCTCGACGTGACTGCAAAGGAGGAGAAATAATGAATTACATTAAACAATTAATTACCTTGACCAATAGAATTATTAAGCAAAATTTCACCAATGCGGATACAATCATCACGGTGATTCTGATGCCTGTCTTCATGCTGTTATTCTTTGTCTATGTGATGGGTGGAAACATCGTGACTGGCGGTAGTGCACCAAGTACCGCGGAGTATCTGAATTATGCACTGCCGGGTTTTCTCCTTCTGACGATGGCAACGGGTCTGATTTTCGTCGCACGAACCCGACTAAATTGAGGACGCTACTGCGTTATGCGGTCGAGCCGCAACGGTAAAAAATTAACCCGAAAAAATTATTATAAAAGATAAGTGGTAAAATAGAGAGATTAGTTGACTAATCTCTTTTTATTTAGTCAAAATTTCGTTAAAGTATAGGTGGTTTTTCTTGGATTATAGTCAGATAGTAACAAATTTACTCGTAATCATAGTTACCTTCATGTTTGCTGCGTTTTTCGTGGCAGCGGAATTTGCCCTCGTGCAAACTCGTCCTAGTCAACTTGAGGACATGATTGATAAGGGCGTGGGATCACCCCGAAAGCTGAGACTCGCACTAAAGATGGTACAGAATCTGAATGAGTACCTCTCAACGACGCAAGTTGGTGTCAGTGTGACAGGAATCGTTCTAGGTTGGATTGGTGAGACGACAATCGAGCACCTGCTAATCGATCTGCTCGGAATGACGCACCTTGCAAGCGGCGATACGTTGAATATTGTCGGCGCTGTGCTAGGTATTATTCTCCTGACCTATCTGGAGGTTGTCCTTACGGAGATTGTTCCGAAGAACATTAGTATCGATATTCCTATCAAAATGCTGATGTTTGTCGTAACGCCGTTACATATTTTCCACACCGCCTTCTATCCATTTGTCTGGCTGTTGAATATTTCGGCGACCGGAATCGTGAAGTTACTCGGCTTTCAGGCTGCGGATGAGGAGAACGAGGTTTTCTCCCAATCGGAGATTCTAAGACTATCCAAGATCGCCGTTGCCGGTGGGGACATGGATAAAAACGACGTTGTCTACATGGAGCGTGCGTTTGAGCTCAACGATAAAGATGCGAAGGATATCATGACGGACCGGACCAGGCTGACCATTATTGATAAGACAGAAAATGTGGGGACCGCGTTGAACATGTACCTAAACGAGGGCTACAGTCGCCTACCCGTTGTGACCGATAATGATAAGGACGCCGTTGTCGGCTATGTCTACTCTTACGATATCGTTGAGCAAAGCAGACGGGACAAGAACGTCTCGATTATCCGAATTCTGCGTTCCCTTGTAACGGTACCTGAAACGATGCCCATCCAAGCGATTCTTCATTTGATGATTCAAAAACAAACACCAATTGTGCTCGTGGTCGACGAATATGGTGGTACGAGTGGCATCGTCACCGACCAAGATGTGTACGAGGAGCTCTTCGGTTCAGTGCGTGACGAAATCGATGACGTCTCTGACGAATACATAATTCGCCTGAATAAGACGCAGGCAAAGGTAAGTGGTAAGACGACATTGTATGATTTTGAGCGGTTTTATCACCATAAGCTCAAATCCTTTCAATCTTCGGATATTATCACTGTCGGCGGATATATGGCCGAACATTACCCAACCCTCGCTGAGGGCGAGTCGGTGGAGCTTGAAGGGTTCAAACTCACACTTACTAAGATAGAACAAGGATTCATGGCGTGGTTTATGGTGGAACGTGTGGTAGATAGTGCCGCTGTTCAATCGTCTGTCGCAGCAGAAGCAGAGGAGTAAGCTTACAAATATACCCGACCAATAAATTAGATAAAGTAATAATTGTTTGTCTTTTATAAAACTGGTATACTTTTGCTATCAAGTATTTGAGGGGGCAAAAATGGACAATGATATCCTAAAAGTACTCTATTCTAAGGAACAATTACATGAATTCAATGTTAAGCTCGCAGCCGAGTTGAAACGCGACTATGCCGGGAAGTATCCGCTGATGGTCTGTATTCTAAAAGGCGCTGTGCTCTTCATGACCGACCTCGTGCGGGAGTTAGATGAGTATGTTGAATTAGATTTCATGGACGTTTCTAGTTATGGTGGCGGTACGGAATCGAGCGGTGACGTGAAGATTCTAAAGGATCTGGATACGAGTGTGAAGGGCCGGGATGTCATCATTGTTGAGGACATCGTTGATACCGGAGCCACACTGGTCGCACTCATGAAGTTATTTGAGACCAGGCAGGCTAACTCGGTGAAGGTTTGTAGCTTATTAGACAAACCAAGCAGACGAGAGGAAGAAGTTCAGGTCGACTACGTTGGCGTGACCGTGCCGAATGAATTTGTGGTGGGCTATGGACTCGATTATGCGGAGAAGTACCGAAACCTACCGTACATCGGCGTTCTTAAACCAGAAATTTATAGCAAATAGCCATTAATTGATTAAGCAGTAACTCCATAAAATAATTACAAGTACATAAAAATCCCCAAGCTTCGTGCACTTCTAGTGCATCCACGAGCCTGGGGATTTTTTCAGCTTACATCTTAATCGGTGATTTTGTAACGTGCTTCTGGTGGAGATAATAGATTGGTAGACCAATCAGCGTAATGCCGATACCGACGACCGACAGCCAGAACTGGTTAATCAGCGTTGAGCCAACGATAAAGAGGCCGCCAAGAATAGAAATAACCGGAATGATTGGGTAGAGCAGGACCTTGTATGGTCGCTCCAGGTCGGGCTCTCTCTTTCTGAGGACAAAGACTGCGATGGAAATCAGTGTCGTGAAAGCCCACATCACGAAGACAAGCATATCGGTCAATAGATCAAACGTACCAAGAAACATCATGATAATTGAGAGTGCGAGAATGACCAATTCTGAGATGACAGGGACACCTGTGTTGACGTTTAGTCTGGCAATGCTTTTGCTAAAGGGAAGAAGGTTATCGCGTGCCATCGTGTACGGTACCCGCATGCCAGTCATGATGTAGCCGTTCACGGCGCCGTAGACCGAGAGCAGGATACCAATCGTGATTATCTTACCCCCGATGCCCCCAAATATGCGAATTGAACTATCAAAAGCAGCACTGGGATTGTTCACGAGCGTATTTAACGGCGAGACGCTCATGAATGTGTAGTTGACGAGAACATAGATGAGCGTGATGACCCCTAAGCCGATGATAATGGCACGTGGGAGATTCTTCTCCGGTCGCTTGACCTCACCGGCTAAATTGGTGAAGTTAATCCAGCCATCGTAAGCAAACATGGCCGATAAGAGCGCGCCACTGATGCCTCTGGTGAAGCTCTTGCCTGGTCCAACAGTGATTGGCCAGAGGCTTAAGTTAATCTTGTTGGTGTTGAAGATGCCAAAGAGGATGATCAAGATAATCGGCACAACCTTGATGACTGAGATGACAGTGTGCATGTGACTACTGAACTTGGTACCAAAGAAATTCATCATCGTTAAGAAGAGAGCGAGAATGATCGCAATCAGCGTGATATAGCCTGCTTTAATGTCAAACAAAACGGTGAATTGGGTAGCGAAGACGATGCTGAGTGCGGCGATACTTGCTGGGAAATAGATTAACATCTGAGCCCAACCAAACAAGAAGCCCATCGTTTTGCCGTAAGTGTATTCGATATACTTTGTTGGACCGCCCGTCACGGGCATGGCGGTGGCCAGTTCTGAAACGGTTAGACCACTTGTAATCGAGATTATGCCCGCCAGGATCCAGACGAAAATTGTGGCGCTGGTTGAACCGGTTTGGGCGGTAATACTCGATATTTTGAAGAAGACACCTGCACCAATCACCGTGCCGATCACGGTCATCAGGGCCTGGAAAAAGTTGATTTCACGCTTTAATGTATTATGCAATTTGGCCACCCTTAATTTTTTTCATTTCTCAATTATACAAAAAAACCGTTTATCATGGTACAAATTTACCTAATTAGTTAAAATAAGTGAGGAGGCAAATCTTGTGCAAAGTAGATTTAAGCATCGTTACACAATGCAGGCAATCATCATTACGTTGATCCTGGCCTTGGCAGGTATCGGCTTCGCTGTCTATCGATTAGCGACAGCCACTACCTATCCTGACAATAATTCAGCTAAAATCATCGGCGTTTTACTTGATCAAAGCCGGGGCTACGTCGATTTCAACCAAATCGAGCAGGAGGACATCGACTTCGTTTATCTGAGGAGCACGCAGGGTAAGAGCTACTTCGATGACCGCTATCTAGAGAATCGGGATCGCTTGGTTGTGACACAGTTGGACTTTGGTACTGCACAATACTTCAGCAATGAGTCGAGTGTGGAAGAGCAGTTCAACTACTTCAGGGAGAAGGTGGGGCGGAATACGGGTATTCTGCCAGTCCTGATTATTCCCGCCGCCGATTATCACGGTGCGAAGTTTTGGCGCAAAATGGCGGAATTCACGCGTTTACTAAAAGATTCTGGCGATGATGCAGTGGTGCTAGCAAGGCGCACTGAGGTAGCGCGTTATTTTGGCAGTCAGCCCGTCGAGTTCATTGCGCCAACGAAAAAAAAGCCGGGTTTGGCGCAAAATTACCTCTTTTGGCGTTATACTAGTACAGGACGCATCAGAAACATGGCACAAATGGACGACCTCACGATGTTGAGCTTCATGGGGAGTCAGTCGGATTATAGTCAATTAGTAGGAAGGAACTAACACAATGCTTAACTTAGGGATTATTGGTACAAACTGGATTACGTCACAGTTTGTGAATGCTGGTAAGGAGAATGCCGCATTCACTCTCACGGCTGTCTATTCTAGGACATTAGCTAAAGCACAGCAGTTTGCCGAATCCGTGGCGCGGCCTGACGCAGCATTTTTCACCGATTTAACGGATTTCTTTGCCAGTGACACGTTTGACGTGGTTTATATTGCTTCACCAAACAGCCTACATAAAGAGCAAGCTATCAAAGCCATTGAGGCTGGCAAACACGTTATTGTTGAGAAGCCAGCTTTCTCCAATCCGGCGGAATTTAAGGAAGTGAAGGATGCGTTAGCTGAACATGATGATATCTTCTATTTCGAGGCGGCTCGCCACATCTTCGACCCTAATTTTCAGGTCGTCGAACGCAAGTTAGCTGAACTGGAAGCAAAGGGTAGCGTTAACGGCGCGACAATCTCCTACATGAAGTATTCTAGTCGTTACGACAATGTCCTTGCCGGAGAGGAGCCGAACATCTTCTCAACTAAGTTCTCGGGTGGTGCTCTTCAAGACATCGGTGTTTACGCGGTCTATGGAGCGTTACGGTTGTTTGGTACGCCAGATAAGGTGCATTACTTTGCCGATATGGCGCGGACCGGCGTTGATGCAAAGGGAACTGCTATTCTTGATTACCCAGACTATCATGTAACGCTGTTATTCGGTAAAACGGCGCAGTCATATGTCCCAACGGAGATTTACGCGGGTAAGGAGACGTTATGGGTGGATAGTATTGCAACACTCGATGCCGTGCGTTTCTACCCGGATTATCGTGCTAAAGAATACACTGACCTGACCGTCTCTCATCCTGAGAACCCAATGGTTAACGAGGCAGACTTTTTTGCCCGAGCGATTGAAACAGGGGACTTTGATGCAATGCAAGATTTGTTGGTTCTCTCACACAATGTCAATGAGGTGCTTTATGCACTTAGAAGAAACGCAGGAATTGAATTCACTGCTGATAGAGGATAGAAATGGATTTATTCCCAGAATTTAGTACTATTTTTGCCAAACAGGCAATCACGGCGCTAACACCAATTCAGGCTGCAACCGTACAACTGTTACTTGATGGCGAGAGTATCGTCGGCCTTGCACGCACAGGTACTGGCAAAACCCTGGCTTATTCGTTACCGCTTCTAAAGCGTGTTGAACCGGGCAAAGCCAACAGCCTGGTTATCTTTGAGCCAACGACCGAGCTCGCCGTACAGGTGCGGGATGCAATCAAGGACTACGTGGCCGAGTTAGGACTGAAGGTTATTGCTCTAGTTGGCTCCGGCAACCGCGTCCGCCAGATTGAGGTGTTAAAGAAGAAACATCCTGAGGTATTAATCGTAACCCCAGGGCGTTTTTTTGATATGGTGAGTGAGAATCGTATTCATCACGAACAAATTAAGCAGTTGGTTATTGATGAGGCAGACGATATTTTGGAATCAACCAAATTAGAACTAATTGCCTCACTGGGGCAGAATATTCCATCAACCAGTCAGATTGCCCTTTTCGGAGCGACCGAATCCGCAATTACAAGAGATGCTGAGCAGATTTTCGCCAGACCATTCTTAATGATTGATGTGCGGGACCAGGATGTCAGTCAAGTTAAGCACTTGTTTCTGCAGGTCGATAATCGGCACAAGCTCGAGATGTTCACGAAACTAACCAAGGTGGACCATTTCTCGGCGATGATTTTCTTTAATGCGGTGAAACAGCTAGAATATTTTGCTGGCGTCCTGAGCCATACGAAAGTCAGCTTCGATGCCTTATCGAATGCGACGAACAAGCAAGCAAGTAAGGGTGCACTAAAGCGTTTAGCGAAACGTGAAATTAAGACGCTGTTGACAACTGATTTAGCTGCGCGAGGTCTTGACGTTTTCGACCTGTTATACGTCGTGAACTACGAACTACCGGCCGATAAGAATACCTATGTTCATCGTGCTGGGAGAACCGGACGAATGGGCAAAAAAGGAACGGTGATTACGCTAGGCACCGACCATGATTTGCGTAATTTGAAGAAAATGTTGGGCGCTGAGTATGAGATTAAACGTGTCTATTTTTCCGGGAGAGAACTGACCACGGATAAGCCGGCACAGGCTGAGGTACCACAAGAACAAGAGGTCAATGGTGGTCAGAATTCCACTGCTGTAACTGGAACCTCCCACCAGCAAGAACCGCCTGCGCATGTTAATGAGCGCTCTAAGAAACTGGAGCGGGCAAAACGTAAGAAGCGCCAGAAAAAGCAAAAGAATAAGGGCTATCATCCTTTGAAAGATAAGAAGCAAAAGAAGGAAGCGGCTCGAAACGAGCAATAAGAGTTCTATTTAAGCGTTAAAGGGGATGAATAAGTGATTGCTTGGCTAGAGAAATATATTGTACCAATCGCAACCACTATTGGTTCGTTAAGGTGGCTGGTAGCATTGCGGGATGCGTTCGTCTCACTGCTACCAATCACGATGGTCGGATCGGTATCCGTCTTGTTGAATAGCCTGATTCAGGTGGCTCATGATCAGATGGGTTGGCAGACCATCTATTCGGTTTTACGACCACTCGTGGCAATCGATAACGTGATTTGGAATGGCACATTTGCTATTTTTGCGCTATTCTTCGCTGCAGCCTGGGGGTACCACCTAGCAAAAGCTTATGAGGTGAATGGGATTACAGGCTCACTCATCGCTGTGGCCTCGTTTGTCATGAGTATCGCCAATGTTGCAAACGTTAAGTTGGACCAATCGTTGCCACAGGCATCGCAGAATTTGTTGAGTGGTGCCAAAATTATTTTAAAAGGCAAGACCATGTATATTAGGGACGTCTTCGCCATCGACCAACTCTCGACCACGGGGTTAATTACTGCAATTATTTTTGGAGCATTAGGGGCAATTATCTATATTATGATGACGAAGGCGCGGCTCGTGATTAACCTCACTGGGCAGATGCCACAGGCGAGCACAATTGCCTTCGCGGCAATAATTCCCGCCCTGGTTGCGTTATTTACCGTAGGCTCCATCAATTATTTGTTCACCCGTTTCACAGGACTGTTCTTCGGTGACTGGTTGGTGCGGGCTATCCAGCAACCGTTGCTGCGCGCAGGACAGGGCTTTGGGATGGTCATCTTAGTGACCACTCTGGTCCAGGTATTCTGGTTCTTTGGGATTCACGGAATGAACGTCTTGTCACCGGTCCTTGATTCAGTCTGGTTGGCACCGCAGAATATGAATATTATGGCGGTGAGAAACGGGACTGACCTGCCGTATAAGTGGGTGCGTGGTTCCTTTGATGCATTTGCTTGGTTTGGCGGCGCCGGCAGCACACTATTGCTCGTGGTGGCCATTCTGGTGTTCTCTAAGCGGACCGATCAGCGAACATTGGCGAAAATCACGTTGGCTCCACAAGTATTCAATATCAATGAGCCCGTGATGTTTGGCTTGCCCATTGTCTTGAACACGATCTACTTCATCCCATTCATGGTAGCTCCGCTCGCGAACGTTACGCTGGCGTACATCGTTACTCAAGTTGGTTGGGTTAATCCCGTCCAGGTGGCGATGCCACAGTTTATGCCGTCGGTACTTCAGGCATTTTTGGCCACCAATATGGATTGGCGGGCCATTGTGCTGGCGTTGGTGAATATGCTCATTGCATTCCTCATCTGGGCCCCGTTTGTGCGTGCCGCCAATAAAATTCATGTACAAGACCGTTTCAAAAATCGTTATTCATGGTAGAATATATTATTAGATAATCAAGTAATTGATTATTCTGGTCTCGTAGCTCAGCAGGATAGAGCGACTGCCTCCTAAGCAGTAGGTCATCAGTTCGATTCTGATCGAGATCATCGGTAGATTATAAAAGGTTGTCACGAACAAACTCGTGACAACCTTTTTTGCTGATTTCCGACCTTTGGGGTTAAAATGCCCACTCTCCGTGACGAAATACGGGAATGATTGCACCGGACTTGGTAATTCCGTCGACATCCATCTCGCTTCCACCAACCATGAAGTCGACGTGCACGGTGCTGACGTTTAGTCCGTGCCGTTGTAACGCCAGTGGATTCATCTTGGTACCACCCGCCACGCTCGATGGGTAGGCGGCTCCTAGTGCAAGATGGTTCGCGGCATTTTCGTCGAACAAAGTATTATAGAAAATAATATTAGACTGGGAGATGGGCGATGAATAGGGTACTAACGAAACCTCACCGAGTGAACGGGCGCCTTCATCCGTCTCTAGTAGGTGCTCAAGTGTTTGCTGACCAGATTCAGCTTGGATTTGGCTAATCTTTCCGCGACGGAAATCAAAGCGAATTCCCGTGATAATTTGCCCGCCGTACGACAGTGGCTTAGTTGCGGTAACATGGCCATCGATGCGGTTCTTATCTGGCGCAGTGAAAACCTCCTCGGTTGGCATATTGGGAATAAAAGGCTGACCTTGGCGGTTAGTCGCGCCTGCACTCTCCCAAATGTGTTGTTGTGGTAGTCCGACCGTCAACGCGGTTCCTGGTGCCCGGTAAACGAGTCTGTCAAATTGGTAGTCATTAAGCTGCTGTGCTCTTTGGTCTAGCCTACGAACATGTTGTCGCCAGGCCCGAACAGGGTCCTCGCTGTAGATGCGTGTTGCTTGAAAAATTTGGTGCCACAATTCATCGTTGGCTGCCTCTTTAGTCATCTGTGGAAATATCTTTTGGGCCCAGGCGGGATTGGCCGCAGCTACCACGGTCCAGCTAATATCATTATTTTGCGAGGCATGACGTAGTGGCCTTAGGCCAGTGGCGTTTGTTGACTGGAATAAGGCAAGACGCTCGTGCTTAACGCCGTCTAGGGCGCCAGGAATTGAACTAACAACATTAATCCGTTTAGCTTGATGCTCTAGCAAGTATGCTGTTTCCTGCCGCTTGGCCTCTTTAAACGTGCCAAGATGTTTTTCACTAGCATGGAGGAGAAATTCATGGGTAAGGAAGTCGTCGTTCCAGTTAACGATTACTTCGGCAGCACCGAGTCTATAAGCTGCGCTGGTTAGGAGATGGACTAATTCAGCCTGCGCTATATCTGCTTCCACATAGACTATGTCATCTCGCTGGATGCCAGCACCGATTTCAACAATCATCTGTGCGTAAGTTGTTAATAATTTCGTGAAATTGGGTAGGGTCATTTTGATGCTCCTCGTGGGTTTAATTAGCTAGAACCGTTTGGGGAAATTATAGCACAGGAAGTCGGCAGCGTATGTCAGGTTCCTGTTCAATTTTCTGGAGCATTACGGTATGATAGTGAGAGCGGAGGAATATTATGGCAGATAAAATTAAAGTGATGACGGTATTTGGTACCAGACCTGAAGCAATCAAGATGGCGCCGCTTGTTCTTGAATTACAACAAGACGAGCGTTTTACGGAGATCACCGTTGTGACGGCGCAACACCGGGAAATGCTCGATCAGGTACTAGAAATTTTCCACATCAAACCAGACTATGATTTCAATATCATGAAGAAAAACCAGAGTTTGGCTGAGATTACCAGCAAGGTGATGCTTGACCTAGGGCATGTAATTCAGTCGGAGAAACCGGACATTGTTTTAGTGCACGGCGATACGACAACTAGCTTTGCGGCAGGGCTAGCCACATTCTACGAACAGACCGTACTCGGTCATGTGGAGGCTGGACTCAGAACCTGGGATAAATATTCACCATTTCCTGAGGAAATGAATCGTCAATTAACTGATGTATTGACTGATCTTTACTTTGCCCCGACTGCTAAAAGTAAGGCGAATTTACTGCAGGAAAATCATCCTGAAAAGGAGATTTACATTACTGGGAATACGGCAATCGATGCCCTGCAACAGACAGTGAAAGAGGAGTACCACCACGATGTCCTCGACTCGATTAAGCCTGGTAACCGTGTTGTCTTGGTGACGATGCACAGGCGGGAGAATCAGGGTGAGCCCATGCGGCGTGTGTTTAAGGTGATGAAGGAGGTCGTTGATGCGCACGATGACGTGGAAATTATCTATCCGGTTCACCTCAGCCCAGCGGTGCAGGAAGTCGCACATGCTGTACTTGATAACGACCCGCGGATTCATCTCATTGCGCCACTTGATGTGGTTGATTTCCACAATTTGGCCAAGAGAAGTTACCTCATTATGACTGATTCGGGTGGTGTGCAGGAAGAGGCACCATCATTGGGTAAGCCAGTGCTTGTGCTGCGTGATACAACTGAGCGACCAGAAGGTGTAGCTGCAGGAACTCTTAGACTTGTCGGAACGGATGAGCAACCTGTCAAGGATGCAATGATCGAGTTGCTCGACAGCAAGGAAAGCTATGACAAGATGGCTAAAGCTAAAAATCCGTATGGTGATGGTCAGGCTGCGAAAAGAATTGTTGCTGCGATTGCGCACCATTTTGACGAGCAGCATAATCCGCGGCCACAAGATTTCGAATAGGAATAGAGTAAAATAAAAAACGAGTTTAGCTAGTCAATAATTAGGCATTAGGGCCACGACCGGTTAAACTTGTTTTTTGTTTAAAATTATTAATTTAAAATACTATTTGGTTTGTTTTGGCTTGAACGACAGCTTACTTAATACAAAGTTGAGGGCAATCACAATCACCTGATCGATAATCTTAGTGATACCACTAGATATGCCTAGAATAGATACGCCTAGAGCCATAATACCGTCATCGACAATCAGTGTTGCAAATCTGGTCCCGAAAAAGAGGATGATTTCCTTGATTACCAGCTTGATCGCCCAACTCTTTGAGTTAAAGACAAACAGCTTATTGGTCACAAATGCGAAAAGCACGGAGATAAACCAGGCAATTGTGTTATTAACTAAGTAGTGACCGCTAGAGAACTGCTGAAGTAAGAAGAAGCTGACAATATTTACCAGGGTAGTTAATACACCAAAGAAGGCGTACGAAATTAATTCTTGATATTTGTGGAACAGGTGACTGACCTCACCAACGATCTTTTCCATGGGTTACTCACGCTCCCGTCTTTTATCTCGTGCTTCCAGTACAAGTTTTCTTAATCTGCTTGTTTCCTGCTTGAAGACGGACTTTGTTGTGATGTAGTTAAAAATGCCGACGATCACCTGATCGAGCGCCTTCACGAATACTGAATTAAACTGTAACCAGCTTAGTCCAATAAGCATGACCAGATTGTCCGGAATCAGTGATAATATTCGATAAAGAAAGAATAATCCAATCTGGCGCGCTAAGCTGCCATTACTTGCCTTAGCGTCCTTTTCGGAAATGAATACTGCCTTCTTGTTCATGATGAAACTGATCAGGTTAGAAACGAAGAAAGCAATGGTATTCGCAGTGATGAGATTCAGTGCGAAACCATTGTGGAGTGTCAAAAAAGTGACAATGTTGATCAGCGATGCGATGAAGCCAAAAATAACGTACGCAAAGAAATCGTGGTGGCGCCGCAACAGGCGACCACCGGCGATTTGCAGTGCCGGCGACTTATTTTGATCTGAATTATGCTTTTTCATTGAGTTTGGCCAGTACAGAATCAGCAACGGCAGCAATATTATCCATGTCTGCTTCGTCTGCCTCCAAATTGATTTTGAGCGGCTCGGCACCTTTGGTGGCGCCAATCTTCGTGAATAATTGTTCGAAGTAGTCCACCGTCTCACAATAATGCTCTTCATAGAATAAATCACCGGACCCCATCACAGCGTAGACTTTGCCAGTGAGGTCTAATTCTGCCAGATCATCGTAGAAGTCTGCCACCTCATCTGGCATCTCGCCCTCGCCATACGTGTAGACCACCATCAGGGTGAGATCGTAGTTCAGATATTCACTTGCAGGTGTGAACGAGATGTCACTCAGACTAGTGGTGACACCGCGGTCGGTTAATTCCTCGTCCAGAATATTGGCGATTTCTTCATTATTGCCAGTCATGCTAGCATACACAATTTTTGCTGTAGTCATAATTTGCCTCATTCGATTTCAATTTAACTAGATTATATCAAATGTAGTCCTCTGACAAGATTTTACCAGACTATTTTGGTAAATCTTAGAAAAACGCTATAATGATTGTAGACAAAAAAAGGAGTAAGAAGATTGATAACAATTAAATCACCTAGAGAATTAGCAGGAATGGCTAAATCAGGCCAGTTACTGGCGCAAGCCCACATTGGACTGCGGGACATCATCAAGCCAGGTATCTCACTCATGGATATTGAAGACTTCGTCGACGATTTCGTGACGAGCCGGGGCGGCACACCCTCAGAGAAGGGCTTCGAGGGTTACAAGTATGCAACTTGTACCAGTGTTAATGACGAAATTGCCCATGCAACACCGCGCAAAAACGTGATTTTGCAGGAGGGGGACATTGTTGCCGTCGATACGACAATCAACCTTGACGGCTATGAGAGTGACTCTTGCTGGACTTATGCAGTTGGCAAGATTTCACCGGAGGATCAAAAGCTGGTCGACGTGGCGAAGAAAGCTCTCTATCTTGGAATTGATCAGGCGCAAGTGGGTAACCGAATCGGCGATATCGGTTATGCCATCCAGCAATACACCGAGGTGGAGAACGGTTACGGTGACGTCCGTGAGCTGATTGGTCACGGAATTGGACCGACAATGCATGAATTACCAGATGTGCCTAATTACGGCGAGAAGGGGCGGGGACTCCGCCTACGTGAAGGCATGACCATCACGATTGAGCCCATGATTAACCAAGGAACCTGGCAATTGAAGGATAAGATGGTTGATGATCCAAACGATGATTGGATCTATTACGTGACTGCGGATGGCAAGAAGTCCGCACAGTTCGAACACACAATTGCTATTACGAAGGATGGCCCGAAGATTCTAACATCACAGGATCCCGTGTTTGATGCTAAGTACCTACCAAACTTTTAAGACGGAGAGACAGACGTGCGAAGTACAATTCCGAACACCGGCTTGAAAACAAAGGCATTGAAACGTGCGACAATCACGAAGAAGAAACAAGAACCAGTGGAGTTTGCCAAGGTGTTCTCCTCTGTTTTTGGTCGGGGTGAAATCACCCAGAACTCGATTGTGATTGCCTATTATTTACTTTTATCAATTTTCCCAATAATCATTATCATTGGAAACTTGTTGCCACTGCTGAATGTCAAAACAGCGCCGATCTCCCGTTACCTGGCGTTGGTTTTCCCAGAGCAGGTGCAAAGTTTCATTATGCCGATCATCAATAGCCTGCTTTCTAGAGGCAGTGGCGGTTTTATCTCCTTTGGTATCTTAGTGGCCATCTGGGCTTTTAGTCGGTTGATTAATTCGATTAGGATCGCAATGAATAAGATTTATGGTGTGCGGCACATCGAGCAGAAGACGTCCATCTGGACGACTCTCATCAACCGGTTTGTGACATTTATGGCGACGGCCCTCCTGGTTTTTGGCTTATTCGTCATTGTCTTCGTCTTTGCCTTTGGCCAACAAATTCTGGAGTTTCTCGCCCCAATCTTTAAGTTCTCGATGGCACCGTATTACCGCATCGTAAACTTCAAGTGGCCGTTAATTCTAGTTGTGCTGGTAGGTGTCATTTCCTACCTCAACTACTTCCTCCCAAATATCAACCTGAAGAAACGCTCACTCTGGCCTGGAGTTGCCGTGACTTTAGCAGGCTGGGTCCTCCTATCCGCCGGCTTTAGTCTGTACCTGCGTTATTTTGGCACCAGTTGGAGTAACTATGGTATCGTGGGTACATTTATTATCTTTATGCTCTGGTTAAATCTGAGCTCACTCTTACTGCTTTTCGGTGTGGTGGTGAACTCCACAATCGACAACTGGCGCTACGGCCAGATAGATTATAGCGCCGGACGCTTAGTAGGATTTCTTAAACAACGGCGCAATAAGCACGGTCAGTAAATCTCAGTGACTGAACTGCTTAATTGGCTAGTTAATTAGTAGTGCTCGTCTGTAAAGTTTGGTAAGATGAATAGTAAAGAATAATCGTAAGAGATAAGGAAAGTGATGGTTGATGATGAAAGTTAGAAAAGCCGTAATTCCAGCAGCAGGACTAGGAACGCGTTTCCTCCCAGCAACGAAGGCACTCGCAAAGGAAATGATGCCGATTGTCGATAAGCCAACGATTCAGTTTATCGTTGAAGAGGCACATAAGTCAGGAATCGAAGATATCTTAATTGTGACGGGTAAAACGAAGCGTTCAATTGAGGACCACTTTGACTCGGCGCCTGAGCTTGAGCAGTCATTGACAGCGAAACACAAAGATCAATTGCTGAAAGTGACCCAGGATATTACTGATATGGGTGTGAATATCTACTACAAGCGGCAATCACATCCACGTGGCCTAGGGGATGCGGTCCTGCAGGCAAAGTCATTCATTGGTAACGAGCCTTTCGTTGTGCTTTTGGGTGATGATGTGATGGACGATGAAGTGCCATTGACTAAGCAGTTAATTGACCGTTACAACGAAACCAAGGCATCAACTATCGCGGTAATGAAGGTTCCTCATGAAGAGGTAAACAAGTATGGTGTGATTGCACCAGAATCCGAATCAGAGCCAGGTTTATTTAACGTTAAAGCATTCGTGGAGAAGCCTGATGTGGACAAGGCACCTAGCGATCTCGCAATTATTGGTCGCTATCTTCTGACACCAGAAATCTTCGAGATGCTGGAGACGCAAAAACCAGGTGCGGGAAACGAAATTCAATTAACAGATGCAATTGACCGCATGAACAGAACTCAGCGTGTTTTTGCCCATGAATTCAAGGGCAAGAGGTACGATGTGGGGAACAAATTCGGCTACTTGAAGACATCAATTGAGTATGGTTTAACGCATCCTGAGACTAAGGATGAACTTAGACCATACATCATCAACTTGGCGAAACAACTGGCAAGCGAGACGAACGCAAAATCAACTAAGAAATAAGGATTATCTGGAGACGACTACTTGATGTACGCGGCACTCTCGTGTAATTGAATACCATAGAATTCTGCGTAATCGTTTAAGACGAGAATCTGCATGTAGATTGTTTTATTGGCAATAGATTGAAGCAGGGTCACAAGCTCCCATTGGTGGAGTGCATGTGCGCTTGCTTTTTTTGTGGTCAAAATCACGCTCTCTGGCTTAATTACGAGCTCGGTCACTGCATAGAGGTTATCAGAAGCGCCTTGGTAGAAGAAGCGTGTCTGTTTGTCTAGATCAAGGATAAGTTGTAGGAAATCAATTACTCGCATGGTTAGCTCCATCTTTAAAATAATATTAAGGAAAGTCCTATTTCGCGCACGGAATGCGACTTTCAGTTACAATATTGCTTAGGCTAATTATAAAGGAAGATTGTATGAAAGATATTTTTATTTTAGCAGCAAAGAGAACACCGTTTGGTAAATACAACGGTCAATTAAAGGATTTTAACGCAGTAGAGCTGGGCGAGATTGCCCTAAAGGGAGCTGTGGAAGCAGCTGGAGTTTCCATGTCTGATATTGATTCGCTGATTCTTGGTAACGTCATCTCGGCGAACTTGGGACAAAATGCAGCGCGCCAGATTGCTTTACGCAGTGGTATGAAAGAAAGCTCAACAGCATTAGTTGTCAACCAGGTCTGTGGTTCTAGTTTGAAGGCAATGCGTATTGCCGAGGGACTGATGAACATGGGGGATGCTGGTATCGTTGCGGTCGGTGGCAGTGAGAGCATGACCAACGCGCCAATGATGACCAAGCGAGTGGCAGAACCCGATGATGAGAACGTAGCGGTTAACAGCATGCTGCGTGATGGTTTGATTGATCCACTTAGTGGGCAACACATGGGGATTACCGCTGAAAATGTGGCTGCAAAGTATCATGTTTCAAGAATTGAACAGGATAATTTTGCCTTTGAATCACACCAAAAAGCGTATGCTGCGACGGCGAACAATTGGTTTGCAAATGAGTTGATTAAATTCGAACATGACGGCCAGAAGATTGAACACGATGAGAATATTCGTCCGGATACAAGTCTAGATAAACTTGCTAGCCTAAAGCCGGCCTTTAAAGCTGATGGAATTGTGACGGCCGGTAATTCAGCACCTCTGAGTGACGGCGCATCCATGATGATTTTAGCCACTGCCGAGAAGGTTGCAGAACTAGAGTTACAGCCAATTGCCAAAATAACTGGATATGCCGAGATTGGTACTGATCCAGCTCTGATGGGCTATGCACCATTCTACGCAGTATCTAAGTTGCTTGAGTCAACCAAGACCTCAGTTGCCGATTATGATGATTTTGAGATCAACGAAGCATTCTCAGCGCAGGCAGTTGCCGTGCAACGCGACTTGGAAATTCCAATGAAGAAACTAAATATCGCCGGTGGTGCTTTGGCAATTGGTCATCCGCTTGGCGCGACTGGTAGCCGACTGATTGCAACGCTGATTAACAACTTACATCAAACATCCCAGAAGAAGGGAATTGCTGCACTTTGTATCGGCGGAGGAATGGGCATCGCTTACGCAATCGAAGTGGTTGACTAATGACAACTAAGAAATTTTATCAATTGAGTCCTGCAGAACGTCGGGAACAATTATATAAGAAAAATAAATTAAGAAGTAAGATAATAGAAAATACCGATTTGGCGGCTTTGAATCAACTAAGTGAAAATGTAATTGGTAGTCTTAGCCTACCGTTATCGGTTGTTGAAAGCCTCATTGTGAATGATGTTGAATACAGTGTGCCTATGGCCACTGAGGAACCTTCGGTCGTTGCCGCGGCAAATCATGGCGCCTCAATCTTTAACCGCGCTGGTGGTGTAATTGCGACAAGTGAACGGCAGGGGATATACGGTCAGGTTGTTCTAGCGGTATCCCCTGAATTCAAGGAGAAACATTTCTCACAGCTAGTGGCTGAAATTAAAACGCTGATTGAGCAACTTAACCAGCAGTTTGTGAGTCTGGTAAATCATGGCGGAGGTGTTCGTTCAATCACCGCTCAGATGATTGAGGGCCTGCTAGAACTCAAGGTGCTGGTAGATCCAGCTGAGGCAATGGGTGCCAATAAGGTTAATTCAATCATGGAGTACCTAACTAACTTGTTGCTCGATTACGATGAGATAGTAGACGCTCAATTTGCGATTCTGAGTAATTTTCCGACTCAATTAACAACTGCAAAAGTTTGGCTGCCACTAAACTTATTGAATAAGGGCTGCACAGATGCAGAGCTTGATGAGGCACCTTCGGAGAATGCACGTAAAGTAGCACAGAAATTTGTTTCCATTGCTGATTTCGGCCGCAAGAGCCTGCTTCGTGCACCAACTAATAATAAGGGCATCATGAATGGGGTAGACAGTGTACTACTGGCAACAGGTAATGATTTTCGTGCCGTAGAGGCAGCGACTCACGTGTATGCAAGTGAGTATGGACACTATGAACCATTGAGCTCATGGTCTGTCGAGTCGAACCGCAAAGTAGATTTCTTGGTGGGACAGCTCACATTACCTCTACCAATAGGCGTAGTTGGCGGCTCAATCAATGTTCGACCAGATGTGAAAGAAGCATTCAATATTCTCGGTCAGCCAAATGTGCATGAATTAGCTGAGGTCGTCGCTTCAATTGGCCTTGCGAATAACTTTGCAGCTCTCTATGCTCTGGCAACTAGTGGGATTCAAGAGGGTCACATGAAGCTGCAGGCGAGAAATGCTGCTGTTTCGAATGGCGCGCTAATTGAGGAATTGCCAGAAATCTTACCACTAATTTTGGTTGGGAAAGACTTTAGCAGCGCAAAAATAAAACAAATTATCACAGAATATCGAAATAAATAGATTTAAGGGGAATAGTTTACGTGAAAATTGGGATTGATAGAATCGGTTTTGCAACCACGAATAAGTACCTCGATTTAGATGAATTAGCAAATGCACGTGGAGTTGACCCAAATAAGTTTAAGATTGGGATTGGCCAGAACAAGATGGCTGTAGCTGATATGACTGAGGATATCGTCACTTTGGCTATCAATTCTACGCTGGAATACTTAGATGATGTTGATCTTGCAAAACTCGGCTTATTAATTGTGGGAACTGAGAGTGGCATTGATCAGTCAAAGTCAGCCTCTCTGTTTGTTAAAGAGGCATTGAACTTACCCAATGAGATTCGTACGTTTGAAGTTAAGGAAGCTTGCTTTGGTGCAACGGCAGGCCTGATGATGGCGCGTGACTATGTTCGTGCGCACCCCAATCATACGGCAATCGTGATTGGTTCTGACATTGCGCGTTACGGCTTGAACACCAGTGGTGAGGTAACTCAGGGTGCTGGTGCTGTTAGCATGTTCATTGCGCAAGAGCCGAAGATAATTGCTTTTGAAGAGGGACATGCTAGCTACAGCGAGGATATCAATGATTTCTGGCGCCCTAATAATTTCAAAACCGCACTTGTCGACGGTAAATATTCAACCGAAATCTACTTGAAATTCTTCCAGAAGACATTTGATGCTTATCTGAATCAGAATAAGCTCACTGCAGATGATTTTACAGCAATTACCTATCATCTTCCATTTACCAAAATGGGCTTGAAGGCTAATCGACTTGCGGTTGCTGAAGCTTCTGAGGATAGCAAGGCTAGACTTGAAGAAAACTTTGAATATTCGACTAAGTATGGTCGTGAGGTTGGTAACCTTTATACAGGCTCACTTTATCTCAGCTTTCTCAGTCTCTTAGAAAATGCTGGAGCTAATCTACAGGCCGGGAAACGAATCGGCTTCTTCAGCTATGGATCGGGTGCGATGGGTGAATTTTTCGCCGGTGAGTTGGTTTCAGGATATGAGCAGTATTTGAACAAGGAACTGCATCAGCAGATGCTTTCTGAACGAACTAAGCTTTCGGTTGCCGAGTACGAAAATGTGTTCACTGAGACCTTGAAAGATCTACCTGAGGACATTGAATTGAGCAGCGATGTGACTGCTGGTAAGTACTATTTTGCGGGTCAAAATGGCTTCGCCAGAAACTACAAAATTAAAAAGTAAATCTCAGAGCTTTTTATTTGCAACCGGTTACATATATGGTATTATATAAGTGTGGAAGAGGTAGAGAAAAGTAGTAACAAGTTTTCGATACGAGATTAGCTTTAAAGTATTAGAGTAAGGTCAAAAATCAACGATTTAGTTATTACAAGTTTTATCTCCAGAAATTGTATTAGTAATAGAGGCTTATTCCTGAGACGGAATCGAATAGAAAAAGTAGAGGTGTTAGCCTGAATTGTAGTACATTTGAGACAAGTAAGATGAATTGCATTATTTCCAAGCTTTTAGGTTAACGTTAGTGAAGCGAAACCAATAAATCAGGTGATGATACGACTTGGTTGCAACGATTCTTAAGAGAAACATAAAATTAAATATCGTGACATTAAGATGATGAACTACCTCATCCACTCAATGGAATGGCAGGTTGCCCAGAGGCGCGAAGAAGCCCGGCGGCCTGTTTTTTTGTGCGAAAAAAATAGTCCCAAGTCGGATGACTAGGACTATATTCTTGTTTAGTTAGTGCTCATTTTCACCCGGTTGTTGTCGCTACTTATAATTGTGCTCCACCAACCTGAAAACTCCGCCTAACTTATGCCAGTTAAATCCCAAGTGCAGGGATTTTTCCTGCCATATCGTTAGTGCTCATTTTCACCCGGTTGTTGTCGCTACTTATTGCTACTTGTCTCTTAGTACAAGCTTAACTACAGCCTCTACCCGAGCCGTCTGTGGGAACATGTCGATTGATTGAATCAAGCGCACGTCATACTTATCCGTTAATGTCACGAGGTCACGAGCCAAAGTTGACGGGTTACATGAAATGTAGACGAAAGTCTTTGGTGCGACATCCAGAATGGTTTTAATCAACTGCCGATCAAGTCCAGTACGTGGTGGATCGACAATCAATGCATCAAAGTTTAAGCCCTCTTCTTTTAGCTCAGGCAAGATACGCTCAGCTTTACCAACCAAGTAGTCGGCGTTTTTGACATTATTTAACTTCACGTTCTGCTTGGCATCTTCAACGGCTTCTGGAATTGTCTCCATACCGATGACTTTCTTAACGCGATCCGCAGCCAAGATACCGATGGTTCCGACACCAGAATAAGCATCAATCAATGTATCATCAGGGGTTAAATCAAGGTTCTTCAGGGCCAACTCATAGAGATTCTTCGTTTGCTCTGGATTCAATTGGAAGAAAGCCTCAGGTGAGAGCTTGAACTCTTTATCGAGTAACTTCTCGGTAATCTTGTCCTGACCCAATAGCTTTTCGGTGTGGTAACCCCACATCTTCTTGTTCTCAATCTCAGTCACGTTGTGGAATACACTCTTGACGTGTTCAATCTTCATGATTGCTTCAGCAAACTGCTTGAGTTGCGGAATCTTGTTGCCGACAGTGATGATGGTAACCTGAACTTCCTTCGTTGCAAAAGCTTCACGGACGACGACTGTCTTGATGCCGAAAGGATGAGTCCTGATATCAAAAACAGGCATGTCAAGATCCGTGATGATCGCCCCAATCTGACGAATAATCGTCTGAGTCAATGGACTTTGTGTTGGCATCTTGGGTAAATCAATTAGGTCATGAGAATTTGGACGATAGAGCCCAAGCTTGAGCTTGCCACCGCGTCGTTCGACCTGATATGAGGCTTTCGCACGGTAATGCCACTGTGCTGGTGCCGGGATGGTATTCTTAATCTTATACTTCGTGTAATTTCTGGGATGAAACTTCTCCAGTGACTCCCGGATAATGTCCGTCTTGAATTTTAGTTGCTTCGCATAGTCTAGGTGGGCCAGTTCGAGTCCACCAACCGTTGGATCGACTCCGGCAGGAAATTTCACGCGATCAGGGCTGGCTTTCTTAATCCGGACGAGGGCGCCTTCGATATAACGGGGATTCTCCTTGATAATCCTGGCGATGACAACCTCACCAGGTAGCGCACCCGGAATGAACATGATTTTCTTCTTGTAGTAACCAAGACCTTCACCGTTGATGCCCATGCGGTTGATGGTAATCATTAATTCTTTTTTTTCGAATTTTTGGGGATAATTTTTCATTATTTCACCGATTTTACTTTCATTGCTAATAGTTTTTCACCATACTTATAATAGATGATTAGGTAAAGGATGTACACTATGAAGCAAATTACTAAAATTACAGCACAGAGAAGAAGTGGACGCTTCAATGTTTTCGTTGATGACGAATATGCCTTTGCGGTTAGTACGAACGTGCTGGGCGAGTTCATGTTAGCTAAGGGCAAAGAGCTAACCGAGGCCCAGATTATGGTGATTAAGCAGGCCGAACAAAATGCCAAGGCCCAAGAGCAGGCTCTTAGTTATCTCAGCTACCAGCCACGCTCAATCAAAGAAATTCGCCAGTATATGGCGAAACAAGAAGTCGATGCTGAGACGACAGAGGTGGTCGTAAAACGGCTAATTGAGCTGGGGTATCTTGACGATGATAACTTCGCCAAGTTGTTCATTAACAACGCCTTGACGGTTGGCACGGATGGGCCACGACAGATTATGAACAAACTACGTCAAAAGGGGCTGACGGGCGACCAGATTGCACTGCACCTCGATGAAGTTGATCCAGCAGATTTTATCGCGACGGGCCTGAAGATTGTACAACCAATGACGAGACAGTTTGGGCGACTCTCACAAAGAGAACTGTTGCAAAAGATGCGCCAGAAGCTCATGCAACACGGATTCACCAGTGAACTAATCCAGCCAATTCTTGATGCAATCGATCTAGGTGATGATGAGGAACTACAAAATGATGCGTTACTGACGCAGGGGATAAAGGCATATAAAAAATTCAAGAAATATTCTGGGTATGAGTATACGAGGAGAATGAAGCAATACCTTTTCCAGCACGGTTTTTCTAGCGGTGAAATCGACCGCTTTTTGAATGGAGAGATCATCAGCTTAGAGGAGCTTGAAGAATATTAATAGTCTTTAAAAAATAAGTTTGTTATACTGTATCAGGAATGAACTTTGAGAGCTGGTGAAAGTATGCAACTTCCTAGGGAAGGCGACTATATTGCTATTCAAAGTTATAAGCATGATGGGCATTTTCACAGAAATTGGCGGGACACGATGGTGCTGAAAGCCAGTGAGAATGCAATTATCGGTTGTAATGACCATACTTTGGTAACTGAGGCTGATGGACGACGCTGGGTGACTCGCGAGCCCGCAATTGTCTATTTTCACCGTCATTATTGGTTTAACATTATTGCGATGATTAGAGATACGGGCGTAACGTATTATTGCAACTTGGCAAGTCCATATACGCTTGACCAAGAGGCGCTCAAATACATTGATTACGACCTCGATATTAAGGTCTTTCCCGATGGGGAAAAACGACTGCTCGATGTGGATGAATATGCTGCACATGCAGCAGAGTGGAATTATCCACCTGAGATAGATCAGATTCTGCGGGGGAGCGTCCATGAACTCATCCGGTTTGTTGATGAAGAGTTAGGGCCGTTTGCCCCGGGTTACGTTGACCTCTGGTACAAGCGATATCAGGAGCTGAAGCCGAGAAGAAAGGGCCGTCCCAAACCAAGGTAAATACGATATAGTCAGAATGAGTCTAGGACCGCGGTCCTGGACTTATTACTTTTGGTGAAATAAAAGTAGCATGATAAATAAAGGAGTAAGATTGGTGGCATGAGTAAGAGACCAAATTATCGGCGCATTGCGCATAAGCGTTGGACAAAAAATAGTACTTTGAATATCATTATTTCGTTAGTGGTGATCGTGTTGTTGGCGGTCGTGGTCCCTGAAGTTCAAAAGAAAATGAACAACTCGGGCGACGAAGCTAAGATGCAACTGACTAATCAAGACGTCAAGCATCAGACCGAGTTAGCCGCACTTGAGTATTCCGGGCAACAGACAATCCAGATTAATAACAATAATCCCGGGTTTACGGAAGATGAGTTGTCACTTGCAAAGGGGACTTGGCAGCAATATGGTGACTTGGACCGGTTAAACCGGGTGACTATTGCGAAGGCGATGCTCGGACAGGATTTGATGCCAAAGTCTGAGCGTGAACGTCTGTATGTTGATCCGACGGGCTACCATAATAAGAAAGTGGCGATGAACGGCCATATGGATTGGTTGTACAATAGGAGTCACCTGATTGGCTATCAGCTAACGGGTCAGAATAATAATTTGAAAAATCTGATGACTGGCACGCGATCGCTGAACGATCCGGGAATGACTAAATACGAGAATCAAATTGCGGAATACATCAGAACAACGAATCACCATGTGTTGTATTATGTCCAACCAATTTTTCGTGGTGACGAACTTGTCGCACGTGGAATTTCAATGAGGGCACAGTCAGTGGAGGATTCCACAATTAAGTTCAATATCTATATTTTTAATGTGCAAGAGGGCGTCAGCATCAACTATGCCGATGGTACAAGTAGGAAGGTGTAAGTAACATGGAACAAAAGAAATTTGAGAAGTTAACATTTATTGGTAAGCCATTTCTTCAGATTGCGCCAAATGACGGTAACGGCTATTTTGCCGCTTACCAAGAGGTGGAGGAAAGTGCTGATTTCGTTGGCTTGGATGAGACTAACGACCTAGAACGTAATCGTGCCGGACTTGTAATCTTTGGCCCTGAGACTTTTATGTATTGGCAGGGGATGCTGTACAAGGGAGAAGCTGATTTACCAAAGGGTTTAATGAAGTATGAGCTACCCGCAAGTAACGCAGTGGTGGATGAGAAGAACGGAAACGAGAGTATTTTCCAGCTACCATTGAACTTGACAATTCCCACACTTTTGGCGGATATCAAGCAGGCTGGGATAGAAGTACCAGCAAACTTGGGTCTGAGCGAGAAGCCGTACGTATTGAACGTGCTCTATCCGGACAAACAAAAACACGTCACTGCAGTTTACCTGGGCGACGTGATCGAAGATGTAAACGACTAGAGATAGTCGTTTTTATTTTGGTTACTTACCAGATTATGTAATTATACAAAGAGAAAATAATTGATCCAGTGGCATAGCAGATAAAAGCCGATAATAAATTAATCCAGATACTTTCGGCCAAGATAGTTTTGTAATTATACTTATGAGCAAGTTTATTCTTGAAAAATGTATAAAAAATTTTGAATAAAAATAAAAATGCAAAATATCCCGATATGAATGGATAGATAACATACGCACTATCGAGATTAGCTAAGAGAGCACCTATTAGAGGAAATAGTAAAACTAGGGCGACTACAGTAGACCAATTAAAAATAAATAAAATTACCTTGGGTAATTTATCACTAACCGCACTTAATTCATCCCTACGTAAAGTAACAAAATCCTCCTTGCCTCCCATTTCGAGATAACTTTTCTCAGTGTTATCAATGATGAGTGGTCTGAAAACGACTGCAATTGCTATAAATATTATATATATGCCAAATGGCCACGTGACTTGATTCAAAGGGTTCTCCCGACTAATAAAAGGTTTTATCAAAGTATACACCTATTTTGAAGTTGTTTAGTAGAATTGCAATCTATTTTGGAACTCTTGTTCGTTATTTTAAATAATTTACGACACCTATTATGGAGTTGATATTGATCAAGATGCAAGTTCTGGCTTAGATTCTGGAGTTGCAAGTGTTTCACAAGTAAGCACAAAAGTACAAGCGAATTATGTTGCTAATCAAATTTTGTCCCAATTTCCAGACTATCACTCTTTATTTGGTGCAATAAATTGGACCGTCTCTAGTCAGGAACAACATATTTCAACACCGATTGCAGAATATTATGTCTCGCTTGAAAATAAGTGGTCAGGGGCCGTAGTTGATGGAAGTATGGGTATTATCTCAATAAGTGATGCTCAAGTGATTAATGAGAGTACAGACGTTTTACAGAGCTTTAATGATGTAATGACATCATATGATGTAGGTGATCTGAATGGTGTATTTAATAAACTTGCACCAATGATTGGAAATGGATCAATTAAAGCAGGACTAGTAGTTAGGGATAACATGGTAGGTTTTAAAGTTAGTGTAGAGGGAACGGTTCAGAGTACAACTTCAAATTCTGTAGTTGATAATAAATATACACTTACTTTAGAAACGTATATCCATAGAAACCAAGTACCTAATGAAGTGTACCAACCGATATATGAAACTGCCACAAATCCAAATCTTATCAAGCAAACTTCAACCGTAATGTTATATGCAGGTCTAACGGTAATTGTGATTTTAGGTGGGCCACAATTGCTGCCTGTTGCAACAACTCTTGCGGTGAGCGCAGATAAGTTAAAACAAGGATTAGATAGTTTAATCGACGTTTTGAAATCAATGGGAAGTGTACTTAACATTTTATAACTAGCCTAATTGGTTTAATAGGAGAAATAGAAGTAAATGAAGGCCGCACCAAGGTCACGGATAAGAATTAGTAGAATGTTGACTGTTAAATTAGTATAACCTGGCTTAATTATATTAAATTTTATACCTATCTGTTTTGCGTATATAGCATCAAAAATCCTGTATAAAGCGAAGAAGCATAAGAATACAGAAATAATAGGAAAAAAAGTAGTTGTACTACTTGGTTTTGCGATAGTTGCACCAAAAGAAATTAGTGGTAAGATTATCCAAAAAAAGAATAAAACTGTATTAAAGCGTAGTAACTTAGGGTTTTGTTTTTCTTCTATTTTTTTTACGGTATATTTGATTTCTTTCTTTAAATTTTGCCATCCTTTTAAATTTAAGAAATGGTGAACTTCAAATCCTTTTCGCAGATACCGGATTAAAAAGGATAAATATGCCGTTAAATATAGTAGTCCAATTTGAGTTATGTAAGGAACAAAATATTTCAATAGTATCTCCTTTGATAATTTGATGACTTATAAATATCAGCTGCAGTGTTGCTCATAGTATACAGTTATTTGTGATATTAAAATATGATTCTGTTAAATAAAAAAAGTACCCATTTCTTTTGAAAATTCAAAGGAAATGGGTATTTGTCAATTTTGGTAAACTAATTTAGAGATAGCTATTTTTGTGTGGGGTCAATCGAGAGGTTGTCATACTCGAGGTATGCGCCAATAGCTGTTGAGATGAACATGATGAGCATGACCCAGCCAACGGCAGTTCCAGCAATCTGATCAAATGTCAGCACCTGTCGTACCAGATAAGTTGCTAAGCCACAAAGAATGAAGTCGAGCAAGATATTGGCAAGCTGGTACAGGCGTCGGCGACGAACACTGAAGAAGCGTAATGTTTGGAGAAAGAAGCTGTTCTCGACGTTATCGGAGATCAAATCGAGTGGACGCTGAATAGTTCCCTTGATACCAAACATGATGAGGGCACCAACGAATGCACCGACAGCGGTTCGCCAGAGGCTGGCGGGGTGAATCACAAGGGCATTGAAGCCAATACCGATGAGCGTCAGGGTACAAAGATAGGGGATGACCAGCAGGAAGACGAAGACGTCTGCTACTTTATTTTTTTTCATGATGTAATCCTTTTCTAGTTGTTGACTATAGCTTACTATTTTTTGCTGTGTTTTGAAATACGTGGGACAAAGCCTAGGCTATAATTAATGTAACATGATCAAGTACATAGTAGCTTTCCAGTAAATAATTCTGTGTTTTTTGGTAAAATAATGTAGTATAGAAGTATTATTCTCTTGCACCGAACAATCATTTTTTGCAGGAGATAAGAGCTATGCTATAATTATCTTAATTTAGATTTACAATACAAAAGGAGTGTGAAGTAGTTTTATGAATGGTGACCCTGGAGCCGGTTCCTTAGGCGGACAGATACTGTTGATTGTCATCTTAACGTTAATTAATGCCGTGTTCGCTGCGGCTGAGATGGCAATCGTTTCCGTTAACCGCAATAAACTTGAGACTGAGGCAAATGATGGTGATAAAAAAGCCAAAACATTGCTCAGCGTAATGTCTCAATCAACTAATTATCTCGCAACGATTCAAGTTGCCATTACTTTCGCTGGTTTCCTATCCAGTGCGAGTGCCGCAACTAATCTAGCTCAATTCTTGGAGCCACTCTTTGGTGGCGCCAGCTGGGCACGGGAAGTCTCAATTGTCGTGATTACCGTGGCCTTATCATATGTTTCTCTAGTCTTTGGTGAACTTTATCCAAAGCAGATTGCTATCTCAAGGTCCGAGTCGGTCGCAAAGGCTACAGTCGGGCTGGTGCGCGTCGTGGGTATTTTCCTTCGGCCATTCGTTTGGTTGCTTTCCGCATCGACCAATCTGTTGATGAAGGTCACACCAATTGACTTTACCGACAATCAAGACGATATCACGAGAGAAGAGATGCTCTCGTTAATCGAAACCTCGCGTAAGAAGGGTGTCATTGGCTTAGACGAGTTTCACATGTTGGAAGGAATCATTACTTTCAATGATAAAATGGCGCGTGAGGTCATGGTGCCAAGAACCGATGCATTCATGATCGACATCGAGGACGATAAGCAGGAGAATCTGGATGCAATTCTGGATCAGCCTTATTCGAGAATCCCCGTCTATCGCGGAGACAAGGACAAGATTGTGGGTGTGATTCACATCAAGACTATCCTGAAGATTGCGCGCCGTGACGGTTTTGGAAACTTGAAGCTGGAAGACTCGATGGCTAGTCCGTTGTTCGTGCCTGAAACAATCATGATTGACGAGCTGCTGGTTGAGATGCAGAAGACGCAGATGCAAATGGCCGTCCTGCTTGACGAGTATGGTGGGGTCGTCGGAATTGCAACGATTGAGGACTTACTGGAAGAGATCGTTGGTGATATTGATGACGAATCAGATCATTCAGAAACACTTTATAATAAGATAAACGAGAATCAGTATGTGATCGCTGGTAAGATGCCAATCGATGACTTCAACGAAGTCTTCGAGACGGAAATCGATGTGAGCGACGTTGACACTATTGCTGGCTTTGCAATCACGGAGCTCGGCATGATTCCAAGTAACAGTGCTAAATTAAAAATTCCGCTAGAAAATGGCATGATTCTAACAACTGGTCGGGTTAAGGGCTCACGACTTGAGACGCTGACACTCGATGTACCTGAGGATGAAGATGGCGATTCTAATGGAACTGAACCGGACAGCGGCGATTAAGTCGCTGTTTTTTTTGCACTAGTGTGGTACAGTAATAAAGGATTTTTACCGTAAGAAATAGATATAATTAGTGAAACATTTAAAGGATTAAAATAATGCAAAACTTAACAAATGAGGTCGCAAAAAGACGGACCTTCGCAATCATCTCCCACCCCGATGCTGGTAAGACAACAATTACCGAGCAACTATTGTTATTCGGTGGTGTGATTCGTGAGGCTGGTACCGTTAAGGCCAAGAAGTCTGGTCACTTCGCAACGAGTGACTGGATGGATATTGAAAAGAAACGTGGTATTTCGGTTACCAGTTCCGTGATGCAGTTTGAGTATCAGGGCAAACGAATTAACATCCTGGATACTCCCGGACATGAGGATTTCTCTGAGGATACATACCGAACTTTGATGGCCGTCGATGCCGCTGTCATGGTAATCGACTCTGCTAAGGGTATCGAGCCTCAGACTAAGAAGTTGTTCAAGGTTGTTAAAAAACGGGGGATTCCGATTTTTACATTCATGAATAAACTTGATCGTGATGGCCGTGAACCGCTAGATCTAATTGCTGAACTCGAGGATTTACTTGGTATCGAGGGTGTCGCAATGAACTGGCCAATCGGTATGGGTAAAGGACTGAAGGGTCTGTATGATATTGCCAATCATAGAATCGAACTCTATCGTGCAGAGGCTGCCGATAAGTATCTCGAGCTGGATGAGGATGGTCGGTTGTCTGAGGACAATCCGTTGACAAAGGAATCAATCTACGACGATACTCTGGGTGACATCGAGTTGTTACACGAAGCTGGCAATACTTTTGATGCTGCTAAAGTTGCGGTTGGTGATCAGACTCCTGTGTTCTTTGGCTCGGCCTTAACCAACTTTGGTGTAGAGACCTTCCTAGAACAATATGTCAAAATCGCACCAAGCCCCGATAGTCATGAAGTGACACTTGCTAATGATGACAAGGAAGAACTGGCTGCAGACGATGAACAATTTGCCGGTTTTGTCTTCAAGATTCAAGCAAATATGAATCCTGCACACCGTGATCGCATTGCCTTCGTGCGGATTTGCTCTGGTGAATTCGAGAAGGGAATTGACGTCACTCTAGCCAGAACTGGTAAGTCAATTCGCTTGAACAATGCCACAGAGTTCATGTCTAGTGAACGTGTGCAGGTAAGTAATGCTGTTGCTGGTGATATCGTTGGTCTGTACGATACTGGTAATTTCCAGATTGGTGATAGCATCTACTCAGGTAAGCGCAAGGTTGAGTTCCAGGAACTGCCACAGTTTACACCGGAATTATTCATGCAAGTGACTGCTAAAAATGTTATGAAGCAAAAGTCGTTTCATAAGGGGATGCAGCAGCTTGTGCAGGAGGGTGCGGTTCAGTTGTACCGTAACTATCAGACGGATGATTACATTCTGGGCGCTGTCGGACAGCTGCAGTTCGAGGTCTTCCAATACCGGATGTTAAACGAGTATAACTCTGAGGTTGTGATGACGCCGATTGGCTCACGTGTGGCGCGCTGGATTGATCAAAGCCAGCTAGATCCCAAGATGTCCTCCAGCAGAAATTTATTGGTGAAGGACCGCTTCGACCAACCACTATTCTTATTTGAGAACCAGTTTGCACTACGTTGGTTTGCTGATAAGTATCCGGACGTGCAGTTACACGCCAAACTATAATACTGACAAAAAGGGCTTTGGATTTTATCCAAAGCCCTTTTAGCTGTGTTCTATCGTGTATTGTGGACCACTATGCTGTTTCGCGCCTCAAAGTAATATCGATGACGCGGTGTCTTTCCGTTTCGTTGATTTCTAGTTTGGGTCGAATCTCCTTTTCGAAGAGATTATCGATTACGAAGTCAACCTCCATTTGCTTGATTTTTCTGACTTTATTAGAGATTACAGCGTCGATGTGGCGACGAGCCTCACTATAAATCACTGTTGTGTTGCCAAGTGAGTAGACCTTGATTAGATTTGCGTCTGTTGCTGCAAGTTGATTCTCGACCATCCTGCGATATGAGTTGGTTACGTCAATTAAATGCATCTTGTTCACCACTTTTTCTTAAACTTGTTAAATTCATTATAGCGCTTTTTTAGCTTTTAAATAAAGGATTATGCGATACTTTGTGTTAAAAAAAGTGAATGCTTTTTAAAGCACTCGCTTGATAATTCTAGTCATTATTTTGTCTTTGTTTTAGAAGCAGCAATCTTAATCTCATTATTCTCGATCTTAGCCTCTAGCTGTTGTTCCTGTGGATTCTCCAGGTAGAAGTCAGCCACCTTATCCTCAATCTGTTCTTGAATAGTACGACGGAGTGGCCGTGCACCCATTGCTGGATCGTAGCCTAACTCAACCAACTTCGATTTAGCTGGATCCGTGACCTTAATGGTCAGACCCTGATCTGCAATCATCTTGTTGGTGTCATCAATCATCAAGTCCACGATCTGTAGCAAGTTCTCCTTCGAGAGTTGTTTAAACTCAACGATGTCATCAAGTCTGTTCAAGAACTCAGGTGTGAAGTATTCTGTCAACTTATTCATGATGGAGTGGGTGATGCCGTTGATGGTTGCGGCAAAGCCCACGTTAGCTTCCTGCACACCCTGACCAGCGTTTGAGGTCATAATGATGATTGTGTCCTTAAAGGAAACTGTTCGACCTTGGGAGTCCGTCAGTCGACCATCATCTAAAATCTGTAAGAACATGTGAAGAACATCAGGATGAGCTTTCTCAATTTCATCGAACAGGATCAGGCTGTATGGATGACGACGAACTTGCTCGGTCAACTGACCAGCTTCCTCGTAACCCACATAACCTGGAGGTGAACCTATGAGCTTCGAAATCGAATGCTTCTCCATGTACTCACTCATATCGAATCTAATCATTGATTCGTCCGAGCCAAACAGTTGCTTAGCGAGCTGCTTAGCTAGCTCTGTTTTACCAACACCTGTTGGGCCAACGAACAGGAAGGAACCGATTGGCCGACCGGTCTTATTGAAGCCGACCCGGTTACGCCGAATAGCCTTTGCAACCTTATCAACAGCCTCATCTTGACCAATGACGTGCTGATGTAAGTCATCAGCGAGGTTCTTCAGTTGATTTTGCTCCTGGGCCTTAAGTTCGCCAACCGGAATATTTGTCTTCTCTTCGACAATCTTCTCCATGATTTTCTCGGTAATTTGCGGTGTCTTATCGGGATCCGTATTCTCGTTCTTCATCTGATTGTACTTGTCAATCTGATCGCGATAGTATGCGGCCTTCTCGTAGTCCTCGTTCTTCAAAGCGTCCTGCTTCAAGCGCTCGGCTTCGTCGATACGATTCTTGACTGTGGCTTCGTCGATTGCCGGAATCGTTAAGTTCATCCGTGAACCCGCCTCATCGAGCAAATCAATCGCTTTGTCAGGTAGGAAGCGGTCTTGAATATAGCGTGCGGATAGTTTAACCGCCGACTCGACTGCACCTTCAGTAAACTTGACGTGATGGTATGCCTCGTATTTCGGCTGCAAGCCGCGCAAAATTTGAATTGTTTCGTCGACTGATGGTTCATTTACTTGAACCGGCTGGAAGCGCCGTGCAAGGGCAGAATCCTTCTCAATCGTCCGGTATTCATTCAAGGTGGTGGCACCCACAAGTTGTAGCTCACCGCGTGCAAGTGCTGGTTTTAAGACGTTACCGGCATCCATGCCGCCTTCGGCGTTACCAGCACCGACAATTTCGTGGATTTCATCGATAAATAAGATGATAGAGTTATCCTTTTGAATCTCGTCGATTAATTGTTGCATCCGTTGTTCAAATTGACCGCGGATTCCGGTTCCTTGGACCAGTGAAACGACGTCTAGTCGAATAACTTTCTTCTCTTGTAGTTTAGCTGGCACAGCGCCATCAGCAATTTGTTGTGCAAGTCCTTCCACAACAGCTGTTTTACCGACACCGGCCTCACCGATTAATACTGGATTATTTTTCGTTCTTCTATTTAAAATCTCAATTACACGTGCAATTTCTTTATCGCGCCCGATTACCGGGTCGATTTTACCAGTGCGTGCTAATTCAGTCAGGTCGACTCCAAACTGAGCAAGAATTGAGTTGCCACGTTTGTTGCCGCCACCGTTACGACCGGCCTGAGTAGGTCGTTCTGATGTTGGTTGACCATTCAAATTATTTTCCTGTTGAGCACCATTTAACTGGTTAAATAAGTCATCAATGCTTGAGAAACCAAATGGATCGTTACTGTTCATTGAGTTACCCTGTTTCTGTTTTAATAATTGATAGCAGTTTTGACATAGATTAATCTCTTGCTGGTTGCCGTTGACATTCGCATAGAGGTGAATCGTTGCTTCTCTTTGTTGACAATTCTGACAAAGCATTTCGTTCCCACCTTTTCTTTTCGATTAAGTTTATCTATCCTAAACTCAAGTAACATTATACAATTAGCACTCATGTGAGGCAAGTGCTAAGACTTGAGCTTTTATGTTAGGCAAATTAGGAGTCCGTGGTTATAATAGAAATGATTGGAGTGAAACTATGGATTACAATACTATTTTAAATGACCTAGTAAGTGGTAAATTATCGGAATTTCGTGTGGCGCCAGCCGAAGCATTTGCATTTCAGGCCGCACTACGTGAATTTGGTAAAAGAGCCGAGATTGTTGGTCGTGCCGAACGTGGTGGCGATGTCGTCTACACTGGTCTAAATGAACAATGAAAACATTTACATGGATGCTTGTTTAATTCGAAAAAGAATGATAATCTTAGTATCGATGATTTGAGTTTACTCGGTCAATTTTTGTATTATAAAGGAGACAAACATAATGGAAAAACGAGATTTTCACGTAACAGCAGAAACTGGTATTCACGCACGTCCTGCAACTTTATTGGTGCAAGCTGCAAGCAAGTTTAACTCTGACATTAACCTTGAATTCAATGGTAAGTCAGTTAACTTGAAGTCAATCATGGGTGTAATGTCACTCGGTGTTGGCCAAGGTTCTGATGTAACAATCAGTGCAGAAGGTGACGACGAAGCAGAAGCAATCGCTGCTATTGAAGAAACAATGACAAAGGAAGGACTAGCTGAATAATGACGAAAACACTTAAAGGGATTGGCGCAAGCGACGGCATTGCAATTGCCAAAGCTTATATGTTAGTAGAGCCTGACCTTTCGTTTTCAAAGTCATCAGTTAGTGAAGTCGACGCTGAAGTAGCAAAGCTCCAGAAGGCGATTGCTACCTCGACCGATGAATTACACGTCATTCGTGATAAAGCAAAAGAAAACCTGGGTGAGGAAGAAGCCCAGGTTTTTGATGCACATTTGATGATTTTAGCTGACCCAGAATTTACTGGTGCAGTTGAACAAAAGGTAAAAGACGAAAAAATCAACAGCGAAGCTGCTTTAGATGAAGTATCGACAATGTTCATCGGCATGTTTGAGGCGATGACCGATAATCCATACATGCAAGAACGGGCGGCCGATGTGCGTGATGTTTCGAAGAGAATCATGGCACACTTGTTGGGTGTCGAATTACCAAACCCTGCTTTGATTAATGAAGAAGTGATTGTGGTTGCACACGATCTGACACCAAGTGATACAGCTCAATTGAACAAGAAGTTTGTGAAGGCTTTTGTCACTGATATTGGTGGTCGGACAGCTCACTCAGCAATCATGGCTCGCTCGCTGGAAATTCCAGCCGTTGTAGGTACCGGTAAGATGACTGCAGAAGTTGCTGCAGGTCAAAAGGTGCTAGTCGACGGAATGACTGGTGAAGTCATCGTTGAGCCGGCTGACGATACTGTCGCAGAGTTTACCCAAAAGGCTGCAGATTTCGCTGCACAAAAAGCTGAATGGGATAAGTTGCGTGACGAAAAAACGGTCACTGCAGACGGTAAGAGCTACACCTTAGCCGCAAACATTGGTACACCGAAGGATTTGACCGGAGTACACGAGAATGGTTCTGAGGCTATTGGCTTGTACAGAACAGAGTTCCTGTACATGGATTCTGCCGAATTACCAACCGAGGATGATCAGTTTGAAGCGTACAAGGAAGTACTTGAAAGCATGGACGGCAAACAGGTTGTGGTTCGGACGATGGATATCGGTGGAGATAAGCATCTCCCATACCTACCGTTACCAGAAGAAGATAATCCATTCTTGGGTTACAGGGCAATCCGTATCTCCCTCGATCGGCAAGATATCTTCCGGACGCAATTACGTGCTTTAATCAGAGCATCCGCTTACGGTAACTTAGGAATTATGTTCCCAATGATTGCAACGATCAAGGAATTCCGTGATGCTAAAGCCATCTTTGAAGAAGAGAAGGCTAAGCTGGTCGAAGCTGGCGTTAAGGTAGCTGATAAGATTGAAGTCGGCATGATGATGGAGATTCCAGCCGCTGCAGTGCTCGCTGACCAATTTGCGAAGGAAGTTGACTTCTTTAGTATTGGTACGAACGATTTGATTGCCTACACAATGGCAGCAGATCGTGGTAACGAGCATGTTTCATACCTTTACCAACCGTATAACCCATCTGTTTTGCGCTTAATTAAGCACATTATTGAATCAGCACACGCTGAAGGTAAATGGGCTGGTATGTGTGGTGAAGCTGCCGGTGACCCAATCATGGTTCCTATCTTGCTTGGAATGGGGCTCGATGAGTACTCAATGAGTGCAACTTCTGTCTTGAAGATTAGAAGCCTGATGAAGAAGCTCAGCACGACTGATATGGTCGAATTAGCTGAGCGGGCAACTAAGGAATCAGTTACAAACGATGAGAACATCAAGTTAGTCAACGAATTTATGGATAAATTCAGTAAATAGCAGTTGCTAATGAATTGAGATCTAACCACAATGGTTAGGTCTCTTTTTTGTTTTCTAGATTTAGCTTTCGTGATTGAATTGAAAAAAAGTAATTAAAAAGCTTGCGTTGCTAAATTTACAAATGTAAACTAAGTTTATTAAGTTTACAGATGTAAATTAATGGAGGAAGAAATGGTAACGACAAAGAAGGCGGAAATTAGTCCGGCTGAGTGGCAAGTGATGCGGATTGTCTGGACGCTAAAGGAAGTCACAGCCCAGGATATTATTGATGTGATGCTAAGGAAGACGAGCTGGACCGAGTCGACGATTAAAACGTTAATCGGCCGGTTGGTCAAGAAGGGCTACTTGGCTAAGAACGATGAGAGTAGACCTTACCTCTACACTGCACTGGTGACGGAAGAGCTGACCATGGAGGAGCATGAGAAACAATTAATTGCGAGTTTTTGTGCGCACCATGTTGGTTCTGTATTGACGGATGTCTTGAGTGACACCGAATTAACTAAGTCCGATATTCAGCGAATGATTGTGATGCTGACTGAGAAAGCCAAAACGGCACCAGAAGTTGTGCAGTGTAACTGTATTTAAAAATTGAGATTGCGAGGAAATTATTTTGGATAAAACGAAACCAATGAAGATGGATCACGATCACATGGAACACGAGCAGATGGATCATTCGATGATGAATCACGGCGGAATGGATCATAGCCATATGCACCACGGTATGTCCGGGATGGAGCATATAGGTAACTTGAAGTTGAAGGTTGTTGTATCCTTTATTCTCGGAATTCCGATTCTGTTGATGGCACCCATGATGGGTGCTGAGCTACCGTTTCAATTCACATTTACCGGCTCGAGCTGGGTTGTATTAGCTCTCTCAACAATCTTGTTTTTTTATGGTGGCTGGCCATTCATCGGCGGTGCCTACGAGGAATTAAAACAGAAGAAGCCGGCAATGATGACCCTGATAGCAATGGGAATTAGCGTGGCCTATTTCTACAGTGTCTATGCCGTAATTAACAATGACTTGCTTGGTCGACACCCCCATGTGATGGATTTCTTCTTTGAGCTGGCATCATTAATCATCATCATGCTGCTAGGTCACTGGATCGAAATGAATTCGGTCATGAAAGCTGGTAGCGCACTTGATCAGTTGAGTAAGCTGGTGCCAGATGTTGCCCATGTGCTGCACGAGGATAATCAGATTCATGACATGCCCGTCGCAAGCCTACAACAAGAGATGACTGTGTTAGTTCGTGCCGGTGAGAGTATCCCCGCGGACGGCGTTATCGAGGATGGTAGTAGCCACGTCGATGAATCACTCGTGACTGGCGAGTCGCGTAAGGTGGCTAAGCAAATTGGCGATCAGGTCATTGGTGGGACGATTAATGGCGATGGTACACTGACAATTAAAGTTACCCAGGAACAAGGTAAGGGCTTCTTAGCCCAAGTTTCAGAACTAGTCATGAATGCCCAGTCAGCTAAATCACGTGCCGAAAATTTGGCAAACAAGGTTGCTGGCTGGTTGTTCTACGCTGCCTTGACCGTCGGTATCGTAGCCTTCTTAATTTGGCTCCCAACTAGCGGTCTCTCGAAAGCTGCCTCGATTCTCGTGACCGTACTTGTAATTGCGTGTCCACATGCACTTGGCTTAGCGATTCCACTCGTGGTATCGCGTTCCACATCTATTGCTGCGATGAAGGGTCTCCTGATTCGTGACCGTGATTCATTAGAGAATGCCCAAAAGATTGAGTATGTTTTGATGGACAAGACTGGTACTCTGACCGAGGGTGTATTCGAAGTTACCGCAATCAAATCGTTAACGGATAATATGAGTAAAGATGAAGTTAGTGCGCTATTTGCAGGACTAGAGCAGAATTCCAGTCACCCGATCGCCCAGAGTATTGTTGATTATGTTGCGGCCAAGGGAATTACTGCCACCAAATTTACGGACGTCGAAACCGTTAAGGGTGTCGGGATGCAGGGTACTTATGAAGGTACAAAATACATGATTGTGAACAGAAAGTATCTGGAACAGAATCAGATTAATTTCGCGCAGGTAGAATATGACCAGTTAGCTGGTCAAGGTCTGTCTGTGAGCTTCCTGATTGCTCAAAATGAGGTCCTCGGAATTATCGGTGTTGGTGACAAGATTAAGGAGAGTACTAAGGCCTTCATCAAGCAGTTGAAGAATCGTAACCTGATACCGGTAATGTTGACTGGTGATAATGCTACTGCTGCCAAAATTGTGGCGGACCAGATTGGCGTGACGGAATTTAAGGCTGAATTGCTCCCTGATGATAAGCAGAAGATTGTTGCACAATATCAAGCTGCCGGTCATCGGGTGATGATGGTCGGTGACGGGGTCAATGATGCACCTGCACTTGCACTGGCTGACATCGGGGTGGCAATTGGTGCCGGAACAGACGTGGCCATTGATGCTGCGGACGTCATATTGGTGAAGAGCAACCCAACGGATATCTTGAACTTCCTGGATCTGGCAAAAGCTACGAACAAGAAGATGGTTGAGAATCTCTGGTGGGGTGCAGGCTACAACATCCTTGCCTTACCACTAGCTGCTGGTGTATTAGCTCCAATTGGCTTTATCCTGAATCCAGCTGTTGGTGCAGTGTTGATGTCTTTATCGACAGTGATCGTCGCCGTTAATGCGATGGCTTTAAAGGTCAAAACAAATAACTAGTGATCGTGTTAAAAATTAGTGTGTGTTAATAACTCCCTAAAATAAGGGCCGCCATATTGGAATTTGGATTCCTGTATAGCGGCCCTTTTGGTTATCTGTTTTAGAGCGTGATATTATTCGTGTCGTCGTGATCGTTGTAGAAGCCTAAGTGGGGAATGCTTAGTGTGACGGTCGTACCCACGTACTCGGTCGATTGGAGAGTTAATTTATGGGCCAGTTTCTTCGCCATTTTAGAAGCGAGGTAGAGGCCGAGACCAGTCGACTTGGTGTTCTGCTTGCGCCCATTCGAACCGGTGAAACCCTGCTCAAATACCCTGGAGAGATCTGCTTTCGGAATGCCAATCCCATTATCCGTCAACGAAAGGGTTACTTCCTGTGGCGTGGTTCTGATGGTGAATTCAACCTTGCCGCCCTCCGGAGTATACTTGATGGCGTTACTCAGCAGCTGATTCAAGATGAATTTAAGCCACTTCTCGTCTGTTAGAATCGTGGAATCCGTACCCAGAATATTGAAGGAGATTTGCTTATTTAAAATATAGGTCATGTTCTCGATGGCGACGTCCTTTACAATTTCCTTCAGTGAGTACTTAGCAATGATGTAGTCGTTTGAGAAATTTTCGAGACGGGAGTAGTAGAGAACCTGTTCCACTAAGTGATCGATTCTGGAAATCTCTTCAGTAATCTGCGCACTTTTGGTTTCAGGGATGTTTGTGGCAACCGATTCATTCAGCAGTTGCAAGGCTGAAATGGGTACCTTGATCTCGTGAATCCACGTGTTGATGAACTCTTGCTGGTTGGCGAGTTGCTCGACCAACTCATTATTGTTAAGCCGGCTGTAGTCAAGGAGGGCATTGTAGGCAGCCTCGTATGCTCGATTAGTGTTGGTTTGGGCTAAGTTTAAGCGTTCCTCGAATCCCTTCTCAGGGTGCTCTGTCCTATACTTTAGCTCCTCGTAGAAGTTGCGTCTGGACCAATAAAGCACTATTAGGAAGAGAAATAAGAAGACAATACTAAGTAGATCCAAGTACAGCAGGCCGAAAATACTTGCCTTTAAACTAGAGTCAATCCAAATAATGAGGTTCAAAAAGATGAGACCGAAGAGAAAGCCCAACACATGGGTTAGATGGTCTTTGAAAAAACGCCAGAAATTCATAAATGCTCCTTTTTATCAGGGAATAATATAGCCCTGACCAACTCTTGTCTGGATGAAGTCAAGTAGCCCAACCTGTTCGAATTTCTTGCGTAGACGGTTAATATTGACTGTCAGCGTGTTGTCGTCAACGAAACGCTCGTCTTCCCACAATGCTCGGAGAAGACTGTTCCGACTGATAATTTGGCCGTGCTGGCGTAACAGATACTGTAAGAGCTTATATTCGTTCTTTGAGAGCTCGATTGTTTGTCCCTGAAACGTTGCCGTACTATTAGATAAGTTCAACGTGAGACCGCCGTGGCTGATTGTTTCGGCGGTCTGTTCAGTGTAGTTATATGTTCGTCTCAGGAGTGCGTTAATCTTGGCCATCAGGACTTCTGTAGAGAAAGGTTTAGCGACAAAGTCGTCGGCGCCTAGGTTCATGGCCATCACCATATCCATATTAGTGTTACGTGAGCTGATAAAGATAATGGGAATTTTTGAGACCGCCCGAATTTTCTGGTTCCAGTAGTAGCCATCAAAAATTGGGAGGTTAATATCCATTAGAACCAGGTCCGGTTGCTCACGTTCAAAAATCTGCATCACGTTGTTAAAGTCGTCAATGATGATGGCTTGCATGTGCCATTTATCGAGCGTCTCAGAAATGAGTTCGGCCACGACAGCGTCGTCCTCAACAATCATAATTTTATACATAATCCACCTCTGCCCTAATTTTACCCGTAATTACCGGTTGTGGCTAGTTAGGTATCCGATGTTTTTTCTGCTAAAATGAGCGTAGCAAGTGATTGAAAGTCCTAATCGAGGTTAGCAAATGAGCATTATTGAGCTGCGGCAAGTCTCAAAGACATACGGAATAAAGAAAAACCGTTATAGTGCGGTCAACAACGTCAGTTTCCGGATTGAACCAGGTGAATTCTTGGGCATCATGGGACCTAGTGGTGCGGGGAAGAGCACATTATTAAACATGGCGTCTACGCTAGACTTTCCCACTAGTGGTACCGTCTTGTTGAACGGAAAGGTGACGACCGGCTTAAACGAGCGCGAATTAGCGGATTTTCGTAAGAACAAATCAGGCTATATCTTCCAAGATTTCAGCCTCCTCGAGAATTTAACCGTGCAGGAGAATATCGAGTTACCATTATTGGCAGACCATGTTGCTGCGCGTGAAGTGTGGCGGCGTGTGAGGCAGGTGGCCCAACTGTTATTGTTAGAGTCTGTTTTGAACCATTACCCAAGTGAGCTTTCCGTCGGCCAAAAGCAACGGGTCGCGGCCGGACGGGCCATTATCAAGCGCCCCGCAATTATCTTTGCCGATGAACCAACGGGGAGCCTCGATTCACGGTCTGCTACTGAGCTGTTGCAATTCCTGTCGGAGGTCAATCAAAAAGAACAGACGACCATCATGATGGTGACGCATGATCCGTTCACGGCCAGTTACTGCAAACGGATTATATTCGTGCGTGATGGTCAGATTTTCTCCGAGATCAACCGCGCGGAAAGTCGCCAGGATTTCTTTGAGAAAATCATCAACATGCAAGCGGTCATTGGTGGGGGCCCCAAACGATGATTATCAAGTTTGCGCTGAAGAACATCAAGCACACCGTTGACCACCTGCCAATCTTTCTGCTCTCAGTTTCTTTCTCGATTATGGTTGCCTTCTCGTTTTTTCAAATTAGTATGAATGACCGAGTTAAGCGAGAACTGGTGGAAAATGTGGGCATACTTGGCAATCAAGGGCTAGCAACCCTGATTTCAATCCATTACTTCATTATTTTCTTTATCTTTCTGTTCGTTCTCTATTCCAATAACTTCTTCATGCGCCAGAAGAGGCGGGACGTGAGCGTGCTTTTATTTGCCGGCTTCTCCAAGCTACAAATTGCCAGTTACTTCATGGTTCAGATTCTAGTCATCGGCCTAATCTGTCTGACTGCCGGAATTGGCCTTGGCTTGATTTTCTCCCGCCTGATTTACATGTTTCTTCTGAAATTAATGGCGCTGGACATTGCACCAATTCTTAGCTGGGATTTACAGGCTGTGCAGGAGATGGCCGTGTTGTTTGCGCTCGCTATGCTGATTCTATTCCTAAACATCATCTATCACATCACCAAAAATAGGGCTTCATTTATCGTCGATAAAGAGACCCGCTTCAAGAAACCAAAGGAGAATTGGCTAATTCAAGTGCCGTTTGGGCTATTCTCCCTCTTCGTTTTAGCCTATGAGTTGTACTGGTGGCTGGCCGATTTGCCGTTTCGGATGCAGCATAACCTGACGACGATTAGTCAGGTACCCGCCGTGATTGCCTCCTTTAGTATTGTGGCGTGCTATGGCTTCTTCAAGTGGACGTTGCCACTCATGATTAATCTTGTGAAGAAAATGCGGTTGCAAAATGATGTGCAATTGATCTGGTTGAATAATCTGAAGCAGTCGTTGCTGCAGAACAGCTTTGTCCTCACGATTATTACGTTGACTTCGATTGTCGCACTAGCTATCTTTAGCGCACTTTCGTACGCTTACCCATACCGCCAACAACAGATACAACGGGATTCGCCCACACAACTTTCCATCACAGCGGCTAAGCTACCGGCAGTGGAAAAGATTGCGTCACGTAATAATGTGAAGCTCAGTAAGCGTGGTGAGACGAAGGTCAAAGTACTTGTGGATCAAAATGGTGGAGAATATTCTGCATGGAGTTTCATTCAATTTAGTTCGTATAACCAATTTATTGGCCAGATGTTTCATAAATTACCCGTACACCTTGAGCCAAATGAGACGATTTTCCTTTCAGATACAGGTGAGGACAACCCGCCTGCTGCCGGTCGGGCGAATGCCAGCGAGTTTCTCCTGCGAGCGCAGATTGCAACCGGGACGCCAGAGCTGAAGATTACTGACCAATCAAAATACTTTCCAATGGGACGCTACATGTATTTCTCAAATACGTTGGTGGTAACTGATGGATTATTTGCTCAAATTACGCCCCAGTACGAATATCGAGTGCTTGGTTTCTCGCTAGAGGGTGAGCTGACAACGAAATTTAAGCGTGCTATGGCTCAACTTAGCAAGACGGGAGAACGAGACCCCGTAGTTTATTTGGGGTTGAATAAGGCAGATAAAGTGCAGGTAGATACTTCGTATGACATGGAGCACTACATCGCAAGCAAACAGGAGTTTAATTTCCTTGAACAGGAAAATGACCGTTTCAAGCAGCTGATCGGGTTAGCGGTCTTTGTTCTCCTGTTCCTGGGCTTGCTCCTAGTTCTCGCTAGTGGCAACCTGTTGCTCCTGAAACTCCAAGATAGTACCTTTGACAATTTGCACGACTTCCGTATCTACCGGAGGATGGGCGGTACTAAGCGGGAGCTCAAACGAATTTTGTTGCGCCAAACGAGCATCTTCTTTTTTGCCCCCGTGTTCATGGCGGTGATTGCCAACCTGGCATTTTTACCCGTGATGACGGGTGAATTCAAGGTCGCGGGCTATGTCTGGCCAATCGTTGTCTACATCATCTATATTACGCTCAATAGTCTGTTCTATTACATTGCTTACCGCAATTTTGATACCTTAATTTATAAATCCGTGATTGAAAAGAAAGGGGATTAAGATGCAAGTTACAGTTTTAGGGATATATGGTGGTTACCCATACAATGGAGTGCCTAGCAGTTCGTACCTCGTACAGGCGGGTGACTTCAACCTTTTGCTCGATGCTGGGAGCGGCTCGTTGTTGGCACTTGAGCGGGTCCTTGACCCATTGCAATTGGATGCGGTACTACTAACGCACTATCATCACGATCATGCTGCTGATATCGGTGTCTTACAGTATTATTGGCAACTACATCAGGGAACGAGAAAGGAACCAATCTTACCAATTTACGGTCATGATCGGGATCCACTCAACTTTGCCAGTCTAACCCTGCAAGGGGTGACTGAAGGACGCGCTTATCATGACTACGCAGCAACCAAGATGGGGCCGCTCACACTGACTTTTCTCGAAACCAAACATCCGGTTCCGGCTTTTGCCGTTCGCATCGAGGATCAAACGGGTACGGTTCTAGTCTTCACGGCGGATACGGCGTACTTCAACGAATTAGTCGAATTCAGCCAGTCAGCTGATCTGCTGATTACGGATACGAATTTTGCTGCTGCTAAAACAGGGCGGAAATGGCATATGACTAGTGTTGAAGCTGCAACTTTAGCAAAAAATTCAAATTCGAAATCACTATTGTTATCTCATTTGCCCCAGCAAATTCCGCTCGCACAGATTTTGACAGAAGCGAGTGAAGTCTATCCCGGAGCCATGCTCGCACATCCCGGCCAAACGTACTCCTTACCAAAAGACTAGACCTTTTGAATGAAATCGAGCGGAAGTAATCAATATTATAAAAATAAAACTATCTAAAAAATTTGCAAGAAATTCTAATGGATAGAAATAGCTCAACCACGCCGTTTAATAAATAACGGAGGCTCTTTTATTTGGAAAAATACTAACTAAAAGAAAGCAATTTCAAAAAACTATAGTCATACCAATTTTTATGTTGTATAATATAAATATGAATTAAGGAAAACAAGTTAGTTTTTGTAAAGGAGTGTGAGTTTTATGGTAAATCTATACACATCACCAAGTTGTACATCTTGCAGAAAAGCTAAATCTTGGCTTAAAGAACATAATATTCCATTTGTAGAGCGTAACATCTTCTCCAATCCACTATCGAAGGACGAAATCATGCAAGTATTGCGCATGACTGAAGATGGCACAGAGGAAATAATTTCTACCCGCTCTCACGCCTTCCAGAATCTTGGTGTCTCGATTGATGATCTTTCAATCGATAAACTATTGGATTTAGTTGTGCAGAATCCTGGCCTATTAAGAAGACCAATCATCATGGATGAGAAGCGGCTCCAAGTAGGTTATAACGAGGACGAAATCAGACGTTTCTTGCCAAGAGAGGTAAGACAACTTGAGCTGCAACAGGCACAAGAGTTGGCCGGATTTTAATGACTTTTAAATGCGATAAAAAGAGAAGCTAATGGCTTCTCTTTTTTATATTGGAGGCTAAAACTTTACTTTTAACACGAACAATGTAGAATATGTGTAAGATAAGAGGTGGTCAATTTGGAAATGAAACGTGTCAATGAAAATACGATTCGGGTTGTGTTGGGCGCTAAGGATCTTGAGGAGCGCGGAATTACGATGCTCGATTTACTAGGTAATCAGGGTCAAATTGAGAACTTCTTTTATAGCATCCTGTCCGAGGTCGATAGTGAGCATGCATTCGCAGATAGCGAAGCCGTTACCTTCCAAGTAATGCCTAATACCAATGGCCTCGAGTTATTGATTAGCAAATCAGGTGTTAGAACAGGAAAGAAGAGTAATCAGCAAAATAATCTCTCGCGCCAAGAAATATTGCACGGCTTGGATGAGCTCTCGCTTAGCAGTGACCGGCTCACCACTATTCAACAGGAGGATCATACACCGGAGCTCGCGAGAACCTATGAGTTTGCTCAGTTTGAAGATGTTATTGGTCTAGCGCATGAACTAAAAGTTAATGGATTGACATCGAAGCTAATGGTTTACCGGGATGTTTATTACTTAGAACTCACATTTGAAAGTGCTGACTTCAGTGAGTTGACGGCAACGGATGCGTGGGTCATCAGTAACGAGTTTGGGTCAGTGGCTGCTAAGTCGTTTGCCGAAGTCAAGGAAAACGCTAAAGTGCTGTTTGAGCATGATGCGCTCGAGAACTTACGCTACTACTTTAACTAATCAAAAAATAATTTGAGAACAAACAGTCAATTTCATTAATGGAATGACTGTTTTTTTGCGTACTTCTAAGTGAGGTAAATAAAATGTATGCAGCACTATTAAATGAGGAGTTGGTCACGGCGGTGGCTGTTTTCGCCCGCGATAGCCAGTCTATTCAGGAGCAAAACTTCGTCTGTCCTAATTGTCGGAAACCAGTCCAGCTGATTGTTTCTGGGCGGTCCGGCCCGTTTTTTAGACACCTCAACACGCGCTTTCGAACAGCTGAGACGCCGGAGCATGAGCTGGGTAAGAAAATTATTTTTACAGCAGCACGAGCTCTTGGCTTGGCGGCAAAGCTCGAGGTGCCACTAGCAAACGACCAGATTCGAGCGGATGTGTACATTGAGACACTCGGACAGACTTACGGCGTCGAGTTACAATGTGCACCATTAACTACGGCTGAGTTTAATGTACGCCATAACTTTTACCACGACGCTCGGATTAGTGATGTTTGGCTGCTCGGAAAACGACATTTCTTGCACCGGAAAATAAAACAAATTCACTTAGATTTGCTCCGTACCAATGCAGACTGGGGTAGTTATCTGATTGAGGTCGATTCATTCGGCCATCTATTCAGGTTGAAATACAATATTCAACAGGATGATTTGAGTAGAAATTGCCGTTATCAGACACAACAATTTGCATTAGATGAACAGGGACTTCTAGCCTTAAAGCAGTTTCGGCCACGTAAACTGCTCAATTATCGGTATGATTATGTGGCTGGCAGTAATTACTTGAAACAGCAGGTCCGCCAACAGACTGCGCTCGGTAAACAGCTGAGTTTGCTATGTTATGAGCGAGGTATTCCTGTGCTGGAACTGGCTGAAAGCGAGCTGGTAGGCTACCGCAAACCGGGTAAAGATGTCTATCTCCTAGCGAGGATTGCGCAAAAAAGGGTAAAAAAATAGCCAGTTGACTGGCGTTATTAGTTTAAAGAACTGTTAAATTACCGTATCTCTGCTGCATATTATTGTAGCTGGTGGCAAAATCATTTGCTTCAAACTGGGTTAAGATAATTTTATTAAGGACGTCTGGTTCGACTAGGCCCTCAATTAACACGCCACAATCATCATCTTTCTCGTAGTTGAAGATGATGGTGGTTGGTGTGGTCTTAACGTTTAATTCGGTCGCTAGGTCAAAGTCAGCATCCATAGCTTGCTTGCAATAGCGGCTAGCACGATTGGCGTTGAATGCTTTCAAATTGATGTTTAGTTCACTTAGAATCCGGTGGACCAGATTAGTGGAGTATGGTTCATGGTGGACGTTAATCGCATTTTGGAGGCGGAGCAGGAATCTGCGGGCCTTCTTGTTACCAAATAAGGAGACTGCGTGGTAGTCACGGAGTGCATTATAGGTCGCAGTAGCTACTTCGTTATGGACCTCAAGACTAGATAATGATAGTCCGCGACGCTTGATGTCTGCCCGAATGGTCTCGATATTCGAGATTGGAATTACGTGGTATTTGACCTCTTGCTTGGTTGATTTGATTGTTTGAATCACTGCCTGCTCATTCTTGAAACAAGCAACGCCGATTGGATTGACAAACAAAAAAATTTCAATCATGTATTATTTCCCTCCAGGTACATCTTTAACAAATACACTCTAACAGATTTTTGTGAAAACTAAAAGTAAAGTAGCTTTTAACGGTGTGCTAAAGCGCGATCACGCTTATTTTGAATTGGTTTTTGAACTATGTGAAATTTGTTTTGCAAGAAATCAAAAATGAATTTCAGCTTCGTGGAATCCGTTCCCTCGATTTCCAGCTCGTGGTCGGTCGAACCATCCCGATAAGTTGTCTGGTCGACCGTGATTAGTGTATCATCTGGTCCCAGCAGAATGGTTCGCTCAGTTGTGGCGGATGCGAAATTAACTAATTTAATGTCTGCAAAATGCTGGGTAAGATAGGCGCCAACTGTCCCGGCAAACCCGGCAGCTGTGCCCTTTATTAGCGACTGGGCAGTTTGATCGTTAATCCGATCTGTGATTTCTATGAGTTGTCTGCCGGTAGCAGAGCTTCCGGTCAACGGCAACTTAAGCGTCTGGACGAAGGAGTGGGCAGTTAGATCATGGCGGATTCTGAGCCCAATTTGGGCATTGTTTAGTTCAAAGTCCGGTGAATCGAAGTAATAATTGGTCTGACTGACCGTGTTTTGTTTCTCGTAGGCAGCAATCAATTTGTGGTAAGTCGTGCGATCGATTAGCGACTTTCGTTCTTGTTCGATTTCTTTAGTCATATGTCACCTCGGGCTAAATATAATGTGCGAAAGTACAACATTTTTGCTTCAGCAATAGTATAATACAAACTTTGGTTTTGAATATGGTAAAATTAGATGATTGTAAGTAGCAAGGAGTTAGCAAGTATGCAAAATTGGGATGCATTTTTATGGCCTTATGAACAAGCCGTTGACGAACTGAAAGTGAAGTTTCGTGGCTTACGCGATGGATTTATCACCGAAGATAGGCATTCGCCCATTGAGTTTGTAGTCGGGCGAGTAAAAACGATAGAGAGCATCAAAGAAAAGTTAGATAGAAGAGTAATTGCACCAGAATTAATTGAGCAGGATATGCAAGATATCGCGGGTATCCGCATCATGAGCCAATTTGTGGACGATATCTATGACGTAGTAGAACTGATTCATAACCGCAATGACATGACGGTCATCGAGGAGCGGGATTACATCAGAAATGCCAAGCCAAGCGGCTACCGCTCTTACCACATGGTGATTGAGTATAAGGTATTCTTACCAACTGGTGAGAAGAAAATCCTGGCGGAGATTCAGCTTAGAACGTTGTCGATGAATTTCTGGGCGACAGTTGAGCATAGCTTGAATTATAAATATAATGGCGAATTCCCTGAGAAAATAAGTGCTAGGTTGAAGTCGACCGCTGAGGCCGCATTTCAGCTTGATGAAGCGATGTCCCAGATTAAAGATGAGGTTCAAGAGGCACAGCGCTTTTTCCACAAAGATAAGGGTCAGAACAAAGATATCGAGTAGTTGAGGTTGACAGATGAAAGTTGCAATTGTAAATAATCATAAAGAGAAAACATTGAGTGTCGTTAAGAAATTGAAGCTGCTTTTGAAAGAGACAGATATTCAATTAAACCAGTTGCAACCAGATATCGTGATTACAGTGGGCGGTGATGGCACGTTATTAAACGCCTTTCACCAGTATTACCAAATTGTCGACCGGATTTCGTTTGTCGGAATCCATACGGGGCACTTGGGATTCTATACAGACTGGCGTGATTATCAACTCGAGGAGTTGGTGGATGCATTAGTCCACTCGACGCCGGAGTCTGTTTCTTACCCGCTTCTCGAGCTTGACGTGACCGACGATGAGGGTAAGAAGTCCTATCTGGCTTTGAACGAGGCAACGATTAAGCGGATGTCCCAGACTCTAAAAGCAGACATCCACATTAAGAACGAGTTCTTTGAGAGTTTCCGGGGAGATGGCGTCTGCGTGGCTACACCAACTGGTTCCACCGCCTACAGTAAATCACTTGGTGGCGCGGTTTTGCACCCACGGTTGAAGGCACTGCAGTTGACCGAAATCGCCTCGATTAATAACCGCATCTACAGGACGTTGTCCTCACCAATCGTGATTGCCCCGGATGAATGGATTACCATCTACCCCGAATCACAGGATGATTATGTGGTCACGCTAGACTCACACGAGCTACGGCACAGGAGAGTGAGTCGTCTTGATTATCGTATTGCAAAGTCCCAGATTAACTTTGCTAAATTCCGCCATACGCATTTCTGGTCGCGAGTCGAAGATGCGTTTATCGCGCAAAAAAATAATAACGAGCAATTTTAGCAATTATGTTACTGAAGTTTATTTTTCAGAGAAAACAACCGGAACGCCTTGGTAATTTCCTCCTAGAACACGGAATTACGAAGCAGGCAATTACAGCGGCAAAGCACCATGCGGGATTAATTCTGGTCAACCACAAGAGAAGGCACACAACGTTCATGCTGCAGGCTGGCGATGAGGTCCTCTTTCTGACCGGAAAGGAACCGGTAAATGAAAATCTGAGGCCGAGCAATTTACCCATTGAGATAATTCACGAGACGAATTCGTACCTGTTGCTTAATAAGCCCGCGGGGCTATTGTCCATGCCCTCAAAGTATAATCAGACAGATTCGGTGGTCAATCGGGTACTAGGCTACCTCGTGCGTACAGGCCAGCTAGATGCACGACCACACCTGGTCAGTCGGCTGGATCAGTTCACGAGTGGGTTGATACTGGTTGCTAAGAATAGTCTGACCCACGCTGCTTTTGCTGCATTACATAAAGATGTCTTCGTGAAGCAATATCAGGCAATTGTTCATGGCGCATTTATGCCCAACCAGATGCATGATCGGGTGGTGGCACCCATTAGCCAAGTGCGCGGATCGGTTAAGAGAACGGTAAGTGAATCAGGCCAATTCTCGGCGACTAAATACACGGTGTTGGAGCAGAATTATCGTGCTGCTAGAGTGGCTTTGCAGTTAGAGACAGGCCGAACACACCAGATTCGTGTCCACATGCAGTACATTGGTCATCCATTATATGGTGATCAACTTTACGGTGTTGCCGATGAACACTGGCGCCAGGCGCTCCACTGCTATTCTTTGACCTTTCCTGATCCTTATACCCATGAGCAAAAAACATTTGAAATAAATCTCCCAGTTGATATGATAGAGCTTTGGAATAGATTGGAGGTAAACAATGAAAACTGAAGAAAAAGAGAAAACGACTGACCTGGACTTTGAACGACTAAGGCAGTTGATGAATACCAATAAGATTCAAGTCTTCAAGAAGGAATTGTTGAACCTCCATTTCTATGATCAGGGCCAGTTCTTCATCAGTCTTGACTCGACAGGACGGAAGAAGATGACTAAGTTACTGTCTCCTAAAGAGATGGGTGACATGTTTGATACGCTGCCGGATGAAGAGCAGGATACACAGGATTTCCTCCAGGAGATGGAGCCTGAATATGCTGCGAACATGTTGAGTGAGATGTACAACGATAACGCCGCCGATATCTTAGAACATCTGGATGATAAGGTGTCTGAAGTCTACCTTGATTTGATGCCGGAGCGGGATGCCAACAAAATTCGCCGGTTGATGCATTATGGCGTCGATACCGCCGGTGGCATCATGACCACTGATATGATAAGTTTGAAGCCCGACACGACGATTATGGACGCCATCGCGAAGATTAAGCGTGATGCGGACTTGGCAGAGACGGTCAACTATTTGTACGTGACCAATTACGAGCGGACCCTAATTGGTGTAATCTCCTTGCGTGAGATTTTGGTGGCTCCGGCCGACGCCTTGGTCCAGGATGTGATGACGGAGAAAGTGATCTCTGTTCACCCCGAGATTGATCAGTCGGATGTGGCGCAAACGATTCGTGATTACGGCTTCCTGGCGGTACCAGTTATCGATTCACAAGAACGTCTCATTGGGATGGTGACCGTTGACGATATCATCGAGGTTATCGATGACGAGGCACAGTCAGACTACTCAGGACTTGCAGGTGTTAACGTGGATGACGTTTCAGAGATGCCCCTGACGGCCACAATGAAACGTCTGCCGTGGTTAATTACACTGCTCTTTTTGGGGATGCTCACCGCGACTTTAATCAATCACTTCGACGTGTTGTTGAATGAGGCCAGTATTCTGGCGGTCTTCATCTCACTCATCACCGGTACGGCTGGTAACGCCGGGACGCAAAGTCTGGCCGTTGCCGTGCGCCGTCTCGCCCTGAGTGATGACGAACAGCCGAGTATGATGAAGATGATCATCAGTGAAGTGATCACAGGTTTATTAATTGGTATATTGACCGGCGTTACAGTTATGGTCCTTGTTGGCCTGTGGAAGCAGAATTTTATCCTCGGTGCGGTGATTGGCCTCTCGATGGCTACCGCAATCTGGGTTGCAAATATGGCAGGAAGTTTGATTCCTCTTGGGATGGACAAGTTGGGCTTTGATCCGGCGGTCGCCAGTGGACCGTTCATCTCTACGCTTAGCGACTTGACCAGTGTGCTGATTTACTTCAATATTGCATCACTACTCATGTCATCATTTCTCTGAAAAACAAAAGAGCGTTCCAGTTGCAAATCAGTAAATGATTTGCAGCTGGAACGCTTTTAATGTGTCATTGATACTCATTTTGTAAATGATTAACGCCAATCAGTCTTGACGTTCGCTAGTGGTACCAATTTGGTTCCGTGGAGTTGCTTAACCGGTAGTTGTTCCAGTAGTTGTTGGTAATTCTGGTAGTTAATACCACCACCGGGTAGCACCTCAATCGCAGATCCGGCCCACTCGATGATTTCTCGTAAGTGGGGGATCGTCCGCTCAATTGGTTGGTCTAGGGCGCCACCGTGTGTTAGCACACGAGTGACTTCGTGCTCAACTAGCCAATCTAGACTAGCACGTTGTAGTTCAGGCTTAATCATGTCGAAGGCCATGTGCAATACGACTTGCATCCCGCCGCTGGCCGCAATAAGGAGCTCCATGGCCTCCTCATCTAGTTCACCGCCTGAGGTGAGAGCGCCAAAGGTCACGGCATCGACACCTAGTTGTTGCGCTGTGAACAAATCGTGCTCCATAATCTTCAACTCGAGGTCGTTATAGACGAAATTGCCGGCGCGGGGCCGAATCATGGCCACTAACGGAACCTGTTTCTCACCCAGATATTTGGCAGCTTCTTCTAAGACGCCACGGCTCACCGTCGTACCACCAACGGCGAGGTTATCGTTTAACTCAATGCGCGTCGCGCCGTTAGCTATGGCTTCCGGAATCTGGGTGAAATTCTCGACCGCAACTTCTTTAATAATCATGTGAATCTCCTTTTAGTAATACTAGTTAGAATACAAAGCCAATCAGTATAACAAGAATACCTAAGATAATCCGATACCAACCAAAAGGTTTGAAATCATGCGTTTTGACGTAACTCAATAAGAACTTAATTGCGAGGTAAGCGACGATGAATGAGACCACCATACCGACTAACAGGATTGGCAGCTGCATTCCCGTAAACTCGTTACCCTTGATGAAGAACTTGGCTAGCTTTAAGAGGCTGGCGCCAAACATGGTGGGAATCGCTAAGAAAAACGAGAATTCCGTCGAGACAAACCGGGAGGCCCCGATTAACATTGCGCCGAGAATTGTGGCGCCAGACCGGGACGTCCCCGGTACGAGTGCTAGTACCTGAAAAAGTCCGATGAGTAGGGCAGTCTGGTACGTTAATTTGTTCAAATCTGTGATGGCGAATCGGGCGTGCTTATTGCGGTTTTCAAGCACGATAAACAAGATACCGTAGATAATTAGGGTCGTTGCAATCACGGGCCAGCTCGTCAGGTGTTCCTCCATAAAGTCGTTTAGCGGTAAGCCAATGATGATGGACGGAATGGTGGCTACGATGACCTTCAGCCAAAGCGTCCAAGTCTGGCGCTTTTCAGCGGGCCGCTTACTTGGTGAGAAGGGGTTCAACTTGTTGAAGTAAATTAGGATAACCGACAGGATGGCACCAAATTGAATGACCACCATGAACATGTCGATGAAGGCCTTAGACTGACTTAATTTGATGAAATAGTCGGCGAGGTAGAGATGACCTGTTGAGCTAATTGGCAGAAATTCGGTGATGCCTTCGATGATTCCAAGGAATATTGCGCGTAAAATGTCCAACATGGGTGATATAACTCCTTTAGTTTCGATTGATTAAGATTGTGTTGTGGCTTGTTTGTAACGCCTTAAATTGAATCTTCTCTAAATAAAACACGGGTTGCTTCTGGGACAACGATATTCTCCTGAACCATCGTCAAAAAGCCTGTCGCGGTATTGCGTTTGTAGAGTGTCGCGTTATCAGAATTCTGGTTAGCGACAACGACGTTTGTCTCACTCGAATCCCAATTGAAGTCGCGTGGAAAGTCTCCGTAGACACTTACTTGTTGGATTAATTGCAACTTAAACGTCTCTTGGTCGACTTTAAAGACAGCGATACTATTGTGCCCCCTATTGGAGACGTACAAGAATTGACCGTCACGCGATAACTTCACGGCAGCTGCTCCGTTTTGAGCGGTGAAATCTGCTGGGATTGTTTTATAATAACCGAGATTGGTGAACTGCCAACTACGCTCATCAAAGCGCACAACGTTGACCTCGCTGGATAATTCGCCGACAACGAACATTACCGGTGCAGTGGTGTGGAACACGATGTGCCTTGTCCCAAAGCCCTTTTCATTCTGGTAACTTGCTAGGTGTTTGAGCTCATGGCCATCAAGGTGATAGAAATCAACCGTATCAGTACCGAGGTCTGCACTTACCAGATTACCAGCAGGTGTCTGGTCGAAGTAGTGGGGATGTGCAGTAGTTTGTTCAGGCTTTGGGCCTCTACCCGCATGCTTGACGGAAGCGACGAGTTCAAGCTGCTTGGTTGCATATGAGAATACTTGCAGAAGCTCGCCGTGGTAATTGGCGGCGTAGACTAACTTCTCGGGTTCGTTTAGTCCTACGTATGCTGGTGGCGAACCTGCGGCTAAGAATGTATCGACTAATTGTGCCTGCCCGTTTTCAAAGTGGTAATAGGCAAGGCCCCCCTTGTCGCCGTCTTTTAAAATTGAAAATAAATTATTATTTGAATCTATTTGGAAGTAAGTTGCATTTTGAATGGGGACTTTGAGCTCTGGTGTTGTCAAGGCTCCATTTACTAACTCACTTGTGTAAATTCCTTTACTTGATGTCTTTGTGTAACCGCCAAACCAAATTTGCATAAATTTTTCCTCCTATATCGGAAATAAGTTTAACATAAAACTGACTGTAGCTAGCGAACTTTTAAAATTCTTATGCTAAAATGATAGCTAAGGAGACGTGAAAAATATGAAATGGAATACAACGATTACAAGTATTGGTGCTAACGCAATTGATCCAAAAGAAGACATCGTGATTTTGTTCGGTGAACAGGCAACGGTTGAGATTCAAGACGTCGCAATCGTCCAACGATTCGACGAAGAGACACCACAGAGTAGCTTTGTTTTCAAGAAAGACGATAGCGTAACGATTGATGGCGAGACCTATCTGGCGCTCTATGTGGGCCAATTAGTGCAGTCAAACGTGAAGGCCATTGGCCACGCAACCTTAGTTTTCACAGACCACGTACCAGAACAAAAGCTACAGAATGCCATTTATTTGGACAAGAAAGAGTCAGATCCAATGCCTAGCTTCAAAGTTGGTGACTGGATCTCGTTTGAACACAAATAATCAATACAAGTGAAGGTAGAGAAGACAGATGTCAGAAAAGCATGAGGAAAAAGTTACAGTAGGCTCGTGGTTTGGTCGCTGGTTTATCAATAATAAATACACGATTGTCATGTTAAACGTGCTCTTGACCGTGCTTGTGCTTTGGGCACTTAATCGAGTCTCATTTATCTTCGATCCAGTTGCTGCGTTTATTGGCGCAGTCCTACCGGCAATTATCCTTGCAGCAGTCCAGTATTATCTGATGAACCCTTTAGTTGATATGTTGGAACATAAGTACCATGTACCACGAACAGTGACGATTATTGTCCTGTTTCTTCTCGTGGTTGGTCTCATCATCTGGGCGGCAGTCACTCTCATCCCCATGTTACAATCACAGATTCAAGGAATCATCGACAACTGGCCAGCTTACTGGAAGGCGACCGAGAATGCGGTCAGCAACTGGTTGAGCGACCCGCAGATGAAGAGCCTACGTACTAGCCTACAGAACTATTCCGATCAGATTCAAAATACACTGTTGAAGAGTGCTAATTCGGCCGTGTCGGATACGGTGACGCACTTAAGTACGGCGGTGAACGTGATCACAGTTGTCTTTATGACGGTGTTAACTGCACCAATCTTGCTGTTCTATATGCTTAAGGATGGTCGGCAACTAAAGGGAAAGCTGGCCTACTTCTTTCCTATCAAGTATCGGGCTAAGATTAGCGATATCTTGAGTGATATTAATAGCTCAATTGCCGCGTACGTGCGGGGACAGCTGATCGTAGCATTCTGGGTTGGTGTGATGTTCTCAATCGGTTACTCTGTTGTGGGCTTAAATTACGGCTTAACGTTGGGGATTGTCGCTGCTGTCTTGAATCTCATTCCTTATTTTGGTACTTTCGTCGCGGTCATCCCCGCGTTCATTATCGCGTTGTTTGACTCAACCGGAATGTTGTTTAAGGTAATCATCGTGTTTGCCATCGAGCAAACAGTTGAGAGCAAGGTGGTTAGCCCACTGGTGCTTGGTAACAAGATGAACATGCACCCCATTACGACAATCTTGGTCCTGGTTGGGGCCAGCGCAGTCTGGGGGCTTTGGGGCGTTATCTTCGCTATTCCCATCTACGCAATTTTCAAAATTGCGTTCCAAAGAATCTTCGACAGTTATCGTATCAGAAGTGGACTTTATACCGATGATTTAATTGCCGAGGGTCTTGTGGTAAAGCCGCAGGACGAGGTAGAGCCACCGTTAGATAAGGAAGATTAGCAAAGTAAAATAAAGTTGCTTTAACCGGTTAATAGTAGTATATTCTTGATAAGGTTTTTATCAGATGTTTTTATCAGGTTCTGCTTGTTAAAAACGGGTGATAATAATCGTACTAACGTAACGCTTTGCCGTGTAAATCACCGAAGCGCTGCGTTTTTTTATTGGAAAGGATTTTTAATCTCATGACTAATCACGTTGTTTTGTTTGAACCATTGATGCCGGCCAATACCGGTAATATTGCACGGAGTTGTGCGGGTACCAATACGGTATTGCACCTGATTGAGCCACTAGGATTTCAGCTTGACAATAAGCACATGAAACGTGCGGGACTGGATTATTGGGATGAAGTGAACGTTGTCATGCATGATGATTTGCCAAGTTTTATGGCAACGCTGAAAGCTGACGATAAGCTGTTCTTAATCTCAAAGTTTGCTTCTAAGAGTTACACAGATGTTAATTATGAGGATACGAATAAAAACTATTACTTCCTCTTTGGTAAAGAGACAACCGGTTTACCGGAAACGTTCATGAAAGAGCACGCAGAGTTGGCCCTGAGAATTCCGATGTCCAATCATATTCGGGCGTTCAACTTGTCTAATAGTGTGGCGATTGTCCTGTTTGAGGCGCTACGGCAGCAGAAATTCACAGGAATGGAACTAGCTCATCGTTACGAGCACGATAAGCTAAAAGATTAAAGTAGGCTAAAAGACAACTTTCAATTGCAGTAATTCGTGCTAAATAGCATAATTAAACATAGTACTAACCTAAATTTGCCAGTACGGCTAACTTCTCAGAGAGGGAAAATTATGAAATTTAACAAAAAACCAATATTAGTCCGTTCATTTCATTATGATATTGCGACAAAGGAACCGAAAGTTAAACAGGATATTCAGGTGGCAATGCGGCAAATTGAATTCAACAATCCTGCTGATGCCGAGATGACGGGAGAAACGGGTAATTTCTTCGAAATTATGGTTCCGTTTGAAGTGGCGCCGACGCCTGGTTACTTTGAAGTTAGTGGTCAGATTACGCAGATTGTGCAACTGGTCGATTATTTCGGTAATGCGCAGGAGCTTGATCCGGAGATTCTTGGGAAATTATCGCGTCCTTTGGTCGAGACAATCGAGACATTGACGTACCAAGTAACGAGTATTGCATTGGATGAGGGAGTTAACCTGAGCTTTGTCTCCGGAGAATCTGAGCAAGCAGGAGAATAAGTTTATTAATGGCGAAGAGAAAAACAAAGAAACGCGTGAATAAACAGAAAAGGGCCAATGTGATTCTTGGCCTTTTTGTGGTGTTCGTGGCCTTCTTTACATTGCTAGACTTAGGCCTATTGGGTCACCAACTTGTCAACTCCTTTCGGGTATTCTTCGGGGATCTGTATGTTTTAAGCGCCCTGATTGTCGGCCTGTTTGGGTTGGTCCTTGTCATCTACGCCAAACCACCGCGACTATCCGTTAAAAGGTTGACCGGGTTTCTGATTACTTATTTTATGGTTCTGACACTGGTTGCAGCGCATTATTATTCTGAGATTATGGTGCACCGAAATTTCGTAGCTGTTTTCTGGAGTACCATGAAAGATGAGTTTGTTCGGGGCGCTAATACAGTTCCTGTCGGCGGTGGTCTCATTGGCAACGTGATTTTTAGTGTTTTCTACCCACTTTTTGGTCAATTGGGTACTTACATTGTCGCGGTGGTGATTGGTCTAGCCGGCTTGTGTATGTTCTTTGATCTGAAGTTTGCTACTATTCTGCATGGCTTCCAGAAGTTTGCGCAATTGTTTATCGTGAAAAGCCAGAACGTGGCAGTCGCGTCCAAAGAGAAATTTCATGATTTAAAAATCGAGCAGGAACAAAAGAAGAAGGAGCGTGTTGAGGCTGAGCCATGTGTCGACCCGCTAGCTGCCTCACGGTCAGATGATCTCCCAAATACGTCCGACTTTGATCATCCATCTAGTTCAGAAAGAGACCACGATCCTGGTCAGCAAGTTCGTGAAACACCAACCGTTGACTCAACAGAGCAATACAGTACAGATTCTGCACCAACGAAGGATGAGGCACAGAGCGCTTCTGGCGAACCGGTTACCTCCTTTAGCAATCTAAACCAGCAGAATATCAATGAGAAATATCAATTACCACCAATGAGTTTATTGAAGCCGTACAAAGAGGCTGATCAAAGTGCGGATAAGTCACTTATTGCGAAGAATACGCAAGTACTACAGCAGACCTTCAAGAGTTTTGGCGTCGCTGTTAATGTCAAAAAAGCGGTGCTTGGGCCAACTGTAACCAAGTATGAGATTCAACCGGCAGTGGGGGTCAAGGTTAGTCGCATAGTCAACCTCGCCGATGACTTGGCTCTCGCACTCGCTGCTAAAGACATTCGAATTGAGGCACCAATTCCCGGTAAACCACTAATTGGGATAGAGGTGCCTAACAAGGTTACTTCAGCTGTCGGTTTTAGCGATGTGATTGAGCATCAGCCAGAACCTGCAAGAAGTCATATTCTCCAAGTTCCACTTGGTAAGGATGTCTCGGGCCAGATTATTAGTGCTAATCTGGCAGACATGCCCCACCTTTTAATCGCCGGTTCCACCGGTAGCGGGAAGTCCGTTGCAATCAATACAATCATTACAAGCATCCTAATGAAGGCTTATCCAGACGAGGTGAAACTTGTCTTGATTGATCCAAAGATGGTGGAGCTTTCTGTCTATAATGGCATCCCCCATCTGTTAATCCCCGTCGTGACCGACTCCAAATTGGCCGCAAATGCCCTAAATAAGGCCGTGAAGGAAATGGAACGCCGCTATGAGCTCTTCGCTGCCAGTGGTGTGCGGAACATGACTGAATATAACGTGCGGGTTAAGGAAAATAATCAGAATAAAGATAATCCAGCAATGGAGCTTTTACCGTATATGGTCGTCATTGTTGATGAGTTGTCTGACTTGATGATGGTTGCAGGCCGTGAAGTTGAAGCAGCGATTGTCCGTCTGGCACAAATGGCACGTGCTGCAGGGATCCACATGATTCTCGCAACGCAAAGGCCATCCGTCGACGTAATCACCGGTCTGATTAAAGCTAACGTCCCTTCAAGAATTGCTTTTGCCGTCTCAAGTGGTATTGATTCAAGAACGATTCTCGATAGCCAGGGGGCTGAAAAGCTGATTGGTCGTGGTGACATGTTGTTCCTCCCAATTGGTGCGAACAAACCAGTGCGTGTCCAAGGCGCCTTTATTTCTGTGGATGAAGTAGAGAACGTGGTTGACTTCGTCAGAGAACAAAAAGAGGCGGAGTACGATGAGTCGATGATTCCGACACATGAAGAGGAGTCTACACCGGATCAAGACGAGCCCGAGGATGAATTCTTTGATGAGGCCGTCGATTTGGTACGCCAACAACAAAGTGCCAGTGTGTCGATGCTTCAGCGCCGGTTTAGGATTGGTTATAATCGCGCGGCACGTCTGGTCGATGAAATGGAAGAGCGAGGAATAATTGGTCCTTCGGAAGGTAGCAAGCCTAGAAAGGTTCTGTTACCACCGGAAGATCAAGGAGATAATTGATGATAGAAACTAGCAATGTACATTTTTTCCAAAACAAAAAATTTCAAACAGCCCAACTTGGCTGTTTTTTTAGGTTACCACTCACGCAGGAGAATCTGGCATATGCCACCCTTCTTGCGCTCTATCAAGGCAATGTTTCGCACCGTTATCAGACAATGCAACAACAGGCCGCACGCTTGGCGGAATTGTATGATGTCAATCTAAGTATTTTCCCCCAGGTCCGCGGTAACCAAATTATCTTTCAAGTGCGTGTTGAGTGGATTGAACCTAGCCTGATTTTGGACCAGGACTACACAAATGCACAGGTGGTGGAATTAGCACGTGCTATTCTGCTAGAACCTTTATTTACCGACAATGCAGGGGAGATGCTCAGGTACACCAAGAATGAGTTGTTTGACGAAATCGATGAGTTCTTCGATGCACCCGATAATGTTGCATTCTATGATTTCTACCAACAATACTACGTCGATCACCCCGACTACTCTAGAACGCTGTTTGGTGACATTGACCTGCTACACAAGATCAGTCTAGAAGAGCTCCATGATTTTCACAGGCAGCTATTAGATGCACCTGCACTGGTGATTGGTACCGAAAGGGACGTTTTAGAATTAACGGACCTTGTGATGGCAAAGCTAGTCACGCAGATTCCTGGTCTTAAACGTGAATTCACGGAGCAAAATCTTAGAATTGCTCCCGTAGAGCACGATTATCAGGAAATTACCAAGCAGTTTGGCGCACAACAAGCACAGTTATTTATGGGCTACGCAGTGTTAAATCCACCGATCAACCGCTGGATTGGCAACGTCTTTACGCAATATTTGGGTGGTGATGAATCATCTATTCTGTTTAGGAACGTGCGTGAGAGGCTGGGGGCAGCATATGCAATTGACGCCTTGAATTACAATGACAATAACCTTTTAGTAGTGACTGCTGGCCTGGAAAAGGATAAGGTAGAGGCGAGTAAGCTGGTGATTAAAGACGAGCTACAGAAGATAGCTGCGGGGGCAATTGACCGCCAACTACTGGAACAGGCGAAAAGTTCACTCGTAAGACAAAGGAAAATGTTATTTGACCGCCAGAAGAACATCATGGCCGTGAAGCTAAACGCCGAGTTACGTGGTGTAAAAGAGTCAGAGGCTGAGATAGAACGGCAGATCACCCTGGTCTCCCAAAAGATGATCCAGGATTTTGCCAGCCAACTATTGCTAAAAGAAAGTTACATTTTGGAATAACTATGACAGAAATGATTGAAACGAAGAAATTTGAAAATGGGTTCGAGCTGATTCTGGTGAACAAACCGGGATTCAGCAAGAAATTCGCGGGAATTATTGTTGATTATGGTAGCAGTGACCTGACGAAAGAGGACCTAGCCTATGCAGGCTCTGCCCATTTCCTAGAGCATAAGCTCTTTGCAAAGCAGGATGGTGATATTTCTGAGGTTTTCGAGGAAAATGGTGCAAACGTGAATGCCTTCACCTCGGTCAATGAGACAATGTACTACGCGGTTTTTGTGGACAACTTAGAGAAAAACCTGCAATTATTGTTCAAGCTAATTGGCGAACCCTTCTTCACTGAGGAGAACGTGGCCAAAGAGCGCGAAATTATTGTGCAGGAGCTGCGAATGTACCAGGATGAGCCATACTGGCGCCTCAATCAGGCGCTCATGAACAACCTCTATCAAAATGAGCCGTTAAGTCTGGACATTGCCGGGAGTGAGGAAAGTCTGGCGCGGATTTCACCTGCAAGCCTCCTGGCTATTTACCGTAAGTACTATACCGCCGAAAAGATGAAGTTAGTGATTGCTGGTGATGTGCATTTTGCCAACATAGTTAAGGCGGTCGCACCACTTGTCAATGCGTTACCTGTGACTACGACGCCTATGACTAATCCGGTTTTTGATCAGATGGGGGTGCACAACGAGCGGATTACCCTGACTGGTAAAACAGCGCACCCACGCCTAATTATTGGCCTCAAATTGCCAGACTTTAAGCAATTTCTACCAAGCAATGATTTAATGCAGACCCTAATTGAAATTATGTTGGATTCTAAGTTCGGTGAGCTGAGTACGAGCTATCATTCGCTGCAGCAAGATGAGTTACTTCAACAAGAGCCCTACCTAAGTGTCAGCTATACGCGCCAGGGTAATTATGCTAAAATCATGGCACAAACGGATCAACCAGACGAGGTCGTGGAACGCCTATTGACCACACTGAATGATGGTGAGTTCTCAAAACCGATTTTTGAATTACAGAAGAAAGAATTAATTGCCAAATCGTTTAGAACGATGGATGCGATTGATAACCTGGCAATAGAGGTTGCCGAGAGTCGTATCGAGGATGAGGATTACCTCTTAAATGTCGAACGGCTGCAACAAATTACGTATGAGCAGTATGTTGAGCTGGTCAGTGCGGTAATGGCACAGACGCGGGTGACGGTGGCCGTGTTAGAGAAGGAACAGGGTGAATCATGAAACGTGCAATTGTTTTCGGTGCTACCGGGGGAATTGGGCAGGCAGTAGTAGCGGATTTGGCTGCTCGTGGCTGGTCGCTTTATCTGCAATATAATCAGCAAGCCGAATTGGCACAGAATATGGCAACTGATTTGGGGCGGCGGTATCAAGATCAAGACTTTCTGCCCTTTCGGTATGATATGGCAGAAAATCAGCAGCCGGCAGATTTTTTTGCTGATTTTCTGGCAGTCAATGCCCTGATTTTTGCCCAAGGGGTGACGGATTACCACTTGTTTGCTGCTCAGTCGAACGAAACAATCGACCGAATTTTGCAGATCAACCTGGTGCAACCATTAAAAATCGTTAAATATTTTGAGCCACAATTGTTAAATACGAAGCATAGTCGCATTATATTCATAGGCTCTGTTTATGGCAGAAACGGCAGTGCACTTGAAGCGGTTTATAGTACCACTAAAGGTGGCTTATCGGCGTTTGCTAGTGCCTATGCCAAAGAGGTGGCAACGGCTGGTTTAACGGTCAATGTGGTGGCTCCCGGTGCAGTTGCTACTCCGATGACGGCGGACTTTTCAACAAACGAATTGACTCAGTTGAAAGCGGAGATTCCGGTCAGCAGGATTGCTGAGCCACGGGATATCTCTTACTGGGTTCAGAATATTGTGGACGAACGCGCAGATTATTTGACAGGACAAACAATTTACGTTGATGGTGGCTGGTTGGTCTAAAATTAAAATTTTTTATGGTATAATTGCACAAGCAGATAATGAAACATGAGGTAGAGGTTAAATGGAAGATATTGGACAAAAGCTAAAAGAGGCCAGAGAAGCTAAAGGCCTGTCCATACTCGATATTGAAGAGAAAACAAAAATTCAAGGGCGTTACCTTAATGCAATTGAGGATGGGGAATTCGATAAGCTCCCCGGCGATTTCTATGTTCGTGCGTTTATCAAGCAGTATGCTTCTGTTGTAGGACTTAAAGGTAGTGAGCTGTTAAACGACTTTCACCACGAAGTCCCTAAGACTCAGCCTGAAGAGTATGTTGAGAACTCGATTGATAATAAGAGTCAGCATGTGAGAGAGACGACCGAGAATAAGAAGGGCCTATGGAAGAACTATATTCCCCACGTTCTTGTTGTACTCGGAATTATCGCAGTGATCGCCATTATCTATCTTGTTTACGCGAATTTTTTCGCTAAACCAAATACTACAGAACCGGTGAAGGACGACGTTGTAGTCACTAAGAAAGTTGAGAGCTCGTCTTCGAAGAAATCAAAGAGCTCAAAGAAAGCAACAAAACAGTCGACGACTAAAGAAGACAAAGTGAAGATTGTTGAAAATGGTGACTATAACTATCAAGTATCCGGTTTGCAAAATGACCAGGGTAAACTAGTGATTACGAGTCCAGAAGCAGATGTTTGGCTAAGTGCTGTAGTCGATGGAACAACAAGCTGGCAGGGTACGGTTAGCGCCGGTCAAGAACATTCAATTAGCCTAGAGGCTGGCGTGCAAACGGTGCAGTTAAACGTTGGTAATACAACTTCTCTGGCCTTAGCGATTGCGGGCGAGAAAGTCCCTCTACCAACCAATACCAGCAATAATCAACCGAGAACGATTACCTTTACTTTTGCAAAGTCAGTTTCTGAAGATACCGAAGGAACAGAAGGAAATTAAGATGAATTTACCAAATAAGCTTACAGTGTTTCGGATAATTCTCATTCCAGTATTCATTATCTTGTTGGCGTTCAATATTCCAGCTGGCAGTGTTGATGTACTGGGTACGGGAATACCGGTAGCACAAATAATTGCCGCAATCATTTTTATCGTTGCCTCCTTGACGGACTTGCTAGACGGTAAAATTGCCCGTAAAAATCATCTCGTTACTAACTTCGGTAAATTTGCCGATCCGTTAGCAGACAAGATGCTGGTGATGACTGCGTTCATCTTCTTGGTTGAACTTGGCAAAGCACCAGCATGGGTTGTGGCCATCATTGTCTGCCGGGAGCTAGCCGTGACCGGGCTAAGGCTTTTAATCGTTGAGCAGGATGGTCAAGTATTGGCCGCAGCAATGCCCGGTAAGATTAAGACGACGACACAGATGCTTTCAATTATCTTCTTGTTGCTCAATGATATCTTCTTTGCTGCAATTAATGTACCGGCAGGCACTATTTTGCTGTACATCTGCCTCTTCTTTACGATTTACTCGGGTGCAGACTACTTCATTCAGAACAAAGCGATTTTCTCTGATACTTTTGAAAAATAATTAAACAATCCAGATGGATTGTTTTTTATTTTGCGTATATATACTTAGAACAAAATTCATTAGAACATTTGTTCGCAAAAAGCTTGTCTTTTTAATGACTAACAAGTAAAATTACATAAGTAAGACACCAACACGGTGTAGGAGGTAAATAGTGGCTAAAGACGATAAACAAGTTGCCTTGGAGCAAGCACTAAAAAAAATTGAGAAGAATTATGGTAAAGGCGCGATCATGCGGATGGGCCAAAAAGTTGATACACAGATTTCGACCGTTTCAACGGGGTCAATTGCATTAGATACCGCAATCGGTGTTGGCGGCTATCCTAGAGGAAGAATCGTTGAGATATATGGCCCTGAGAGTTCGGGTAAGACTACAGTGGCGTTGCACGCTGTTGCAGAAGTCCAGAAGATGGGCGGAACCGCCGCATATATCGATGCCGAAAATGCGATGGACCCTGCATATGCAGAGGCTCTAGGTGTGAACATCGATGATCTCTTGTTGTCCCAACCGGATACTGGTGAACAGGGACTGGAAATTGCTGATGCGCTTGTTGCCAGTGGTGCAGTTGATATTATTGTTGTCGACTCTGTAGCAGCACTTGTGCCGCGAGCTGAAATAGAAGGCGATATGGGCGATGCTCACGTTGGTTTGCAAGCTCGTCTGATGTCGCAGGCGTTGCGTAAATTATCTGGTTCCATCAATAAGACGAAAACCATCGCTCTTTTCATCAACCAAATCCGGGAGAAGGTCGGTGTAATGTTTGGTAACCCAGAAATAACACCGGGAGGCCGAGCACTTAAGTTCTATTCAACCATCAGACTAGAGGTGCGGCGAGCTGAACAAATCAAGAACGGGACGGATGTTTTGGGTAACAGAACCAAGATCAAAGTGGTGAAGAATAAGGTTGCTCCTCCGTTCAAAGTCGCTGAAGTTGATATCATGTATGGTAAGGGAATCTCACAAACTGGCGAACTGGTTGATATGGCTGTTGAGAAGGACATTATCAAGAAGGCCGGTGCCTGGTACTCATATGGCGATGACCGAATTGGCCAAGGACGTGAAAATGCCAAGAACTATCTGGCGGAGAATCCCGTTGTCTTTGCCGAAGTTAAGCAGAAGGTCCGCGATGCATTTGGAATTGATGAAGATCAAAAGGCTGAATCTGGCGGTGTAGAAAAAGACAGCAAGGCAGCAGCAACAAAAAAGCAGACGCCAGCTGAAACTGAAGAATAAACATAAAAGATACGTAGTGTCTTTTTATTTTGCCGATTTCACCTTATTTGGTAACATTTAGTGCCCATGCCAGTTGACATCATGTTAAATCACAATTAAACTTGGAATTGTGTAAATAATCTAAAAAAACAACACAGCGATAGGGGACAAAATGAATAACATAATTTTGACAATCCTCGCGGTCGCAGTTTTAATGCTATTATTCGGACTCGGTATTGTTGCCGGGGAGAAACTTCGTCAAGCTAAACATGAGAAAGAATTAGATCAGGCTACCCAAACGGTAGCTGGAATTCTTGCCACTGCCAGAAAAGAAGCGGAGAACCTTAAAAAAGAGAAGGTTTTAGCTGCTCAAGATGAAACTCACAAGTATCGTCAAGAGGTTGAGGCAGAGCTTAAAGAACGGCGTCAAGAACTTCAAAAGCAAGAGAACCGGCTTGTGCAAAGAGAAGAAACACTTGATCGCAAGGACGAACTAATTGAAAAGAAAGAGAATCAATTAGCGCGGCGCGACGAGAAACTCAACGAGCAACAACAGGAATTAGCACATAAAGATCAAGTAGCAAACGACTTAATTGAACAAAGACAAGAAGAACTGCACCGGGTTGCTCAACTCAGCGAAGATGAGGCCCGTAAACTAATCTTAGATGACCTAAAAGATAGTTTAGTTAGTGAACGTGCACAAATTATTCAAGATAGTAACGAACAGGTTAAGAACTCTGTAGACAAGTTTGCCAAGAAACTGATAGTTGAAGCAATTCAACGCTCTGCAGCAGATACAGTATCTGAGACCACGGTCTCAGTTATTAATTTGCCAAACGATGAGATGAAGGGGCGTATTATCGGACGTGAGGGCCGTAATATCCGCTCGTTTGAGGCACTAACCGGAATAGATTTAATCATTGATGATACGCCGGAAGTTGTTGTACTTAGCGGTTTTGATCCAATTAGGCGAGAGATTGCTAAACGCACACTCGAGAAGCTGATTGAGGATGGTAGAATCCATCCCGCCAGGATTGAAGAGATGGCTGATAAGGCCCGTAAAGAGGTCAATGATGATATCTATCAAGCCGGTGAAAGTGCGTTGATGGAGCTTGGCATCCACAACATGCACCCCGAATTAATTAAAGTACTAGGTCGCTTAAAATATCGTACTAGTTATGGTCAAAATGTCTTGGACCATTCAATTGAAGTTGCCAAACTAACTGCAGCACTTGCTGCGGAACTTGGTTTAGATGAAAAACTTGCAGTCCGTGCAGGATTATTACACGACATCGGCAAAGCAATCGATCATGAAATAGAGGGTACACACGTCGAAATAGGCGTGGAATTGGCTAAGAAATATCATGAGCCGGATGTAGTTGTTAACGCAATTGCTTCCCATCATGGTGATGTTGAGCCAATCTCATTCATTTCCGTTCTGGTTTCAGCAGCAGACTCAATCTCCTCGGCTCGTCCGGGTGCGCGGTCTGAGTCGCTTGAGAACTACATCAGACGGCTTGAGAAACTCGAAACAATTGCCAATAGCTATGATGGTGTCAAACAAGCATATGCAATACAAGCAGGACGCGAGATTAGAATTATGGTTGAGCCTGATAAAGTGTCAGACGATCAAACCGTTATTTTAGCCCGTGAAATCAAAAATAAGATAGAGACCGAGTTGGAATATCCGGGGAACATCAAAGTTACCCTAATTAGGGAGAAACGGGCGGTCGAAGTTGCCAAATAAGGATTTAGGTGGAAGCCTAGGTCCTTTATTTTATTGTCAGTCTCTGCCTGTACTTGTATAATAGACTTTATACGTAGAAGAAAGTTGAACTCAATGTTTAAAATTATCGTTCTGTTATTCTCACTCATACTTATTTCGGCTGTAATTACGCCGTTCATTAGGAAACTCGCCTTTGTTTTCGGAGCTGTTGATAACCCAAACGCACGGCGAGTTAATAAGAAACCAATGCCGACGATTGGCGGGTTAGCGATATTTGTGACCTTCAATATCGGCTGCTTTATTCTGTTACGCAATCAATTTCCGACGCATGAATTATTCAGCATCTTCCTAGCAGAGACAATTATCGTACTCACGGGCTTAATCGATGATATCTTGGAGCTCAAACCGGGGCAAAAGATGCTCGGTATTTTCGTAGCTGCCTTAGTAATCTACTTTCTTGCCGGTATCAGAATGAACCAAATTGTACTGCCCTTCATTGGCACATTTACCCTTGGTTGGTGGAGTTTTCCTATCACGATTTTCTGGATTCTGGCGTTGACGAACGCCGTGAACCTAATTGATGGACTGGATGGCCTCGCTACGGGGGTCTCGCTCATCAGTTTGTTCACAATGGGGGTAGTCGGTTTCTTCTTCTTGAACGTCCACGAATTCTACGTGCCTTTGTTGGCCTTCATGTTGGCTGCCACGTTGTTGGGCTTTCTCCCATACAATTTCCATCCCGCAAAAATTTTTTTGGGCGACACGGGCGCACTGTACTTGGGCTTCATGATTGCAGTCCTATCTCTTAAGGGACTGAAAAACGTTACGTTTATCTCATTGCTGGTACCGATTATCATCCTGGGGGTCCCAATTACAGATACGGTCTATGCAATCATTCGGCGATTGCTCAATAAAAAGCCCGTTTCGGAGGCAGACAAGCACCATTTGCACCACCAATTGATGGAGATGGGCCTGTCGCACCGACAAACCGTATTAGCAATTTACGGACTGTCCTTCATCTTCTCGTTCATCTCACTGCTGTTCATCCTAAGTCCCGCGTGGGGGACCTGGTTCTTACTTGCAGGCCTAGTGGTAGGGCTTGAGTTATTCGTGGAAACGATTGGCCTCCTCGGGGAGAAATATAAACCATTACTGCATCTGCTCAGCCGCATAATTATCAAAATGAGTAGACGTGATCCCGTGGTAGAAACCGAAAAGGAACAAAAAAATAAAGATAATTAATCTGCTGCTTGGCAACGGTCTAATTATCTTTTTTATTTTGCATAGATCGGCCTATTAACGTTTCGACGAAACGCGGCTCACCAACCGTAAATTCTACTTGACCGCGTAATAACTCGGATAGATCATTCTGAACAGGTTCGACCTCTAGCGGGTCAACAAAGATCTCAAAGTCCACGGCAACACCATAATCCTGGTGTGCTATTGCGATATTGTGTGCCTTTAAATAATAGTCGATATTTCCTAGTTGGTCGTATGAAATCGTAAATTTGAGCGCAGTTTGGCGACTGCGCAACACGATACCAATCTCCTTCGCTCCAGTTGAAACGGTGCCGTTGTATGCACGAATTAGTCCTCCGGCACCAAGCTTAATGCCGCCGAAGTAGCGGGTGACAACAACCGCAACATTTTTCAGTTGCATAAGCTTTAGCGCCTCAAGCATGGGTACGCCAGCAGTTCCGGCGGGCTCACCATCATCGTGTGCTCGTTGAACCTCGTCATGCTCTCCTAAGACATAGGCGCTGCAATTATGCGTTGCTGAGCGGTGAATTTGCCGGACTTCCTTAATGAATTCTTGTGCTTGTTTCTCGTTCTCAATGCGGGAAAAGGTGGCAATAAAGCGACTTTTGTTGATTATCTGTTCGTAAGTCCCGGTTTCTTTAATTGTTAAATATTTCTGCATGGAAATGCCTCCTTTTGGCGTACTTATAGTTATGATGATCAATACAAACAAAATCGAATTTGAGAAATTACATGGGCGTCAAATTAGCGTTCCCGCCGCCGCACTCAAGGAATATCCTGCGCGGTATGAGCGTGTGCCAGCAATTCGGCAAGTTGATACTAGTTATTATTGTAGCCGGTGTAACAGTATTTGCAACGCATTTCTACCCGGACAAATTGCATATTGCAGGGAATGTATCGGACTGGGACGGGTGACTGCAAACGATTATTTGGTGCGCATTCCCGACGCTCCACGTCAATTGCCACAGGATAGTGTCTTAAGGTGGACTGGTAAATTAACGCCTGCACAGGAGAGGGTTAGTCGAGACTTAATGGCATCCTTCACGACTAAGAGTAATCACCTCGTGCATGCGGTGACCGGCGCAGGAAAAACCGAGATGCTATTTAAGGTGGTGGCTACGGCCCTTTCGGCTGGCAACAGGGTCTGCCTAGCTACACCGCGCATTGACGTTGTGAACGAGTTATTCCCGCGGTTCAGTCAAGCTTTTAGCAATACCAAGATTGGTAAGTATCATGGTCAGGAATACAGCGAACCGGAGAACGATCAACTTGTGATTTGCACGACGCACCAACTGCTGAAATTCTACCACGCCTTTGAGTTAGTCATCATTGATGAAGTTGATGCCTTTCCTTACCGCGACTCCCGTTTGCTGGCTTTCGGCGCGGCTACGGCGCAGAAGCTGTCTGGCTGTACATTTTTTCTGACCGCAACACCAGCAAAAGAACAGCTGGCGCTAGTGAAGAAGAATCAGTTGCATTATAGCTTGTTGTGTCGGAGATTTCATGGCTTCGATCTCCCCGTACCACAGGCTAAATTAGTTGTGGGGGCAACAATTAGTCAAAAGGGACGAATCAACTGGATAATTATCAAAGCCATCCGCAAATTGATTGCGCTGCAGAAGCCGTTGATGATCTTCGTACCCAAAATAGCGCAGCTGGATTCCTATTATCGTACACTGAGTAAACTATTTCCTACTGTGGCGATGGCGTCAGTCCATGCCGGGGATGCCGAGCGAATCGAGAAGATTATGCAATTTCGAGCAGGTGAGCTTGACCTACTCCTCACCACGACGATTCTGGAGCGTGGGGTGACAATCAGAGAAGCTCAGGTAATCGTGCTCGATGCTGATGATCGGATATACAATACGGCCTCCTTGGTCCAGATAGCTGGTAGGGTGGGCCGAGCAGCAAATGACCCCAGTGGTCAAGTCTACTTTTTCTATCATGAATACCGCGAATCGATTCAAAAAGCAATTAAGCAGATTAAGAGGATGAATAAACATGGAAAATAATCGCTGTCTTATTTGTAACCAAGAGCTGGTGATTCAGTTTGATTTGGCTCAGTTCCTGATACCGGTGTTAAATAAGCAACGAAGAACGCAATCTGTTAATGATGGGGGAGTGCTTTGTGCTGACTGTCGCCAGACTTTTGTCCTGATTGGCCCCGAATACTGCCCGCAGTGTGGTCGTCACCAGCAAAATCACGATATCTGTCTGGATTGTATCCGCTGGAACAAAAGTGGTGTACCGCTAGTGAATCATGCCCTGTTTCGATACACCGACTCGATGCACGACTTGATGCGGCGCTATAAGAGATACGGTGATTATGTGTTGGTAGATGCGTTAAAATCCTTGATCGCAGACCAACTCAAGGAAGTAGTTGCTAGTGGTAGATTTGACTATTTCATCCCACTGCCAACTGATCCACTGCATGTTCAGAGTAGAGGATTTGATACAATAACCAGTATTTTCGACACGCTGGTCCCCCTAACACTGGTGTTGACAAAGGAGTCTACTGAGAAGCCCCAGTCCCAAAAGAATAGGCAGGAGCGGATGCAGACGAAACAAACCTTTGTCTATTGTGGAAGTATGCCGTTATCCGGCCGTGGCCTACTCCTAGATGATCTGTATACAACCGGACGGACGTTCTATCATGCACGGGATGCAATTCAGCTCCACAATCCCAATTTGCAGCTGGAAAGTTTTTCTATAATTAGGTGAGTATTTATTACGCATAAATTTCGAACTTTGCTATAATAAGAGTAAAGAAAGCGCCTCCGGGTGCTTGAAAGGAGAATCATTATGCTAAGTTATAATGTCCGCGGTGAAAATATTGAGGTAACAGATGCTCTGAGGGAATACGTTCAGAAACGTCTAGCTAAGCTTGATAAGTATTTTGAAAATGATCCTGAGGTTATCGCCCATGTAAATTTGAAGGTTTACACAGACAGAACCGCGAAGGTCGAAGTTACTATTCCACTTCCTTACCTTGTTTTACGCGCAGAAGAAACAACTGATGATATGTATCGCAGTATCGATAATGTTTCTGAGAAACTTGAGAGACAAATTCGTAAATTTAAAACCAGAATTAACCGCAAGACTAGGGAAAAGGGCATCAAGGACTTCTTGCTTACAGACTCTGATGGTGAGGAGGCTGTAGAAACTAAAGATGAGCAACTTGATATCGTGAGAACTAAGCAAGTAAACCTGAAACCAATGGATCCAGAAGAAGCAATTCTCCAAATGGACATGCTAGGTCATGACTTCTTCATTTTTGAAGATGCTGATACGAATGGTACAAGTATTGTCTATCGTCGGCAAGATGGCCGGTATGGCTTGATTGAAACCGATGAATAAATAGTTTATAGTAGAAAGAGCCCGAAAAGGCTCTTTTTTTAATGTAATAGTAATTTTATTAATTGGAATAAAATGTTAAACTGTTACAAGTGCAAAGATTCAATTCAAAGATTAACTGAGGAATTTATTAGATGGCAAACTTTTTAAGAAAACTCGTTGACAATGACAAACACGAGTTGAAGAGATTTGAAGCAATCGCTGACCGTGTTGAGGCACTCGCAGAAGAATATTCTGCCATGTCAGATGAGGAGCTGCAGGGAAACACCCCGAAATTTAAGGAGAGGTTGAAGAACGGAGAAACACTCGACGATATTCTGGTTGAGGCATTTGCTACCGTCCGTGAAGGCGCAAAACGTGTTCTGGGACTCTACCCATTCAAGGTGCAAATTATCGGTGGTATCTCACTTCATGAGGGGAATATTTCTGAGATGATGACTGGTGAAGGTAAGACCTTGACCGCCACCATGCCGGTTTATTTGAATGCCCTAGAAGGTCAGGGAGTCCACGTTGTTACCGTTAACGAGTATCTTTCTACCCGTGATGCGACAGAAATGGGCCAATTATACAACTGGCTTGGCCTCTCAGTTGGTCTAAATTTGAACTCTAAGAGTCCTGATGAGAAGCGTGAGGCCTATCAGGCGGATATTACCTATTCAACCAATAGTGAACTAGGTTTCGATTATTTACGGGATAACATGGTGGTCTATAAGGATCAGATGGTTCAAAGACCACTGAACTATGCGGTAATTGATGAGGTTGACTCAATCTTAATTGATGAGGCTAGGACACCTTTGATTATCTCCGGGCAGGCTTTCCAAGGCTCTGGTGACTATCTTCGTGCAGACCGGTTTGTTAAGTCGCTTGTTGCGGATACAACTGATCCAAAGGCCACTGACGAGGAGAACGGGGATTACAAGATCGACTGGCCAACCAAAACAATTAGTTTGACTAATCAGGGAATTAAGAAGGCAGAGAAGAATTTCGGCTTAAATAACCTGTATGACATCGAGAACGCTAGTCTCGTACACCACATCGACCAGGCTCTGCGGGCTAACTACATCATGCTAAATGACATTGATTATGTTGTTCAAGATGGTGAGGTAATGATTGTTGATTCATTTACTGGACGCGTCATGGAGGGCCGGCGTTATTCAGATGGACTCCACCAGGCCATTGAGGCCAAAGAGGGTGTGAAGATCCAAGAGGAGAACAAGACCCAGGCCACAATCACTTACCAGAACTACTTCAGAATGTATAAGAAACTCTCAGGAATGACCGGTACTGCCAAGACAGAAGAGGAAGAGTTCCGCGAAATTTACAACATGCAAGTTATCACGATTCCAACTAACCGCCCGTTAGCACGTGTTGATCAACCGGACTTACTCTACCCGACGCTAGACAGCAAGTTTGCGGCCGTTGTCAAAGAAATTAAGGCACGCCATGATGTGGGTCAACCAATGTTGATTGGTACTGTCGCCATCGAATCGTCGGAGCGTTTGTCGCATCTACTTGACCAAGAGGGGATTCCTCATGCAGTCTTGAATGCGAAGAACCATTTCAAGGAAGCAGAAATTGTCATGAACGCGGGTCAACGTGGCGCAGTAACGATTGCCACCAACATGGCTGGACGTGGGACAGATATCAAGCTCGGACCCGGTGTTAAGGAGCTTGGTGGTCTAGCAGTAATTGGAACTGAAAGACATGAATCACGACGGATTGATAACCAATTGCGGGGCCGTTCTGGTCGTCAAGGTGATCCAGGTGAAACAAGATTCTATCTTTCACTTGAAGATGATTTGATGAAACGTTTTGGTTCAGAAAAAGTCAAATCATTCTTGGATCGAATCTCGAATAATGACGATGACAAGGTGATTGAGAGTCGGTTGATTACCCGTCAAGTGGAGGGTGCGCAGAAACGAGTTGAAGGTAATAACTATGACACGCGGAAACAAACACTCCAATACGATGATGTGATGCGGACGCAACGTGAGATCATTTATGGCGAGCGTATGCACGTCATTGATGAGCAAGAGAGTCTAAAAGATGTGTTATTGGGTATGGTTAACAGAACAATCTCACATCAAGTTGACCTTTATACTCAAGGAAACAAAGATACTTGGAACATTGATGCCCTGTATGATTTTGTCATCAGCTCGATTACTTCGGAAGAGAAAGCTAAGCAGCTTGATCTAGGTAGCATGACACCAGAAGAAATGAAGGAAGCACTCAACAAACTTGCTTCGGAGAATTATAACGAGAAGCAAGATATGTTAAGCGATGCATCACAAATGCTCGAGTTTGAGAAAGTTGTCATCTTGCGAGTAGTTGATGAGCGCTGGACCGACCACATTGATGCAATGGATCAATTGCGTCAATCAATTGGCCTTCGTGGATATGGTCAACTTAATCCGCTTGTTGAATACCAAGAAGCAGGTTACCAAATGTTTGAGGAAATGGTAGCCAATATCGAATTTGATGCAACCAGACTATTCATGAAAGCACAAATCCGTCAAAACATTAGACGATAAAATATCAATCAGGATGCATAGTAAATCATGCCACCCTGATTTTTTTATAAAAGGAGATTACTTTAGATGGAAATTAGTGATTTAAACAGGACGTTAACGGAAATTAACACTAAGCTAAAACACTTTAGGGGGTCTCTTTGACCTCGATGCGCTAAACGAGGCAATCGCCATCAATGAACAGAAAATGGCTGAGCCAGAATTCTGGAATGATAACAACGAGGCACAGCAGGTTATTGATGAAACCAATCAACTACGGCAGAAGCACGATAGTTTTCACGAGTTACAGGAAGCGTACGATGAGGCTGCCGTTAGCCTGGAGATACTCCGTGAGGAATATGATACGGAGATTGCCCAGGGCTTGGAACGAGACCTGACAGATTTAACTGCAAAAATGAAGTCATATGAGTTGAATCTTTTATTAGCGGGTGAGTATGATAAACATAACGCATTGCTCGAAATTCATCCTGGTGCCGGTGGCACAGAATCGCAGGATTGGGGCTCGATGTTAATGCGCATGTACCAAAGATGGTCCGAACAGCACGGCTTCACCTTCGAAGTGACAAACTACGAACCAGGTGACGAGGCCGGCGTTAAGAGCGTCAGCGTGATTATCAAGGGTGAGAATGCCTTTGGACTCTTAAAGTCCGAGCATGGTGTGCACCGGCTAGTGAGAATCTCTCCGTTTGATTCCGCTAAGAGACGACACACCTCATTTTGTTCAATCGAAATTACACCGGAAATTGACGACACAATTACGGTGGATATCAATCCAGACGATTTACGCGTTGATGTTTTCAGGTCAAGTGGCGCCGGTGGACAGCACATCAACAAAACTTCCAGTGCTGTAAGAATTACCCATTTACCAACGGGAATCGTGGTCTCATCGCAGGCCCAAAGATCCCAATTTCAAAATAGGGATACAGCCATGAGCATGTTACGTGCTAAGTTGTTTCGTCTAGAGGAGCAGAAGAAGGCTGCGGAGAAGGCTAAACTCGTTGGTGAACAAATGGATATCGGTTGGGGCTCTCAAATTCGCTCTTATGTATTTCATCCATACACGATGGTCAAAGATCATCGGACTAACTACGAAACAAGTAATGGTAACGCGGTGATGGATGGTGATTTAGATCCGTTCATCTATGCCTACCTTCAATGGTTACTCAGTCAGGAAAACCCTAATTAATGTAAGGAGAGACAATGATAGAATTAATCAACGTCAATAAAGATTATGATAATGGCGTTAAGGCAATCGATAATTTAAATCTCAAGATCGAACAGGGTGAATTTGCCTACCTTGTGGGACCAAGCGGTGCGGGTAAGTCAACGCTAATCAAATTGTTGTATCGGCAAGTTAAGCCGACCTCTGGTCAGATTATGGTCAATAATTTCAATTTGAATACCATTACGGATAAGGAAATTCCTACACTTAGGAGAACGCTTGGCGTGGTCTTTCAAGATTTCAAACTTTTACCTAGACTAACCGTATTTGAAAACGTCGCCTACGCACTACGCGTAACCGAGACCCCGGAGGAGCAGATTCCGGAGATGGTTAATTCAGTGCTACGGATGGTTGGATTAGAAGAGCGGGCAGCAATGTTTCCGAACCAGATTTCTGGTGGTGAGCAACAAAGAATCGCCATCGCTCGTTCAATCGTGAACAAACCAAGTGTCCTAATTGCCGATGAGCCGACTGGGAATCTGGATCCAAACACGACGGAAGACATCATGAAGCTGATTGAGGAGATTAATCAGTCCGGTACGACCATCCTCATGGCAACGCATAATCAGGATATTGTGAATACACATGTTCATCGTGTGATCGAGATTGAGCATGGCGTCAAGATTCGTGACGAAGAAGGAGGGAATTACATCAATGAAAACCGCAACAATTAATTTCCACATCAGAGAAAGTTTGAAGAGTCTGAAGAGAAATGGTTGGATGACCGTTGCTGCAATTTCCGCCGTTGGTGTAACGCTACTTCTAGTTGGTATCTTCTTGAGCGCCGTATTTAACATCAATAAGATCTCAAATGACATAGAGAGCGATGTTCGGGTTAGAGTCGCCATTCAAAAGGACACGACTAAGGCTGAGCGTGAAAAACTGACTACCGAAATTTCCAAGGTAGATGGCGTGGATACAATTAAGTTCTCGAGCAAGGAGAATGAATTAAAGAAACTGGTCAAAGTTTATGGTAGCTCCTTCTCCATGCTTGGTGGTGACTCAAATCCTTTGATGGACATGCTCATCATTAAGGCGAAGAATGTATCTGAGACCAAGAAAATCGCTCAGTCCGTGAAGAGTCTCGAACATGTGTCCGAGGTAAATTACGGTGGTAATAAAGCGAAACAGCTGTTTAATATTATGGCAACGGTTAGACGAATTGCCCTGATTTTCTCAATTATCCTGCTCTTGGTGGCAATCTTCTTGATTGCGAACACAATCAGAATTACAATCATCTCGCGGGGCAATGAAATTGAAATCATGCAGTTGGTCGGCGCAACCAATCGGTTTATCCGGACACCATTCATTCTTGAGGGGGCATGGACCGGTATTTTGGGTTCCATCATCCCCATAATTATTGTCGACTTAGTTTATCAATTTGTCTTCAAAAGCATGTCTGTTGGCTTGGCGAACGCGGGTTATAGTCTGTTGAGCCCCGCAAGCGTGCTGATCGGCTTAGACTTGCTAATCGTGGCGATTGGTGCCGGGATTGGCGCTTTAGGATCAGTTATTTCAATTAGACGTTACCTCAAACTTAGTTAATTAGGGAGTCCTCGAATGCGCAAGAAGTTTGCACTTTTATTCTTGATTACGATTTTAACAACCGTCCTCAGTGCGTGTTCGCTTGAGCAAAAGGGCGAAGTGGTTAGTGCGGTAGGATCAAGTGCACTACAGCCTTTGGTCGAAGCCGCGGGCGAGCAGTTTACGAAGCAGCACCCAAGTGTTTACATTAACGTTCAGGGGGGCGGTAGCGGAACCGGGCTCGCACAGATTCAGGCGGGAGCCGTCGATATCGGCAACTCCGACCTCTACGCGGAACAAAAGTCTGGTATTGATGCGACTAAGATTGTCGGTCAGAAGGTGGCTGTGGTTGGAATCACGCCAATTGTCAATAAGTCGCTCGGGGTAGCTAGTCTCTCTTTGGCCCAGTTACGCGATATTTTCCTTGGGAAGATTACTAACTGGCGGGATGTCGGTGGCCCAAATCTGAAGATTGTACTGGTCAACCGGGCTCAGGGCAGTGGGACGCGTGTGGCCTTTGAAGACTCGGTACTTGAGGGGCAACAGCCCGTTAATGCACAAGAACAGGATTCAAACGGCATGGTGCGGCGAATTATCGCAAGCACGAAGGGCGCCATCAGTTATGTTGCTTTCAGCTACGTGAATGATACGGTCAAAACTGTCAAGTTAAACTCCGTGGCACCGACACAGAAAAACGTGACGACAAACGCTTGGCCGCTTTGGGCTTACGAGCATATGTATGTAAGCAAGAAGCCCACTCAGAGTACTAAGAAATTCATGCAGTTTATCATGAGCGATACCGTGCAGAATTCTGTTGTAAACAAAATGGGTTACATCGCCATTAAGGACATGCAGGTCGAGCGCTCGATGGCCGGTCAAGTTACCAAGATTAAGTAGGAGAAAAATATGCAAGATGAAATTCGTGCTAGCCTGTTGAAGAAATCTAAGGCTGCTAAACGCGAACTTTTCGGAAAAATCATTTCGGGAATCGCCATCGCATTAATTATTGTGGTCGTTGCTGCAATTTTTCTTTTTGTGGCAACCAAAGGAATTGCAACCTTCACGACTGACAAAGTCAATCTGTGGGACTTTCTGTCAAAGACCGTCTGGAATCCTGGCAATAAGGGGGCCGACGGTCAGCCAGAGGTCGGTGCCTTGGCCATGATTGTCGGCTCATTTCTGGTGACGTTTCTGGCTGCAATTTTGTCAACACCATTTGCAATCGCTGCGGCTATCTACATGACGGAGATCAGTAAGAAGCGTGGGCGGAAGATTCTCCAGCCGGTAATTGAATTGCTGGTCGGAATTCCGTCTGTGGTTTATGGTGTCATCGGGTTGTCCGTTGTCGTGCCATTTATCAAAAATATTTTTGGTGGTACGGGCTTCGGTATTCTGGCCGGGACGTTCGTCTTGTTCGTGATGATCTTGCCAACGGTGACTTCGATGACGGTTGACGCTTTAAACGCGGTACCCGATTATTACCGCTCAGCTTCGCTCGCACTCGGTGCGACCAGGTGGCAGACCATCTATAAGGTGGTTTTACGGGCCAGCCTACCCGGTATTTTGACCGCGGTGGTATTTGGAATGGCTCGGGCATTTGGCGAAGCACTCGCCGTCCAGATGGTTATTGGTAATGCCATCTTGATGCCACATAACTTGGTCACACCTTCGGCAACACTGACTAGTGTCCTAACGATGGGGATGGGTAATTCGGTCATGGGAACGCTCAGCAATAATGCACTGTGGTCCCTCGCACTACTCCTCTTATTGATGTCATTACTGTTTAACCTGGTCATCCGGCGTATTTCAAAGAAGGGGGGTAACTTTGGGCGATGAATGCAAAAAACGTTGATAAATTAGCAACCAAGATTATTTATTTCATGGCGGGCGTGATTGTCTTGATTCTCGCCTTCTTACTCAGTTACATCCTTATCCAGGGCGTGCCGAATATTAGCTGGCGTTTCTTAACTACGCCGGCGAAGATCTTTGAGGCTGGTGGCGGAATTTCGGTTCAGCTTTTTAACTCGTTTTACCTCTTGATTCTGTCGATGATTATTTCGCTGCCCATCTCTATTCTGGCCGGTATTTACTTGGCCGAGTATGCTCCGAAAAATAAGGTGACCGAATTCGTCAGAACGGCAATCGAAATATTGAGTTCGTTGCCCTCGATTGTTGTGGGCTTGTTCGGCTTTTTGGTTTTCTCAATTCAGATGGGTTTTGGCTTCTCCATCCTCTCGGGAGCGCTAGCCTTGACCGTCTTTAATCTACCCCTGTTGACCAGAAATGTGGAGGAGTCGCTACTCTCAATTCACTTCACCCAAAGGGAGGCCGGCCTTTCACTTGGCCTTTCGCGCTTCGAAACCGTCGTGCACGTCATTGTGCCCGAGGCACTGCCAAACTTGGTTACAGGAATGATTCTGGCGGCTGGCCGGGTGTTCGGGGAGGCTGCGGCCTTGATTTATACCGCCGGCCAAAGTTCGCCTATCCTGGATTTTAGCAACTGGAATCCGCTCTACATTAATAGTCCCTTGAATCCATTTCGTCCTGCCGAAACCTTGGCAGTTCATATTTGGAAGGTTAATGGTGAGGGAATTATTCCGGATCTCGACGCCGTCTCCGCAGCATCGTCGGCGGTTTTGATCATTGCTGTACTGATTTTTAATCTTGCGGCCCGTTATTTTGGTAAGAAGTTATATCGCCATCTGACTGGCGTGAAGTAGAGGACTTTGATGACTGAAGAAAAACAAACTAAGGCAATTATTGATTTAGCAAAGTTGAACAAGGAGATTGCCGTTGAAACCCACGACCTCCATGTCTATTACGGCGAGAAGGATGCCATCCACGGTGTGAGTCTGCAATTTGAGCGAAATAAGATTACGTCGTTGATTGGTGCTTCTGGTTCCGGTAAGTCGACGTACCTGCGCTCAATCAACCGAATGAACGATAACATTCCCCATACGAAAGTGGAGGGGGAGATTATGTATCGCGGCCTGGATATCAATAGCGACGCAATCGATGTCTACGAGATGCGCAAGCACATCGGCATGGTCTTCCAACGCCCCAATCCTTTCTCAAAGTCGATCTACGACAACATCACGTTTGCCCCCAAACGTCATGGTCTGCATGACAAAAAAGCGCTTGACGAATTGGTCGAGACGACGTTGAAACAGGCAGCTCTCTGGAATCAGGTTAAGGATGACCTCGGCCAAAGTGCTTTAGCTCTGTCCGGTGGGCAACAACAGCGGCTCTGCATTGCACGGGCAATTGCGATGAAACCCGATATTCTATTGATGGACGAACCCGCCAGTGCGTTAGACCCTATCTCGGCCGGAACTGTTGAAGAGACCATGATGGACTTAAAGGCCAACTACACGATCATTATCGTGACGCACAATATGCAACAAGCAGCGCGGATTTCGGATTATACCTGCTTCTTCCACTTGGGGGATGCAGTCGAGTACGACGAGACACGCAAGATTTTCACAACACCACAAGTACAACTGACCGAAGACTACGTCTCAGGCAGATTTGGCTAGGAGGAAAACGATGAATCCAAATCAAGAACCCATAATTTCTGCCTCCGATGTGCATCTTTTCTACGGCAAGAACGAGGCGTTAAAGGGCATCTCGCTTGATTATTTCGAACACGAAATCACGGCGATGATTGGCCCGAGCGGATGTGGCAAGTCCACTTTTCTGCGGACGCTTAATCGGATGAATGACCTGATTGACAACGTGACCATCACAGGTTCCGTCAAGATTGACGGTCGAAATATTTACGCGCCAACTACCGATACTGTGGCTCTCCGGAAAAAAGTGGGCATGGTTTTCCAACAACCAAACCCATTCCCATTCTCGATCTACGATAATGTCGCCTATGGCTTGCGGCTACAAAAGAACGAGTACACGAAGGACGAGATGGATCAGATTGTTGAGGAAAGTTTACGGGCCGCCGCCGTGTTCGATGATGTGAAGGATAAGTTGAACGAGAGCGCACTCTCACTTTCAGGTGGCCAGCAGCAAAGAGTCTGCATCGCGCGGGTCCTTGCGGTGCAGCCAGAAGTGATTTTGATGGACGAGCCAACAAGTGCGTTAGATCCCATCTCTAGTGCGAAAATCGAGAACATGTTGCTTGAGTTAAGGGACAAGTACACGGTTATCATCGTGACCCATAACTTGGGCCAGGCATCCAGAATATCTGATCGGACGGCCTTCTTCCTACAGGGGCACTTGATTGAGTATAATGAGACCAAGAAGATGTTCTTGAATCCGGACAGGCAAGAGACAGAAGACTACATTTCAGGAAAATTTGGTTAGAGGAGATTTGACATGAGAGCAACATTTGATGAAGAAATTGCCGATTTACATGAAAGCTTTGCGGCGATGGGGCACATGGTGAGCAAGAATATTAAGCGAGCCGTCGACTCCTTTATCGAGCACGATAAGGCAGGTGCTGGTAAGGTGATTGACTACGACCCGAAGATTAACGAACTGGAAGTCCAGCTTGAAAAAACCTGTTTCGAGTTGATTGCACTCCAACAACCCGTTACCAGTGACTTGCGGCGAATTGTGACTGTCATGAAGGCGAGCTCGGATCTGGAGCGGATGGGCGATCATGCGGTCAGCATCGCAAAGGCGACGATTAAGGTGAAAGGCACGACCAGGGTCTACGAGATTGAGCAGGCAATTGATGAGCTGGCAAACGTCGTCTTAGAGATTGTTGACCAATCGCTCCATGCATACCGCCACGAGGACGAGGAGGAAGCAATTACTGTTGCCAAGATGGATGATCAGGTGAACGAACTCTCACACAAGATTCATAAGCAAATCGTGGTCGAGATGAAGAAGGACGCGGATACGATACTTGGTAACACCTACTACATGCTTGTCGCGAGCTACCTTGAGCGAATTGGTGACTATGCAACCAACCTCTGTGAATGGGTTGTGTACTTGAAGACGGGTAAGATTGTGGAGTTGAATAACAACGTGCGTAAAGACACTGTTTAAGATTACATAAAAATCGTCGGAGATGAGAGCCGCGTATTTATTTAACAACCGAGTTGCTGTAAAATATTGATTAGTTGATAAGAAGGAGCAAACATGAACAAAAAAATTTATCGTTCTACCGATGATCGACTATTAGCTGGTGTAATCGGTGGTCTAGCAGAATATTGGTCAATAGATAGCACGAAACTAAGAATTATTTTTGCTATTTTGTTGGTAGTTTCACTTAGCACGTTAACCCTGTTGTACCTATTATTGTGGTTCATCATCCCCCAGAAGCCGTCCACGACAGACTTTGTTGAGGAAGATGTGGTCGACGAGACGAACGATCGAGAGGAAGAGAATTAATGAGTGGTTTTCTAGCAATATTAATACTGGTTTTAATTGCGGCGTTGATTATTAGTATTTTCTTCGGTGCCATTGCCTTCGTCATCCGCTTTGCTGTGCCTATCTTGGTGATTGCCTTGGCTATTTGGCTCTATAATCGGTACAAGAAGCCAACTAACGGTTCAACCGGGACAACAAAGACCTACACGAATTCAACTAGTCAAGACACAACTAGAAAAGAAGCCCGTGACGTTGAAACAAATGACGTGAAGGCCGACGAGCAATAGGATGAAGTTTATAATCAGAGTGTTCATCAACGCATTGGTCCTAGTCGCGCTAGCGGGAATGTTCCCCGCGATGATTGCCGTTGAAAGTTTTGGCTTTGCGCTCTTGGCAGGCCTGTTCATCACCATCATCAACGGAACAATCCGCCCGCTGTTGCAGTTGCTAGCGTTACCAATCTCCTTTCTGACCTTTGGTATTTTCGCGTTGATTATCAACGGAATTTCCTTAGAGTTGGCAATTAGCTTCGCCGGCAATCAAATTGTGATTAATGGTTTCTTCAATGTTATTATTGTTTCGCTTGTACTGTCATTCGTACAAAGCTTGGTCTTCAAGTTTCTAAACGAAAATTTCAAATTTTAAAAAAGCGCCCTGATTTTTAGGCGCTTTTTTAGTACCTAAATGGTAAACTGGAACAAGTAAGTTGATTAAATCGTGAGGTATAAAAATGACTGAGAACGTGAAAATTAGCGACATGGTGCACGATAACGGCCTGAAGGTTTATGCGGGCGCTGATTACCTGAAGAATAAATCGGTGGGCGTGACGGATATTTCCCGTCCCGGGTTAGAACTGACCGGCTACTTTGACTTCTATCCGCATGAACGGATTCAGTTACTTGGAATGACCGAGGTCTCCTATGCGAATGAACTCACGCAGGAGGAACGCCTGAGCGTGTTCGACCGGATGTGTAAAGAAGAGGATACCCCCTGCTTCTTAATCTCCCGGGGGCTAGCTGCACCTGACGAACTGTTAGAGAAGGCGACTGAGTACAAGATTCCGGTTCTTAGTTCTCAGTTATCGACAACAAGACTCTCGAGTGTCATTACCGAGTACTTAGAATACAGGCTGGCAGAACGGCGGAGTATCCATGGCGTGCTGGTCGATATCTATGGTCTAGGTGTCTTGATTATGGGTAGTTCCGGTGTTGGTAAAAGTGAGACTGCACTGGAACTCGTGAAGCGGGGCCACAGGCTAATCGCTGACGATCGAGTTGACGTCTTTCAACAAGACGAGAAGACGGTGGTCGGTGAGGCGCCAGCCATCTTGAAGCACCTCCTGGAGATTAGAGGAATTGGCATCATCGACGTCATGAATCTCTTCGGTGCAGGAGCAGTTCGGGCCTCAACCCCAATCTCACTTGTTGTTAACCTCGAGAATTGGGACAATGATAAGAACTATGACCGTGTCGGTTTCGAGACGGAATCCATGCCGATTTTCGACGTAAACATCCCGAAGATTACCGTACCAGTGAAGGTTGGACGTAATCTGGCCATCATTATCGAGGTTGCCGCCATGAACTTCCGTGCGAAGAATATGGGCTACGATGCCACCAAGAAGTTCGAGGAGAACTTGGCGAACCTCATCCAAGACAACACAGAGAAGGAGCAATAATTGTGCAATTTATCGCTAACGCAATTGATCCGATTGCATTTCGTTTCGCCGGCCGCGACGTTCGTTGGTATGGTATTTTAATTGGAATAGGGATTGTCATCGCCGTTTGGATGTCCATGGCGGAGGCGAAAAGACGCCAGATTATGCCGGACGATATCATTGATCTGTTGTTGTGGATCGTGCCGATTGGCTTCATCGGAGCGCGTGCTTATTATGTCATCTTTGAGTGGGGCTACTATTCAGCCCACCCGGCGCAGATTTTTGCCATCTGGAACGGCGGAATTGCCATTTATGGTGGACTAATTGCCGGCCTCATTACCCTGATTATTTTCTGCTACTACAAAGTTTTGCCAGCATGGCTGGTCTTAGATATCATCACACCAGGCGTGATGGCTGCACAAATACTCGGACGTTGGGGTAACTTTATGAACCAAGAGGCATATGGCGCTAAAACAACATTGAGCTTCCTCCAAGGGCTTCATCTACCCCAGTTCATCATCGATCAGATGTGGATCAACGGTGCATACCGGCAACCCACATTTTTGTATGAATCATTCTTCAATCTGATTGGACTGATTATCATTCTGGCATTACGCCACAAGAAGGACCTTTTCAAACGTGGTGAGATCGTGCTTAGCTATGTATTATGGTATAGTGTAGTTCGATTCTTCGTTGAGGGGATGCGGACTGATAGCCTGTACATCTTCAACACGATTAGGGTCTCACAGGCGTTGTCAGCGGTCTTGTTCTTCGTCGTCATCGGTCTGTTCATTTACAGACGGCGCGTGACTAAGCCTGAGTGGTATCTGGCGGGCAGTGGGTTGAAGTACCCATATCATCGGTAAAAAGTGGAGGAAATAATGAAAAAAATTGCAGTCATTGGTGCAGGTTCATGGGGCACGGTTTTGGCCTCACTATTAGCCGATAACGGCCATTCTGTGACACTTTATGGTAACCACCAAGAGGTGTTAGACGAGATTATCAATTTCCACACAAACAAGCGGTACCTGGCGGCAACATTTAAGACGAACGAGCGGATTGCAGTGACCATCGACCTTAAAGCAGCAGTGCAGGGACAGGATATGCTCTTACTGGTGATTCCGACGAAGGCAATTAGAAGCGTTGGTGCGTCCATCGCCACAATCTTGGCACAGAATAACGCACAACCAATCATTGTGAGCGCGACAAAAGGGATTGAACCCGGGTCAAAGAAGCGAGTCTCGCAAATCATTGCGGAGGAGATCTATCCTGCTCAAACAGACAAAATTGCGATTATTTCTGGACCGAGTCACGCGGAAGGCGTAGCTCAAAAGGACTTGACTGCGCTGTCTGTTGCCAGTGAATCAACGGCTGTAGCTGAATTGGTGCAGGAAACTTTTAGTAACGATTACCTCAGACTATACACGACGAACGACGTGATTGGGGTCGAGGTTGGCGGTGCGACCAAGAATGTGATTGCGCTGGGGGCTGGCTTATTATATGGTAAGGGCTTCGGCGATAACGCGAAGGCAGCACTCATGACACGTGGCTTAGCTGAGATGACGCGACTCGGCGTACGACTGGGGGCACAACCGCTGACCTTTAGCGGTCTGTCTGGTATCGGCGATTTGATTGTGACGTGCACGAGTACGAATTCTCGGAACTGGCGTGCCGGCCGTGAACTGGCTAAGGGTAAGGGCCTCGAACAGACGTTGAGTGATATGGGAATGGTTGTCGAGGGTGTCCTGACGGCAAAGGCCTTGCATGAACTGAGCCAGGAGTTAAACCTAGAGATGCCGATTTCAGCTGCTATTTATCGCTTCTTGTATGAAGATTCATCAGTTGATGCAGAAATAGCGCGGATGATGGGACGGGAGAATAAACCCGAACTCGAATTCTAGGACTGAGCAACACAGTTGCATCTTTTCTTTAAAAGAGTAAAATAAACTTATTAAAAGTAAGGAGCCAATTGTAAATGACGAAAAAGTATGATGTGATTGTGATTGGTGCTGGACCGGGTGGCTTGACTGCCGGCCTGTATGCATCACGTTCAAATCTTTCAGTACTCATCTTGGACCGGGGTATTTATGGCGGTCAGATGAACAATACTGGTGATATTGAGAATTATCCTGGTTTCGAACTTATTTCAGGTCCTGATTTGTCGGAGAAGATGTACGCTTCAGCAACGAAGTTTGGTGCTGAGTATGCGTACGGTAATGTCAAAAACGTGACGGACCACGGAGAGTATAAATTAGTCGAGACTGACGAAGGCGACTTCGAGGGGAAGACGGTCATCATCGCTACTGGCGCAGAGCATAAACATCTTGGCGTACCTGGTGAGGAAGATCTTTCAGGTATGGGTGTTTCGTACTGTGCGGTGTGTGATGCAGCATTCTTCAAGAACCGTGAAGTAGTGGTTGTTGGTGGTGGTGACTCTGCTGTTGAGGAGGGGCTCTACCTGACTCAGCTGGCGAGCAAGGTAACGATTATTCATCGCCGTGATCAACTCCGTGCACAACAGATTCTGCAACAGCGTGCCTTTGCCAACCCTAAAATCGAATTTGTGTGGAATGCCATCACAGAGGAAATTGTGGGAACAGAGAATAAGACTACCGGTGTGAAATATCGTGATAAGAACACCGGTGAAGAGCACGTTGTGCCAGCTGATGGTGTCTTCATCTATGTTGGAATCATGCCAATGACTGATAAGTTTAAGGAGCTGAACATCACCGACGAGAATGGCTGGATTATCACTGATGAGAAGATGCGGACAAGTGTGCCTGGCATCTTCGCTATCGGCGATGTCCGGGCCAACCAGCTACGCCAAATCGCCACTGCGGTTGGCGATGGTGGTATTGCCGGTCAAGGTGTCTACGAGTATCTCCAAGAGACGAATAGTCTCACGCAAACTGCATAATCTACTTCTAAATTCAAAAGCTTGTTTTCAAGCTTTTTTTTGTTGGTCGGAAACAGTATCATAGAGTATGAAATGTAAATGTTTTGAAGGAGAAAAAGATGACTTTGATGACACAAGTAAAATACTGGCAGGAGAACGAGAACTTGCCACTCGAAATGAAGCAGCAGTTGGCTGATCTAGCACAGAATCCCGACTGGGTCCAAGATGCTTTTGGTGCCGACTTGGAATTCGGTACAGCCGGTATGCGTGGCTTAATGGAGCCAGGCACGAATCGGATGAACCTCTTCACGGTTGGCAAAATCACTGAGGGATTGGCCCGGTTAATCGATGAACTCGGTGCTGAATATAAGGCTCGTGGTGTTGTAATCTGTTATGATCCACGCTATAATTCTGCCGCCTTTGCGCAGCATGCAGCGTTAATCCTTGGTGCACATGGTATCCAAGTTTATCTGTTCGATTCATTACGGCCAACGCCGGAGCTTTCCTTCACAATTCGTTATTTGACTGCGTATGCGGGAATTATGATTACTGCAAGTCATAATCCCAAACAATATAACGGCTATAAGATTTATGGCCCGGATGGGGGGCAGATGCCACCGGCAGAGGTGGATAGTGTCGTGAAGTACGCTGAGGCCATCGACGATATTTTCGCAGTGCAGACCGGTAATCTCTCCGAACTCCGGCAAGCGGGCACGATTCAATTAATTGGTGAGAACGTCGATCAGGCTTATTTAGCACAGCTTCAGACCGTGAACGTCGATCGCAAGTTGATTGCTGCTGAGGCAGACAACTTACCGATTGTCTACTCACCTCTGCATGGTACAGGTAATGTGTTGTACCAGCGTGTTTTCGGTGAGAATGGTTTCAAAAACGTGCATATTGTCCCAAGCCAGGCAATTCTCGATCCGGAATTTATCAGTGTGCCATCACCGAATCCCGAGTCCCCAGCCGCTTTCACAGAAGGCATTAAGCTGGCTAAAAAGGTGGGTGCAAAGCTAATCATTGCCACCGATCCCGATGCCGATCGGATGGGCTGTGCAGTCCTTAATCAGGCCGGTGAATATGAACTATTGACAGGGAACCAGATTGCAGCCTTGATGACGAATTACCTGCTGACGGGAATGAAGAAGAGCGGCGAGCTGACTGCGCAACTAGAGATTGTCAAATCGATTGTTTCAAGTGAGCTCCCATTCGTGATTGCCACAAGTTTTGGTATCAAGACGAAAAATGTACTAACGGGCTTTAAGTATATTGGTGAGGAAATCGAGCACCTAAACCAGACAGGTAGCGGGAAGTTTGTCTTCGGGTTCGAAGAGAGCTATGGTTTCTTGTTTAAGGACTTTGTCCGCGATAAGGATTCCCTTCAAGCCGCGCTCATGATGGCCGAGGTTGCTGCATACTATTCAAGTCGCGGATTGACGGTTGCTGAGGGCTTAGAGGAACTATCACAACAATTTGGTTACTTCGCCGAAGAGACGAAATCAATCGAGATGACTGGCCTTGATGGTTTAAGCAAGATGAAGGCAATGATGGAGAAACTCCGGAGTGAAACTGTTACGGAAATTGCCGGTGTACAAGTGATGCGCTACGAGGATTACCTGGCACAGACTGCCGTGGTAGACGGGAAGACGACTGCGTTCACTGATTATCCAAAGGCAGACGTCTTGAAGTATTACTTGGCTGACGATACATGGATTGCGCTCCGGCCATCCGGGACTGAACCTAAGGTCAAAGTATACGTTGGTGTGCGTTCCGACTCAACGGAACATGCCCATGCCAATGTGACGCGTTACCAGTCTGCTTTTGCTGAATTACTAAACTAATTTGTGGCGAAAGTATGTTCGGAGTGCTAGAATTAAATATATTTTGTAAATAGTTGGATTTTATATCCAACTTTTTTTGACGAGGAGGGGAATTAATTGATAACTAAGCAAAAAGGTGGCACGTTCAAGCTCCACTCAAAATACCAGCCCGCCGGGGACCAAGGCGCCGCAATTACCAAATTGGTTGATGGCTTCAAAGCTGGCCGTAAAGAGGAGATTCTGGAGGGTGCGACTGGTACTGGTAAGACATTTACCATGGCCAATGTAATTCAGAAGCTGAATAAGCCGACCTTAATTATTTCCCACAACAAGACTCTTGCGGGTCAATTATATGGTGAGTTCAAAGACTTCTTCCCCGAGAATGCCGTCGAGTATTTTGTGTCATACTATGACTACTACCAACCGGAAGCCTATGTGCCATCTTCTGATACGTATATTGAGAAGGATTCGGCAATCAACGATGAGATCGATCAGCTGCGCCACTCGGCCACTAGTGCGTTACTGGAGCGCAATGACGTGATTGTTGTCGCCAGTGTCTCCAGTATCTTTGGTCTTGGTGATCCAAACGAGTATGCGAAATCTGTGATCTCACTACGGGTGGGAATGGAAATGGATAGAAACGAGCTACTCAGACAGCTTGTGACTATTCAATATGATCGGAACGATATCGATTTTCAACGTGGCCGATTCAGAGTCCGTGGTGATGTAGTCGAAATTTTCCCAGCTGGTAATAGTGAACATGCCTTTCGCGTGGAATTCTTTGGTGATGAAATTGACCGCATTGTTGAGGTTGACTCTTTGACTGGCGAGATTGTTGGTGAACGTGAACAGGTCTCACTATTTCCGGCAACCCATTTCATGACTAACGATGAACAGATGGAGGCAGCCGTCCGTAGAATCAAGGATGAGTTGGACGTGCAAGTGAAGAAGTTCAACGATGAAGGTAAGCTATTGGAGGCCCAGCGGATTAAGCAACGGACGACGTATGATATTGAAATGATGCAGGAGCTCGGCTACACGAATGGGATTGAGAACTATTCGCGTCACATGGAAGGTCGTGCAGAGGGTGAGCCACCGTTCACGCTACTTGATTTCTTCCCTGACGATTTTCTCATCTTAATCGATGAATCACACGTGACGATGCCCCAGATTCGAGGGATGTATAACGGTGACCGGGCACGGAAACAGATGCTTGTGGATTACGGCTTTAGGCTACCTAGTGCATTAGACAACAGGCCTTTACGGCTCGAAGAATTTGAACAGCACGTCCACCAGATTATGTACGTCTCTGCGACACCCGGTCCCTACGAGCTCGAGCGGACGAATTACAAGGTGGAACAGATTATTCGACCAACAGGGCTGCTCGATCCAAAGGTGGAGATTAGGCCGATTGAGGGCCAGATTGACGATCTAGTTGGTCAGATTAATGAACGCACGAAACGTGACGAGCGGGTTTTTGTCACCACGTTGACCAAGAAGATGGCGGAGGATTTAACCGATTATCTGAAAGATCTCGGAATTAAGGTGAAGTACCTCCACAGTGACATCAAAACACTGGAACGATCGGAAATCATTCGTGACCTCCGACTTGGCAAGTTCGACGTGTTAATCGGAATTAACCTGTTGCGTGAGGGAATTGACGTACCAGAGGTCTCACTTGTAGCGATTTTGGATGCCGATAAGGAGGGATTCCTGCGTTCTGAACGACCGCTGATCCAGACCATCGGTCGAGCAGCCAGAAATGCACACGGTGATGTAATCATGTATGCTGATAAGATGACAGACTCCATGAAGATTGCGATTGACAAGACCAATAGAAGGCGGCAGATTCAGGAGCAGTTTAATGAGGAGCATGGGATTACCCCAACAACGATCATCAAACCAATCAGGGCGTCAATCTCACTTGTCAAGCAGGTCGATGCCAAAGAAACAGAAAAATCCTTCAAGGAACTTAATTTCGATGAGTTAAGTAAGAAGGAGAAACAAGAATTAATTAAAAATCTGACCGAGCAGATGCAAAATGCGGCGAAGAAGTTGGACTTCGAGGAGGCTGCAACCTTGCGCGATGCCCTGTTAGAATTAAAGAGTGAAGGTAAATAAGTATGGCAAATGATAAAATCGTGATTCACGGTGCCAGAGAACACAATCTAAAAGACGTCAGTGTCACCATCCCAAAGGAAAAGTTGGTGGTCATGACCGGCCTCTCGGGTTCCGGGAAGAGCTCGCTTGCGTTTGACACCCTCTATGCCGAAGGGCAGAGACGTTATGTTGAGTCGTTGAGCAGTTATGCACGGCAATTCTTGGGCCAGATGGATAAGCCTGACGTGGATTCAATCGATGGGCTGAATCCAGCCATTTCGATTGACCAGAAGACGACCTCGAAGAATCCTCGGTCGACAGTGGGGACTGTCACCGAAATTAATGACTATCTAAGGCTGCTCTGGGCCCGTGTTGGCCACCCAATCTGTCCGAATGATGGCACACCAATCGTGAGTCAATCCGTGGATCAGATGGTTACACGGGTGCTCGACCTACCAGAACGCTCTAAAATTCAGATTCTTGCCCCTGTTATCCGAGCGAAAAAAGGCCAGCACCAAAAGGTTTTTGAAAAAATTCAAAAAGAAGGTTATGTGCGCGTCTTCGTTGACGGAGAAGTGCATGAGATTACCGAGCAATTTGACTTGAATAAGAACCAAAAGCACGATATCAGTATCGTGATTGACCGTTTGGTTGTGAAACCGGAGATTCGCTCAAGGATCTTTGATTCATTAGAAGCTGCACTCCGTCTTGCCGATGGTTACGCAAACGTCGATGTGGTTGGCTCAGAAATGTTGATTTTCTCAGAACACTATGCCTGCCCAATCTGTGGCTTTACCGTGGGCGAGCTTGAACCACGTTTGTTCTCATTTAACGCTCCTTTTGGTGCATGTCCGGAATGTGATGGTCTAGGTATGAAACTCGAGGTCGACGTTGATTTGGTGATTCCAGACCAAAGTCTCTCGCTCGAAGAGGGGGCCGTTATTCCCTGGAATCCAATCAGCTCTAACTACTACCCAGAGATGCTTGCACAAGCCATGAAACAGTTCAAGGTACCAATGGATAAGCCATTTAATAAGTTAACGAAGGCACAGCAAGACATTATCCTGACTGGCTCAGGCAATAAAGCCTTCCATTTCCACTACCAAAATGAGTTCGGTGGTGTCAGGGACGTGGACGTGGTCTTTGAGGGTGTGCTAACTAATGTTAAACGCCGCTACCACGAGACTAACAGCGACTTTACCCGCGATCAAATGCGTAAGTACATGACCGAATTGACTTGTCCTGTCTGCCATGGCAAGCGATTAAACCGCCAAGCCTTAGCCGTCAAGGTGATGGGCGAAGATATTGCTGAAGTTTCTACTTTTGCCATCAAGCGAGCAGTTGATTTCTTCCACAAAATCGAACTTTCGGAGCAAGAGACCGCGATTGCTAAACCAATCTTAAAAGAGATTAATGATCGCCTAACCTTCCTGATTAATGTTGGGCTAGACTACCTGACGCTCTCGCGTTCGGCTGGTACACTTTCTGGTGGGGAGGCACAAAGAATTCGTTTAGCCACTCAGATTGGTTCCAATCTTTCTGGCGTCATGTATATCCTGGACGAGCCTTCCATTGGGCTCCACCAACGGGATAATGATCGCTTAATTGGCTCGCTCCAAGAGATGAGAGACCTCGGGAATACCCTCATTGTGGTTGAACACGACGAGGATACAATGCGAGCTGCGGATTATCTGATTGACATTGGCCCGGGGGCCGGGGCTGATGGTGGCCAGGTGATGGCCGCTGGCACACCTGCCGAGGTTGCTCAGGTAGAGCAATCAATTACTGGTCAGTATTTATCAGGCAAGAAGTTTATCAAGGTGCCACTAAAGCGTAGAACTGGTAACGGTCAGAAAATCACGGTCAAAGGGGCTGCCGAGAATAACTTGAAGAACGTCAATGTGGACTTCCCGCTGGGAGAACTCGTTGTTGTGACGGGTGTTTCGGGCTCCGGCAAGTCGACTTTAGTCAACATGATCCTGAAGCGAGCGCTGGCGCAGAAGTTGAATCGGAACTCCACCAAGCCGGGTAAGTACAAGAGTATTTCCGGCTATGAGAATATCGAAAAGATTATTGATATCGATCAAAGCCCAATCGGTCGGACTCCGCGGAGTAATCCAGCAACGTACACCAGTGTTTTTGACGATATTCGTGGTCTTTTTGCACAGACGAATGAGGCTAAGATGCGTGGTTACGCAAA